>JADGER010000002.1 GCA_016744315.1 Sulfurovaceae bacterium
CATAGGATGACTCATTTCTGGAAACCCAGGAACAAAAAAGTATCTCTCATCCAAAGAGAATGCAGGCATACCATTAAAAGGATTTTCAATAAGATTGGAGCCTTTTGGAAGGTCTGCCATATTAAGAGAGTGTACAGATATTTTGGAGCCTAATTTTTCTTTTATAATCGCTTCTGCTTCTTGATGTCTATACAAATTTCCATCTCGCAACGCAATCGCTGAACATTTACGAGTATAATCATCAGGAGTTGACCCAATACCTCCAAAACTGAAGATAATACTATTTGGCAAAGAAGCAATAAATCGGATTGTTTTTACAATTAGAGCGGGATCATCTTCTATAATAAAAGAGCCAGAGAGTTTGCGTCCGTACTCTTCTAAAAGAGTTGAAACAAAATCAAAATGAGCATCTACCCTGCGTCTATTTAAAATCTCTGTTCCAATAATAAGAGCAAAAATTTTGGGTTCTGCGTCAAGCGATTTTTGCATTCTTATTCCTCTATATAGTTCTTAAGCTTTCGCCCTACTTTTGGATGTTTAAGCTTTTTGATAGCTGATGATTCTATCTGTCTTACTCTCTCTCTTGTTACATTCAGAGCTTTTCCTATCTCTTCGAGTGTTCTATCACTCTCATCTTCTAGCAATCCAAAACGCATACGAACAACAGCTTTTTCTCGTTCATTTAGTTGATCGAGAACATCATCAATTTGACTATTTAAGTCATCTTTGAGTACAGCATCCGTAGGACTAAGTGTTGTTTTATCTTCAATAAAGTCACCAAATCTACCATCATCTTCATCTCCTACAGGAGTTTCAAGACTAATAGGTTCTTTTGTAATTTTGATAACATTTTTCACTTTATCTACAGAAAGACCTACTTCTTTAGCAATGCTATCTAAATCTGGCTCTTTTCCTGTCTCTTGAAGATGTTTTCTAATTATCTTATTAATACGATTAATAGTCTCTATCATATGAATAGGAATACGAATTGTTCTTGCTTGATCGGCAATGGCTCGTGAAATAGCCTGACGAATCCACCAAGTAGCATAAGTAGAAAATTTATATCCTTTTTGATACTCAAACTTATCAACAGCTTTCATCAAACCAATATTACCCTCTTGGATAAGATCCAAAAATGGTAATCCACGATTGGTATATCTTTTGGCAATAGAAACAACTAACCGAAGGTTAGACTTTGCCATACGAGTTTTGGCTCGTTCGCTTTTTGCTTTCCCTTGACGAATTTGATTCAAAATCTCTTCAAGCTTTTTAGGATCAAGATTAAAGCTATCTTTACTTGCTTCTCGCGTTTCAAATAACTTTTTAATCTCCACATAAGTACTTACCATAGTAGTTTCAGGTACAGCATTAGAGATATCTTCTTTGTCCATATTGATAATATCATCAAGAATTTTTGTATGATTTTCTTTGAGATGTTCGTTAAAAAGTGGAAGTTTATACTCTAGTCTCTTTAACTCTTTATCAAAAGAATCATCACTTTTCAATGCTGTTTCCATAGCTTTTACAAGCTCATTAATAAGTTTACTTGTTGGTCCTAAGTCCAAAAGTGATTTTTTGAGTTGCTCTTTTTTGTAGGCAACTTTTAATCTTTCATGTACTATTTTTATTATATCAGTTTCAATATCTTGGACTCGGAGAAGTTCATCTCGTTCTTTCATCCACTCTTTTTTACTTTTTTCAAGAAGTTTAAAACTATCAACTACCTGCTTGACTCTTTTATTATCTTTGACAGGAGCATCTGAACCTGCACTCTCTTCTACTTCTGTCTCAGTACTATCATCAGTTCCAGCATCTTCAAAACTCTTAAAAAGCTCTTTTACTCGTCGCTCTCTATTCAAAAGAGGCTCACGATAATTTATAATATAATCAATTAAATAAGGAACAGAACAGATAGCATCAATAATGACATCTTCTCCACTCTCAATTTGTTTACTCAAGAAAATCTCTTCTTCTTTTGTTAAAAGAGGTATTTTTCCCATTTCTCGTAAATACATTCTTACAGGACTATCACTTCTACTCCACTCAAGAAGCTCTTTTTCTTTGGTAAAATCAAAATCATCTTTAATATTATTTTCTGCCATTTTTTTTCTAGCAAGTATTCGTTTTTTACTCTCTTTTTCTGTAAGAAACTTCGCATATTCTGATGCAGATACCATCTCTACTTGATTAGCTTTTGCTAGTTGCTGTATCTTTTTTGCTTGAGCAACAGTCATCTGCTTATCAAACTCTTTTGCAATATTTTCAAAGGTAATTGCATCGCCTTTTTTTACTGATTTAAAAAGTTCTTCTACTTGTTTCATTATCTCTTTTGCTGCCATAATTTTGAAACCTTTTGTCGTTAGATGCGTATTATATTTATACTTTGTTATTTTTATATTAGTAACGGTATATTATACCCAAATACCCTAAAAATTCCTTTTTGCAATATATTTATAAAAGAAAAAGAGCTATATCTCTATAATTTTTAATAACTATTTGATTATTTTTCACTTTTTAGCTAAAATGACAAAAATAATCGTTTGAAAGGAACTTAGCTTGCAAGGTAAAGTTTGGAAATTTGGTGACAATATCGATACAGATTTGATCATCGCAGCACGATATCTCAATACTAGTGAACCAAAAGAGTTAGCAAAATATGTTATGGAGGATGCCGATCCCTCTTTTGTGAATAAAATGCAAGAGGGTGATATAATAGTAGCAGGTGAAAATTTTGGTTGTGGTAGTAGTAGAGAACATGCACCAATAGCACTGAAAGCTGCTGGTATTAGTGCCATTATTGCACCAACATTCGCTAGAATATTCTATCGTAATGCTTTCAATATGGGTCTGCCTATCTTTGAGCTTCCACAATCAGCTCAAATAGATGAGGGAGATACTGTAAAAATAAATATGGTTAGTGGTGAAATTATCAATATCACTCAATCAAAAACTTATAAATTTACTGCTATTCCTGATTTTATGCAGGAATTAGTAGATGCTGGTGGACTTATACAGTTTGCCAAAAATGAGATTGCAATTCAACAGAGTAAAAGGTAATACAGAATGAATAAAAGTTATAAAATAGGCGTTATCAAAGGCGATGGAATTGGACCAGAAATTATTGATGAAGCTATCAAAGTACTTGACGCAGTATCTGTTGCACTAAATTTTAACCTAAAATATCAAGAGATGTTATTAGGTGGTTCAGCTATTGATGAGACAGGTGTACCACTTCCTGAAGAGACTATTCAAGGTGTCAAAAAGTGTGACAGTGTCCTTTTTGGAGCCATTGGTGGACCAAAATGGGATACTTTAGAAAGACATCTTCGTCCTGAAAGTGGGCTTTTGGGTCTGCGTAAAGAAATGGGTACATTTGCAAACCTTCGTCCTGCTACTGTGTATGATGAACTTATTAATGCTTCTACGCTTAAAGCCTCTGTTATCAAAGGTGTAGACATAATGGTAGTTCGTGAACTTACTGGTGGTATATACTTTGGTCAGCCAAGAGAACTCTTAGCAGACAAAGCATATAACACTATGGTTTACACAAGAGAAGAGGTTCAAAGAATTGCAAGAGTTGCTTTTGATATTGCAATGCAACGAGAAAAAAGAATCTGTTCTGTAGACAAAGCAAATGTACTTGAAGTAAGCCAATTTTGGCGTGAAATAGTCGAAGAGATGGCAAAAGAGTATCCAGAAGTGGAACTTACACATATGTATGTTGATAATGCTGCTATGCAACTTATTCGTGACCCTAAACAGTTTGATGTAATTCTTACTGGAAATATCTTTGGAGATATTCTCTCTGACGCAGCAAGTATGCTTAGTGGTTCAATTGGCTTACTTCCTAGTGCAAGCACAGGAAAAGGCGTTGGTCTCTTTGAACCAATCCACGGTTCTGCTCCTGATATAGCTGGTCAAGGTATAGCAAATCCTCTTGCAACTATTTCTAGTGCAAGTATGATGCTTCGCTATGCTCTAGGTGAAGATGCTGCAGCTAATAAAATAGATGAGGCTATCAAAAAAGCACTCCAAGATGGTTACCGTACAGGTGATATTGGTGATTTTGATGCCAAAGAAATAGTCTCTTGTTCTCAAATGGGTGATATTATTGCAGACTACGCTTCGAGATAATATGGCACAAAAAGCACGCGTTCTGATAGATTGTCAAGATTCCCAAGGTCTTGTCTATCAGATCTCTAAGGTTTTCTATGACCGTAAACTCAATATAGATAATAACCGTGAATTTGTAGATAAAGAAAAAAATAAATTTTTTATGCGGAGTGTTATCTCTGGTGATTTTGTTATAGATGAGATCAAAGAGGCTCTTACTTTAGCTCTACCTAATGATGCTACAATTCGTATTATAGAACCAAAATCAAAAAAAATTATCCTTATGGCAACAAAAGAGTCACACTGTTTGGGTGATATTCTCATTCGTTGGGCATCTAATGAGCTTGAAGCGAATATAGAAGCTGTTATCTCTAATCACAATGACCTCAAAGAGCTTACTAATCGTTTTAATATCCCTTTTATTCATATTGGTACAGAAGATCTAAGCCGAGAAGAGCATGAACAAAAAGTTATTAAAGTATTAGATACTTTTGATTTTGATTATATTGTTTTGGCTAAATATATGCGTATATTAAGTTCTGATTTTGTAGATTACTATCCTAAAAAAATTATTAATATCCATCACTCATTTTTACCAGCTTTTATAGGTGCAAACCCTTATAAACAAGCCCATACAAGAGGAGTCAAGATAATAGGTGCAACTGCTCATTATGTCACAAGCGATCTTGATGAGGGTCCTATTATCTCTCAGGATGTTATCTCTGTAAACCACAGACTTGAATGGCGTGATATGCAAAGAGCAGGACGAGATGTAGAAAAAATTGTATTAGCACGAGCCCTCTCTTTTGTATTCAATGACCGTGTCTTTGTGCATGGAAATAAAACGATTATCTTCTAGGATTAAAAATGTTTAATATAGTTCTTGTAAACCCTCAAATTCCACCTAATACTGGTACAATAGGTAGGCTTTGTGTCAACCTAGATGCAACGCTTCATCTTATTAAGCCTTTAGGTTTTGATATAGATGATAAAGCCGTCAAAAGAGCAGGATTAGACTACTGGCATAAACTTAACCTCGTAGTGTGGGAAGATTTTGATACTTTCTTAGAAAAGCATCCTATAGATAATAATACACATTTAGCAACAACAAAAACAGATAATATCTATTTTAATGCTTCTTTTGCCAAAGATGATTATATTCTCTTTGGTTCAGAGACAAAAGGCATAGATGAGAAGGTTCTCCTAGAGAATCCTAGCCGATGTATCACTATCCCAATGGGTGGAGCAGGACGCAGTCTTAATTTGGGTGTAAGCGTGGGTATCGTTACTTATGAAGCCTTGCGACAAAACTTTGATGGTTTCAAAAAAATCTCAATTGAAAATAGTTTAGAGGAGATTTCATGCCAATAGGTGATATAATTTATATACTAGCTTTGACACTTTTTGCTTTTATGACTTTTGTAATTATCCGTAACTATTATCGCAAAAAGTTTAATGATAAAGGTCAAAGAATGGATATGTTAGATGCCTACGAAAAAGAGGAATAAAAACTATTTTTTTGATATACCTCTTTAAAGTAATCTAAACTAATTTGCATACCCATTACTAATAATACATCTCCCTCAAGGATTATTGTTTGAGGTTGGGGATTAAATAAAAACTCTCCATCATCTCCACCTCGCTCAATTCCAATGAAGAGTAACTTTCTCGCCTCAAAATCAATCATTTCTATAGATTTTCCTATAAGTTTATCTTTATTATTTACTCGAACTTCTCCAGTCACTGCTATAGGTTTTCCCATCAAAATAGCATGACTTGCTTTGTATATAATAGGGTTTTTTATTGCTGAGAAGAGCATAATATTAGCAATTTCATTTGGCAAAAGTACATGATTCGCTCCTGCTAAGGTATATTTTTTTACCAAATTATTTGTACTTGCACGCGCTATAATACTAATTTTTCGTGAAAGACTTCTAGCATTGAGTGTAATATATATATTTTCTATATCATCATGAGTTAGACACAAAAGTGTTATCTTCTCATACTTAATATCATATCGACTTAACGATTCTTGTTTGGTTGCATCATCACAAATAGCATGGTATCCGTCATTAATAGCTTCTCTAACTCTTTGTGCTTCTTTGTCTATTATAATATAATTTTTAAGTGTCTTTTTCTCTTGATGCAAAAATATTTTAGTCAATTGACCATAGCCACAAATGATTAAAAACATCTCATTTTTATTAATTTTATCAATAGTTCGATGCTCTTTGAGTTCCCCTAATTTCTCTGAAAATGCTGATACAATTACCGAAGTAGAAAAAGAGATCATAGCAATTCCAGAAATTATTATAAGAATAGAGATAATACGCCCACCCGTTGTAACAGGTGCTATATCCCCATATCCCACAGTTGAAATAGTTATTAATGCCCAATAAATAGCGTCAAAAAGAGAGTCTATATCTGGATTAGACTTCTCTTCTAATACATAAATAGCTATCCCTGAAACAACCATCACAAAAAATAGAATAAAAAGAAGTGTAAAAAGTTCAAACCTTTTATTGGCTAGTACATCTACAAATTGATTAATACTTTTGGTATACCGCAAAAGCTTAAATACACGAAATAGTACAAAAAAACGCAAAATTCTAATAGGTCTATAGGCTGGTAAAATAGCCAAAATATCAATAATGGCACTTGGAGTTTTCATATACTCTAATTTTGTTTTTAATGCAAGTTTGAGTGGCTTCCAAAGAGAAAACTCTCTCCCCAAAAATTGGGACTCTTCATACTCTGTAACAATCATCTTATGCACATCACTATACACCCAAAAACGCAAAAGGTACTCAATCAAAAAGATTACAGAAACAAAATAAATATCATAATAATCTATCCAAGGTTCTACAGTATGTTGTACTTCGTAGATAAGAATAAGAATAGAACTCAAAATAAAAAATATCATAACAGTGTCAAAATATTTTTTATTCCGATTACGAGGATTATTAAGAAGAGAATTAAAGTACCGTTTTATCCCTCGGTACTTTATAGAACTATTTAATTTTAGGGCGATATTTACTATCATAATTTTTAGACTAAAGCCAAAGCCTTTTCAAATCGTTTAAATCCTTCGTCTATTTCTTCTTTGGTAATTGTAAGGCTTGGTAAAAAACGAACTGTATTCCGTCCTGCTTTTAATATTATTAAACCTTCATTCATACTATTGGTAAGTATTTTACCTAATATATCACTATCTTTTGCACGCAATCCACGCATCACACCCAAGCCTACTTCTTTGCTAAAGAGCTGATTATATTTTGTAGCAATATCCTGAACTTTTGATTCAAAATAGAGCATCATTTCATGTAATTCTCCACTCTCATACAAATTACTAAGCGTATCTAATACACTTAATCCTGCTGTTGTACTCAGGTAGTTACCACCAAAAGTACTCCCATGGTCACCTGCACTCAATATATCTTTGTGGCTTGTCATCACAGCACCAATAGGCACACCTCCACCTAAACCTTTGGCAAGTGTAATAATATCTGGGCTTATCTCATAAAGATTTGATGCCAAAAACTCTCCTGTACGGTAGACTCCTGTTTGCACCTCATCAACTATAAGTAAAATCTCTTTTGATTTAAGGTGAGTGGCTAGATTTTGAATCTCTTCTTTGGCAAATGGTTCTACCCCACCCTCACCTTGTACAAGCTCTATCAATACAGCTACAGTCTCATCATCAATAGCCTTATAAACATCTTCTATTGATTTTTCATAGCTAAATCCATCAGGATATGGGGAGAAGTTTGGAGTATGAAAGCTCTCTTGCCCTGTGGCTTTGACTGTAGTAATGGTGCGTCCATGAAACGAGTGTTCTAGGGTAATCACCTTATAGCGTTTATTATCAAACTTTGTCTCACCATATTTTCTGGCTATCTTAATAGCACCTTCATTAGCTTCTGCTCCTGAATTAGCAAAAAATAGAGCCATATCATAGCCACTAAGCTCTACAATCTTTTGTGCTAGTTTTGCCTGTGGTTCTATCACTTGAAGATTTGAGATATGGATTATTTTTTTGGCTTGTTCAGACAAAGCTAGGGCTAGAGCCTCGTTTCCATGACCTACAGAGTTTACCCCTATTCCACTTGCAAAATCTATATACTCTTGGTTGCTATCATCATAAAGAGTTGAGCCAACACCTCGTACAAAATTTGTATAATTTCTCGCATAAGTAGGGAGTACAAATGCTTTGTCTAACTGTTCTATATTCATATCTTTTCCATTTTGTTTAGTTTTCCTATTATAACCAAAACCTCACTATCATTTAGATAAAATAGCATCAAAAAAGAGTAAAGAAAACTTATGGATGCTTATGAATACAGTGAACTACTAAAGACACTCTCTATCAAAATGGAGAATATACAAAATATTGTTAAGCCTGATTTACTCCAATCAAGGCTCAAAGAAATAGAGACCATGCAAGAAGATAGTACCTTTTGGCTCGATGTAAGTAATGCAGGGAAAATTTCTCAGGAAAAAACAAAACTAGAGCGAATGCTAGAAAAATTTTCTCTTGCAAAAGATGCAGTGGATGAAGCCCAAGAGTATTTTGAACTCTCTAAAGCAGAAGGTGATGATGAAACCCTAGAAATGCTTTATGATGAAGCCCAAAC
The DNA here is from genome assembly GCA_016744315.1 of Sulfurovaceae bacterium. Lineage (GTDB taxonomy): Bacteria > Campylobacterota > Campylobacteria > Campylobacterales > Sulfurovaceae > SZUA-451. Next base: position 8,748 of record JADGER010000002.1, read on the forward strand.
GCTCAAAGAGAAAACAGAAGCCCTAGAAGTAACAATGATGCTCTCAGGTGAACATGATGCCAACAATGCCATTGTATCCATTCACCCTGGAGCAGGTGGTACAGAAAGTCAAGATTGGGCAAATATGCTCTACCGTATGTATCTACGATGGGCAGAACGACGAGGATTCAAGGTTGAAGGCTTAGATTATCAAGCAGGTGATGAAGCTGGAATCAAAGATGTCTCTTTTATGATAAAAGGAGAAAATGCCTATGGATACCTCAAAGTAGAAAATGGAATACACCGTCTAGTCCGTATCTCTCCATTTGATAGCAATGCCAAAAGACACACTTCTTTTAGCTCTGTAATGGTCTCGCCTGAAATAGATGATGATATAGATATAGCCATCGAAGACAAAGATATTCGCATAGATACCTACAGAGCATCAGGAGCAGGCGGTCAGCATGTCAACAAAACCGAATCAGCCATCAGAATAACCCATGAAGCCACAGGCATAGTTGTCCAATGCCAAAACGACCGAAGTCAACACAAAAACAAAGCCGCCGCGATGAAGATGCTAAAATCACGCCTCTATGAATATGAAATGGCAAAAAAACAAGCAGTTATTGATGGTATAGAAAAAAGTGACAACGGATGGGGACACCAAATCCGCTCCTATGTCCTAGCCCCCTACCAACAAGTCAAAGACACCAGAAGCAATCAACCATTTTCTGATGTAGCTGGAATTTTGGATGGAGATATAAACAAAGTAATAGAAGGTGTACTTATTGCACAAGCAAAGTAAGATTTTTGTTTTATAAGGTTGACGTTAGCCGACCATAAAAAGGGAAGTTATAACTAATATATTAAACCTCTTGCAAAACTACTAAATACAATATAAACATGGTGGATTTTATCCACCCTACGACTATATACATTTGTAGGGTGGGAGAATCCCACCAAAATATATTTTGAATTTTGTAAGAACTCTATTTTATACTTCTCAGAGTTTAATTAAAATCAAGGAATAATAAAAATAACTACTCCTCTTTCGAATCCTCATCCACATCATCTCCTGCGAGTTTGGATAGGAATTTGGTGATGATGAATGCTCCTACAAGCACTACAAAAAACATGGTTACATTATAAAGTATTGCATTGACATCTATATTCATTTGATTCTTTCTAATTTTTTATCTTCTAGGCGGTAGCTTTGGTTGCATCTAAATGCCATCTCTTCGTCATGAGTTACGAGTAATAAAGAGGCATTTTCTTTTTTGATATACTCTAGGAGTACATCCATAACTAGCTTTGCAGTCTCTTTGTCTAGGTTTCCTGTTGGCTCATCTGCAAAGATAATTTTTGGTTTTTTGCTTAATACTCTTGCTAGAGAGACTCTTTGTTGTTGTCCTCCTGAGAGTTCGGATATTTTTTGATTTATAAGCATATCAATTTCTAGTTGTTCTAATATTTTGGTATCTATCTCTTGCCCTGAGAGCATACTTGCTACTTGGATATTTTCTAAGGCACTCATTCCTTTGAAGAGATAATGAAATTGAAATACAATCCCTATATCATAGCGTCTTATCTGCTCTATTTTACTCTCTTTAAGAGCATATAAATCTTCTCCTAGGAGTGTTACACTGCCTGAAATAGGTTCTAAAAATGTAGAGAAAATATGCAAAAGTGTAGACTTTCCACAGCCACTTCGCCCAACTATAGCAGTGCTACAAGAGGCATCTAATGAAAAATTAATATTTTCAAAGAGTTCATAGTCAAAACTGTGAGAAATATTACTAGCACTCAATAAGGTTTGTGACATTTAATAACTCCTAAATACGCGAATATAGTAAAAACAAGATTGTAGCCTAAGTTATCTTTATATAAATATCTTTTTTGCTATGATTCTAAAAAAGCAAGGATTCTTATGGTTACAGTCCATAGCATACAAGAGCTCCAAGATGCCAAAAAAAGCCTTAGAGGCAATATAGGTTTTGTACCTACAATGGGGGCGTTGCACGAGGGGCATCTCTCTCTTATTCGTCAGGCTAGAGAAGAGAATGAAATAGTCATTGTTTCTATTTTTGTTAATCCTACACAATTTTTGGAGGGTGAAGACTTAGAGAGTTATCCCCGAAGAGAAAAAGCAGATTATCGGATATGTGAATTAGCAGGTGTGGATATACTTTTTATGCCTACAATAGATGATATGTATGCAAAAGATGAACTCAAAATAATGGCTCCTGCACTAGGTGGTTATGTATTAGAAGGTACAAAACGCCCTGAACATTTTGATGGAATGCTTCAGGTTGTTATGAAACTTTTAAATCTTTCTTCTGCTAACAAAGCATATTTTGGCAAAAAAGATGCCCAACAACTGGCACTTATTACACAAATGGTACAAAACTATTTTATTCCTTGTGAGATTATTGCCTGTGAGATTATTAGAGGTGAGAGAGGCTTGGCTTTGAGTAGTCGTAATGTTTATCTTTCTGAAGAAGAAAAAGAGAGAGCTTTACTGATATCTTCTTCTCTTAAACTTGCTACACAAATTGTACTCTCTGGCGAAATAAATTGTAATAAAATAAAAAATAACATGCAAGAACTTCTCCAAGAAAAAACTAATATAGAGTATATAGCCATTGTAAGTAGAGATTTTCACTCCATCCAAACAGTAGAACTAGGAAATACCATGATACTTGTAGCTGTATGGGTTGGAGAGACGCGACTTATTGATAATATTTGGATTTAGAATAAAGCTTAACTATGCTAGAATCGCAATAATTATACTATACAAAAAAGGCTAAACAATGGTAAAAAGAGAGATTAAAAAAGCAGTACTAGCATATAGTGGTGGACTTGATACAAGTATTATCCTTAAGTGGCTTCAAGATGAGTATAAGTGTGAGGTAGTTACATTTACTGCTGACTTGGGTCAAGGTGAAGAGGTAGAACCTGCACGAGCAAAAGCATTGAAATTTGGTATCAAAGAAGAGAATATCTTTATCCTTGACCTTAGAGAAGAGTTTGTAAAAGATTTTGTATTCCCAATGTTTAGAGCAAATGCTATTTATGAGGGTGAATATCTTCTAGGTACATCTATTGCAAGACCTCTTATCTCTAAAAAGCAAATAGAGATCGCTCATGCTACTGGTGCTGACGCAGTTTCTCATGGAGCTACAGGTAAAGGAAATGACCAAGTAAGATTTGAGCTTGGATATTTGAGTCTTGATCCTTCTATTGCTGTAATTGCACCATGGAGAGAATGGGATCTCAATTCACGAACCAAACTTCTAGAATATGCACAAGAGCATGGTATAGAGATAGAGAAAAAAGGAAATAAATCACCTTACTCTATGGATGCGAACCTCTTGCATATCTCTTATGAAGGTGAAGTACTAGAAGACCCAAATCACGAACCTGAAGAAGATATGTGGTTATGGTCAGTTTCTCCTGAGAATGCTCCTGATGAAGCAGAATATATTACTATCTCCTATAAATTTGGTGACCCAGTAGCTATTAATGGTGAAGAGATGAGTCCTGCTACTTTATTAACAGCATTAAATGCTTATGGAAACAAACACGGAATTGGTCGTATAGACATAGTAGAAAATCGTTTTGTAGGAATGAAAGCAAGAGGCTGTTATGAGACTCCCGGTGGAACAATTATGCTCAAAGCTCACAGAGCTATTGAATCTATCACCCTAGACCGTGAAGAAGCACATCTCAAAGATGAATTGATGCCAAAATATGCAAAACTTATCTATAATGGTTTTTGGTGGTCACCAGAGAGAAAAATGCTTCAATATTCTATAGATGCAACTCAAGAAACAGTTAATGGTGAAGTAAAACTCAAACTCTATAAAGGGAATGTAATGGTAGTAGGACGAAAGTCTGATGAATCATTATATAGCGAAGAGCATTCAACATTTGAAGAAGATGAAGTATATAACCAAGCAGATGCAGAAGGATTTATCCGATTAAATGCTCTAAGATTTATTATCGAAGGCAAAAAACAACCTGAAAGAATCAAAAGCCTAGTAGGTGAATTAAAGTTAAAGGTTTAAAAATGGATGTAATATTTGACGCAACCATCAAAATGAATCCACAAGGTGCAGGCTGGTATATAGAGTTAGAAGATACAGAGACCACAGAGAGCTTCGATTGCGAAGATCTCAAAGTCTTTGAAACCAAACTCAATGAACTCTCTGAAAAATACACAGGAAGACTCGACGAAGTAAGATGGAGCAAAGATGACGATGTCACTCCATTTTATCTTAATGAGGTACGAATGGGTATTATAGCTATGGAAGAACAAATCCAAAAAGAAAAAGAAGAAGCCGAAGCTCATAATGCAGAGTTGAAATAATTTTTTTGTGAAATATACTATAAAAAATAGACAACTCCAAATTATAGTCAATAGTCTTGGAGCAGAGTTAGTGAGTATAGTTAAAGAAAATTATGAATATATGTGGTCTGGAGATGCTAAGTTTTGGGGGCGTACTTCCCCTGTGCTTTTTCCTATTGTAGGAGCATTAAAAGATGGTCAATATAGCTATAATGGAAAAAACTATCAACTTCCCCAACATGGTTTTGCTAGAGATAAAGAGTTTAAGCTTGTAAGCCAAGAAAAAGATAAACTCTCTTTTATTTTATCTGATGATGCAAACTCACGAGAGAATTATCCTTTTGGGTTCCAACTATATATTACTTATACACTTGATACTTCTAATGTGACTATTGAATATAAGGTTAAAAACAGTGATAATAAAACTATCTATTTTTCTCTAGGGACACATCCTGCTTTTGCTTTGAAACTTGATGATACTATAACAATGGAAGATTATTCTTTGCTGTTTAATGCCAAAGAGTCTGCTGATAGACTACTTTTGGATGGGGCTTTGATTGGTCTTGAAAAAATGCCTTGTGTAGAGGGAAAAAAGCTTGCTCTTTATGATGGTATTTTTGATAAAAATGCTTTGGTTTTTGATAGTATTATATCCGATAAAGTCACACTAAAATGTACAAAAAGCAAACACTCCCTTAGCATATCTTATCCTGATTTTCCCTATATTGCATTTTGGTCAGTTCCTAAGGCTCCTTATATTTGTATAGAGCCTTGGGAGGGTATCGCTGATAGTATAGACTCCTCTGGTCAACTAGAAGAGAAACGAGGAATCAAAAAACTTGAAATAAATAAGCAGTTTATACGCCAGATGAAAATAACTATTCACTAATATTTAAGAAAAATTATTTTATTATTTGTTATAATAATATTATATTATTAATTTTAAAGTGAGATAATTATGAAACAAAAAGAGATTGTAATGGCATGTATTTGTGACTATGCCTCTCAAATGCGTGGTAAAGGGTACTGGACAGATAAGCCTGATAAAGCAATAGCAGGTGGTGTGGGATTAGCTCCTACAAACCTAATGATAACGACTTTTGGAGAGATAGTTAATACTCCTTGGGGTGCAAAAGGTGATATTTTGATGGTGCCTGATATGGAGACTAAAGTTACTCTTGATTTAGATAAAGATAAGAGTAGAGAGCATTTTGTACTTTGTGATCTTAAAAATCTTGATGGGAGTGCATGGGAATGTTGTCCTCGTGATTGGCTCAAAAGAGGATTATATGTACTCAATAATGAATTTGGGTTATCTCTAAAATCTGCTTTTGAGCATGAGTTTCACTACTCTGGAGCTAGTAAAAAATTAGGAAATGCTTATGGATTAGATGCTATGCGACTCCAAGGTGAATTTGCCAATACACTTATGAATGCTCTTGAAGTCAATGGCGTTAATCCTGAGATGTTTATGCCTGAATATGGAGAGCAACAGTACGAGGTTACTTGTTCTGCTAGTATGGGATTAGAATCTGCTGATCGTGCTATCAAACTGCGTGAGATTACTAGAAGTGTAGCAAGACACTTTGGACATAAAGCTACATTCTCTCCTATTATGGGTATGGGAAAAACAGGAAATGGCGTACATATACATTATAGTTTAGTAGATGCAAAAGGTAATGCAAATAGTTATAATCCAGAATTATTAGGCTCTATAGACAGAGAACTAGCATCATTTACTGCTGGAATCCTAAGAGCTATGCCAGAGTTTATCGCACTTACTGCATCTTCTGTAATCTCTTATGAGAGACTCAAACCAAATAGATGGAGTGCTACTTATAATAATCTTGCAGATAAAGACCGTGAAGCAAGTATAAGAATATGCCCTCTTCCAAAAATAGATGGTATCAATCCTTCTGAGCGTTTCAATCTTGAATTTCGTGCTTCTGATGCAAGTGCCAATCCTTATATGGTACTTGCTTCTTTGGTGTGGTCTGGAATAAGTGGACTAAGAGAGGAATTAACCCTTCCACAAATTATTCAAGATGATCCTAGCAGTCTTACAAAAGAAGAACAAAAAGCATTAAGAGTAAAGAGATTACCTCAAAGTTTAGATGAAGCATTGACTTATTTAGAAGAGAGTAAAATGATGAAATCATCTATGGGAGATGCCTTCCACCAAGCCTATCTTATACATAAACGAAGTGAATTATCATTATTAGAAGGTTTGAGTGATGAAGAAATAGTGAATAAATATGCCCAATGTTACTAAGATAACAAGCCGTAACTATCCTATCCAAAAGGGCAATATTGCTCTTTTGATTATAGATGTACAAAATGGAACTTACAACGAAAAAGAAGAGAGTAAACGACCTTATTTCTACCAAGAAGCAAAGCAAAAAACTATTCCAAATATTGCCAAACTCCTTAAGCAATGTAGAGAGTCTAATATAGAAGTTATATATACCACTATTGAGAGTTTGACTGCTGATGGAAGAGATAGAAGTTTGGATTATAAATTAAGTGGTTTTAACTTTGCAAAAGGGTGTTGGGAATCTAAAGTTATATCAGAACTAAAGCCTTTAGATGATGAAATAATTCTACCCAAAACCTCATCAAGCCTTTTTAACTCAACAACATTTGATTATATACTCAAAAACATTGGCATAGAACAGATCATCGTCACAGGATTTCTCACAGACCAATGCGTAGATCATACAATCAGAGATGGAGCAGATAGAGGATATTTAATGATATGTGCATCAAATGGGTGTAATACAGAGAGTATTGAGCGACATGAACAAGCGTTGAGTGCTTTTGGTGGTTATTGCCGTGTGGCTAAAGTGGAAGAATTGCTAAGAGAGATAACTATAGAGTAGATACCAACCATGTCGTGTGACATAGTCACACCTACGACAGTAGAAATATTTGTATAAAGTATATATTAAAATTTTATAAGAACAAAACTACTCATAAACCTCTTCCTCCACCTCATTATCCTTTACCGTCCATATAAACACTATCGGAATAAAAAGTAGGGTCATAAGTGTACCGATGATGAGTCCGCCTATGGCTACGGCTCCTAATGGGGCTAGTTTTTCTAAACCTATAGCAGAGCCTAGGGCTACGGGGAGCATTCCTGCTGATACAGAGAAAGCGGTCATAAGTACAGGGCGACTTCGGAGGTTGATGGCTTCTATCATCGCTTCTTTTTTACTCAATCCATCTAGCATCCGTTCTAGGGCGAAGTGTATGAGTAGGATGGCGTTGTTGACTATAATACCTGCTAAGAGGATGAAACCCATCATCGCAGGCATGGAGACATGGTAGTTGAGAGTCAAAAGCATCCATGAACCACCTATGATAGTGAGAGGGATGGAGAGCAGTATCATAAAAGAGATTTTGATAGAGCTAAACATCGCAATTAGAGTCAAAAAGATAAACAAAATAGCAAAAAATATCGCCCCTATCATTCGTTTGGCTGACTCGGTAAACTGCTTGACATCACCTATCTGCTCCATCTCTACACCATCGGGAAGTGTGAGATTTTGTTCTGTAAATGCTTTGTCGAAGTTTTCCATGATGTGTGATATAGCTACCTTCTCTCTGTTTCCATAGATGTTGAGTGTATAGTTGAGTCCCTCTCGTGTGATGGTACTTGGCTCTATATGGGAGCTAACCTCTGCAAATGTTTTGAGTGGTACTTTGCCTTTGGGAGTGGAGATGAGTGTGGAGAGTATGGTCTCTATCGTGTTATTTTGTGATTTGGGGAGCCATACACGCACGGCGTAGTCTGCACTATTTTGTTTTGGGAAACTCGCCACTATACCACCACGCAGAAGCATTTGTATCTCACGGATGATCATATCATTGCTGAGTCCATACTCCAGAGCTTTGGCTTCGTCTATCTGCATACTGAGTACTGATTTGTCCTCTTCCCAAGTACGAGTGACAGAGATGAGTCCAGCGGTTTGATACATCACAGCTTCTATAGACTTACCTGCCTCTTCTAGCTTCTCTATATCAGGAGAGCTGAGCAATACATCGACACTGCCTCGGATACTCTTCATCGGACTTCCACCTGCTGGAGTCACTTCTAGTCTCTTGATATGGGCTATAGAGCCTAATCTTTCACGCAAATCTCTAGCAATCTTCCATATAGAATCCTCTCTTTCAAAGCGGTTGATATAACTCACTTTCATAGAGATCTGGTCTACACCGCCACCTGCACCTATACTCATCGTACCAGCTTCACTTCCTATGCTTGTAGAGATTCGTAGTACCTTTGAAGCATAGTTTATGATAGGTGTAGCACTCTTGACAATCTCTTCGGATTTTTCTATGGGGAGATTGGCATCTGTCGTGATCTTGATAGTAAGTTCACCTGTATCCATAGGAGGTGTGAGCTCTTTGCCTACGAGTGGCATCACTCCTTTGACACTGATTACAAAGAGCATGAACAATATAAGAAAATACAAAAACGCTATCTTTTTACTGCCTAATGCAAGCTCCACTGCACCCTTGAAGAAGCTAGCCGTAAAATGGTTGGCTTTGTTGATATAGTGATGGAAAAAATCTTCAGATTTGCGTATCCATGGACTCTTGATAGAGAGGATATAGAGCGAGAGCAGAGGTACAGCAGTGATAGAGATAATATAAGATGCTGCCAATGCCAAGAGTAAAGTACCTACAAGTGGTTGGAAGATAGTCTGTGGATAGCCACCGATGAAGAGCATAGGTGCAAGAGCTATCATAGTCGTTACTGTACCACTAAGGTCTGCAAACATGATCTCTTTTGTCCCGACAAAGACAGCTTTATGTATCTCTTCATCCATCTCTTTGTGGTGCCGTTCTATATTTTCCATCACCACTACCGTATCATCAAGCAGTAGCCCTAGAGCGAGGATAATAGCCGTCAGAGTAATGACATTGAAATCAATCCCCACAAGCCACATCAAAGCGATAGTCGCAGAGTAGACGAGAGGAATAGTCACTAGTACGATAAGCACTTGTCGGAAACTAGCCAAAAATAGAAAGACTACGATAATAGCCATCACGATAGCATCCCGAAGCGACTCAAACATATTATCGGTACTGAGTGCTATGATCTCTTTTTGTGTATCTGATACTTCAAAAGAGATGTTTTGATACTTGTTCGCATATTTGGCTATGATCTTCTCTGCTGTGGTGATGGTACGGATGACATCTCCTGTAGTGGAGCGTTGGATAGAGAGGGCTATTGCTTTTTTGCCATTGCCATAGTAGAGGGAACTGTTTTCATAGTGACCGAAATAGACTTCTGCTACATCAGAGAGCTTGAGGCTTGGCGTGATTGCCATAGCTTTGAGCTTACTGATCTGATCTCTTTTGCCTGCGACTTTGAGAAGATATCTGCTTTGGGTATTGGAGATGATACCGAGTGCGTATTCTGTATTGTTCTTTTGGATGAGACTCATGATAGAGCCTAGAGTGAGACCGTATTGGTTGAGTTTCTCTTTGTCTATGATAATTTGTAACTCTTTTTCATACCCACCAAAGATATCGACATTCGCTATGCCCTCTTGTTTGAGTAGTTCTTGGCGTATCTCACCACTGGCAAGCTCTCGTAAGTTTTCGTAAGTTGTCCCATCCTCTGCACTCTGTTTGGGTATCATTGAGTAGACAACAACAGGTGGGGTAGCTTCGGTAATCTTGATAACTTGTGGCTCTTTGATATCACTAGGGAGCTTGGCACGAATTTTGGCTATGGCGTTGTTAACATCATTGACTGCATTGTTAATATCCACACTATAATCAAACTCTGCATTGATAACCGTCACCTCATCTATAGTCGAAGAGTAAGCTCTACGGATATTATCGAGAGTATAAAGCTCTTCTTCTATAGGCACGGCAATATTGGATGCTATGCTTTCCGCAGATGCTGAGGGTTCTATGATGACGATAGCTACTTCAGGATAGTTAGAGTTTGGAAAAAGATTGCGATCCATCTTGCCATAACCCATAAAGCCTATAAAGACGAAGAGGGCTAAAAAAGAGATGATAAAGTGCGGTCGCTTGAGGAGTCGTTCTACCCATGACTTTTCAGAGTGAGATATTATACTACTCATCCAAATCTCTTATCTTCACTTCTTTATAGAAGCCTAGTTTTGTGAGTTTGGCTTCACTCCCTTGGGCTATCTTGCCTTTGGGACAAGGAGTAACAAGAGCCTCTTTGGTGTTTTCATACAGTACTTTGAGCTCTATAGCGGAGAATTTACCACTCGTATACTCCATCACTCTCGTACTCTCTTTGCCATATATAAGCGTATCTACAGGGATGATACAGCCTTTTTCTTTAGCTATAACAACCTCAATAGAGAGGGAACTCCCTTCAGGAAGTAGCATTTTTCGTGTAAGCGTGACTTCTGCTACAGAGAGTCCATTCAGGGCTTTGGTATAAATAGTTTTAATACTGCCTATAATAGCACCATCAAGGAGAACTGCTTGTCCTTTTTTAATACTTTGGTCTTTGGGAGAAAAAGAAAAGGTAATCTTTTGTGAAACTTGACTCATCGTCAATATAGTTTGATTTGGTGATGCCAAACTCCCCTCTCTGAGGAGTATATCCCCTATCATTCCATCAAACGGAGCTTTGATAGCGAGATACTCTAGCTGTATATAGAGCTGTTTTATTTTTTTCTTTGTATTAATAAATTGTGTTAGCTTTCCTTGGAGTGCGAGTTTGGAAAGGTCTAGTTTCTCTTGGGATAATGCTCCTGCTTGTGTCAGTTTGATATTTCTCTTATGGATTTGATCTGTAAGATCATAATCGTCTTGCTGTTGTTGTTTTGTGACTTTGAGTGACTTTATCGTGGTCAATAACTCCTCTTCATCTATCTTCACAAGTAAGTCACCCTTATTAATATATTGAGATTCACTGATAGCTATTTTTTTGATATAGCCACTGAATTTAGTTGTTATTCTTATCTCTCTTTGTGACTTTAGCTTGGCTAAAAATTTTTCCGATTTAGTTACTTCACCTTGTCGTGCTTCTACAAGAGAGAGTGTAAGCATAGGTGCTGATGGTGGAGTTGCATCTGCTAGAGATGATTGACGCGTTTTGAAGAGATTCACAGCAGAGATGATGACAGCAATAACAACGAGTATACCTATAATCTTCTTCACTATTTTACCCCTCTTTCTAGTAGATAATCCATATAATAATTTCCTTTTTGATAGTTGTATTTACTCTCTATAAGTTTAGCTGTTGCAAGATTGGTTTTACTCTTGGCATAGAGTAAGTCATTGAGAGTGGAAACATTGTTTTGATAGCGAACACTCTCTATCTTTTCACTCTTTTTTGCTAAATCTAACTGCTGGATATTGCTTTGATAAGTTGCGTATGATTGTTTAAGCTTTTCAGATCCTTCTATAAGTGATCTACGGAGTTCTAGGATTGTCTGTCCATGGTCTATTTTGGATTTCATTTGCATTATTTTCGCTTGTTGTGTCACAGCATCTGATTTACCAAAGTCAAAAAGTTTCCATTTGGCATTAAGCCCTATTTGCCAATTTCTTTCATCTTCCCACTCTCCACTGTTAGTATTAGTACTATCGTTTGGTCCATAGTTATGTCCATAATAGCTAGAGAGTGAGACTTGTGGGAGAGAACTTGACTCACTCTTTTGGATTACTTTGTCTGCTTTTTGTAGGTTGAGTTGGCTAATCTCTATTTTGGCTAATCCTGTGGTGTAACCTAATAATCTCTTTATACTTTGCTGAGGATTTTTGACTTTGACTTTGATGGATTTAAGATTTTTTATCTCTTTGACTCCTACAAGTGTCGCTAGAGATGCTTTAGTAATGACAATATTACTTTGGATAATTTCCAAATATGAGAGATTGGCTTGATAATCACTTTGGGCTTTAATCAGATCTATCTCTGCTTTTTTTCCTAGTTTGACCTCTATTTTGATAAGGTCATTGAGTATTTTCAGTCTTTTGACATAGCTTTTTTGGGCTTGGTGCATCTCTTGTGTGGCAAGTATAGTCAGATAAAGTGAGCGGATATTATAGACCAGTTGCTCTTGACTCAATGCTGATTTACTCTGAGCTATCTGCTGACTGAGAGCTGTCATTTCAATATCTCGTGTTTGTGCAAACCCAGTAAAAAGTGGCACAGAATATGATATACCTGTCCCAAAAAGATCTTTTGTAGTAGCAACATTTGCTGCTGCTAGAGGGTCTTTCATAGTCGAGGGTGTGAGCGGTGCTAAAGTACGAGGCAAATTAAACCGCGTATAACTAGCCACAATATCAATACTCCCCAACCGCCCTGCTTCTACTTCAGAACTCTTCTGCTGTGCATACTTCACATCTAGCTGGCTTTTCTGAACTACACTACTCTTTTGCAATCCCACATGGACAAGTTCAGGCAAAGAAACTGACCATACTAGAGAACTCATTATTGGAATAATTATTAATTTTTTTATCACTCGTTTCCTTTGAATGGGGAATATTCCCATAGGGTATTTTAGTTGGTTGGAGTAAATTTTATATGAACTTTTTTATTCTTTATATAAATATGTAAAATCAAGATGATTTTACTAAACGAATACAGCATAAAGTATGTCTAATATATCTATTCTCTTTTTTATCATACCATAGTACTACAAAATCAACCCTAGCACTCTCTATATGATAGTTATCACTCCAAAGAGATTTAATTTTATTTTGGAAACTCTTTGATAAACGACCAATACTATTATTATTATAAACTATAGATAAATTATGGTATTGTCCTCTTGGTTCTAGCTTGATATCACTTCCAGCTATTATATCACCTTTATAGTTACTAGTAAATCCTAGATATATATCACTCAAACCCATAATAAATGTTTTACTTTTTTCATCTTTTGGGTATAGATTATCATCAAATGTAGATTTTGAAAATGGCTTATTTTCTAAAGGTTTATTGTGTCTAATCAAGATATCTAATTCATTTTTTGCTCTTGTCATTCCTACATAATAAAGGCGTAATTTTTTATCTACCTTAGGTATCTCTTGAACAAGCATAATAACTTTATCAAACTCCATTCCCTTTGATTTGTGAATAGTAGAGACGGTCACTCGTTGTGAGGAGTCTTCAAACTCTTCTAATGTAACCTCATCAAGATAAGATAGCCATTGCGTAACATAGTAGTTTTGATTTTCAAGCAAAAATTTCTCTATAATTTTTTGGACAATATGTATATTTTTTGATTTTTCAAATCTACTCTCTATACTTTTTAATGCCTCCTCAAAATGTTCTCTTTGATAAAATGGATCATATTTGAGAAAAGAATTAAGAACCTTGTCAAACTCTACAATCTCAACAATATTCTTAAGTTGAAACTTATCCCTATCTATAATAAATTTAGCATTAATACCAATTTCAATTAGCTTAGAATATATCTGCATTACTGCTTCATTACTAAATACTAGTATCGCTATATGCTCTTGTTTAGATGATGCCTCTACAATATTTATAGCTGGAGTAATAAGATTATTTGAACTACAAGCATAAATATTTACAATGCCATCTTCTTTGGTCTGTGCTATCAATACATTCTTTTTATAGCGTTTAGATACTCTATTAATAAAATTATTACTATATCCAACTATATTTTGTTTACTCCTATAATTGCTAAGAAGTTCATACTGCTTAAATAAATTATCTCCCTCTTCATCTTCTCCAAAACACTCTTCAAACTTCTCTATATATCCTATATCTGCTCCTGCAAATTCATTAATACATTGATCATCATCTCCTACTGCTATGATTCGCATCTCTTGGTTACTTGTACGATAAATTGCTTCTACAAATTCAAAACTCTCTTTACTAATATCTTGATACTCATCTAATACCAAAACCCTCTTAAATGGTAAATGTATATCATTATTTATAAGTTGTCTTGTAGCTTCTGATATAGCCGTATTGAGTGTATTATCATTCTCTTTTATATTGCGTCCAATCAGTTTGAGTGCATAGGAATGAAATGTACTTATTTCTATCTCGTATGAAAGTACACCTATAAGTTGCATAAGTCGTTTTCTAAACTCTTGGACTGCTGTGCGTGAAAAGGTTAACATCATAAACTGTTCTGGTTTAATATCCTCTGTCAATATCAAAGATGCTATCTTATGCACTAAAACTTTGGTTTTTCCACTTCCTGGACCTGCTAGTATCATCATAGCTTTTGTTTCACTATCCTCGATAATAGCTTGCTGGGATGGAGACATTTGAGCAAATATTTTTTCATATCGCATCTGTGTTATGGGTCTGGTAATTTTCTCTTTAAGTAATTTATATCTTTGTTTAAATTTTGTATAAGGCATTGAGAAATAATCACTCAAAAATGAGTTTGCCTTTTTGCTATCATTTTGAAGTATCTTGGCATATTCACCCATTATATGTATAGACTCTACCTTAATTTGATAATGGTTGAAGAGTCTATTCTTATAATCCAAAAGAGTATATCGCTTGTTTTTTATCTTCATCTTCTCCTCTTTGGCTATGACCATAGGAGAATAACTGATAAATCTTCCGCTTTGTAGTTGGAGTATACCCAATTGATGCAGATAAAGGAGGGTCTTATCAATATCTTTAATATTATGTATTTTACCTGTCTCCTGATAGAGTGATTGCAAAGAGAAATGTATACTCTTTTGTTTCTCTTTTCCTTGTATCTCTTTAGCAAAGATAGTGAGTATCTGCTCAGAAATAAGATGTGTTGTATCTATCTTTTCTCCAATTTTTTCTCTATCTTCAAAGGCAAAATACCATAAATCACTCTGTCTATTAATTCTACTAAAAATAAAGTTAGGTTTTTGTCTCCAATTTTTGATAATATCTTTGATTAATAAAGATTCACTTTTTGTAATAAGCCCTTTTTGATGGAGTATTTCATTGAGCTCTTTGATAGTTACTTGTGTAAATTCTGCCATTTGTATAGTGATAAATAACTCTAGTTCTATCTTTTTTATACTGTGAAATTTTTTGAGAGAATTAGTATATACAATCAAACTCAAATCTTTATTACTCCCTAATATTTCCATATCTTTAAGCTGTTGAATTGAAAGAGCTATAGTATCCTTTTCATATCCTAATAGATGTGCTAATTCATCTATCTGTACCATATCTTTTTTACCTTGTCCAATAATACTCTGAAGTATATCTTGGAGTCTCTCTTTTTCTTCTGCTGAGAATTGGCTACCTTCTAGTTTTGAATGGAGGAGTTCTATACTATTTATTGCAAGGGAGTCAGCAAAAAAGTTTATACTATTTCTCTTACGACTAATATAACCTTCTCTTTCTAACTCTAAGAGTGCTGTTTTGACTTTTGTACTATAATCATTTGCATTATCATCAACATCCCATCCTGCCTCTTTAGCTATCTCAAAAGTTGTTTTATTGACTAAATCACCTTTGCTTTTTTTGAGTATTCTAAAAATAGAATTAATTTCACTTGCTGTAATTTTGGATCTATTGAGTGTCTCAAAATGTCTATCAAGATCACTTTCATTATAGAGTATAGGACAAAAAGCATTCAGATTTAGATCCCTAGCACCTCTTCCTGCTTCTTGGGCATAGCTCTCTAATGAGTCTGAGACTTCATAATGTATCACATTTGTGATATTTGATTTATCCACACCCATGCCAAAAGCTGTTGTAGCTATTATCACATCAATATCATCTGAAATATAATCTTTCAAAATCGTCATCTTCTCTTGTGACTCTATTTTGGAGTGAAATGATTTAACTATTTTTTGTGTATCCATAGTAAGTCGTTGGGCTACACTATCACACTCTTTAGTTGAGGTAGGAATATATACAAGTGTTGAACCATCATGTTTATGAATAAGTTCAAGTAATTTGGTATACTTATCCTTACTCTGGGAAGGAATAGATTTGTATTGGAGATTTTTTCTTTGAGGGCTTGCTATATATTCATCTAGTTCAATATCTAATCCTTCTTTAAAAAATTGTTTAATATCTTCTATTACACTTGGTTTCGCTGTAGCAGTAAAACAAGAAATAGGTATATGCTCTTGAAAAGATTTGGCATCTAATAAGTCTGTAATATAGTTACATATATAGTAATAATCTTGCCTAAAATCATTTCCCCAAGTCGAAAGACAGTGAGCCTCATCTATTACAAATCTCTCAATATATCTATTTTTGAGGATAGAAAATATTGCTTTTGATCGTAAAGATTCAGGAGCAAGATAGAGTAGATCTGCTTCACCGCTAATCACTTGTTCTACAGCTTCACTTCTTTCTAGTGGACTCATATATCCACTAATAGCCACCGCTTTATAATTAGCTACTTTGGCATTGAAATTTTTGATATGATCTTCTATAAGTGCTTGCAGAGGGGAAATAACTACTGTGAGTCCTTTGTATGTTTTTGCCTTAATAATAGCAGGAAGCCAAAAGGTAAAAGTCTTTCCTCCCCCTGTTGGTAAAACTGTCAAAAAAGATTCATCCCTTAAGGAAGCTTCTATCACATCTCTTTGAGATATTTGATTACTTCCTAAAAGTGTTGGGTTCATCTTTGGAAAAGGTCGGAAAGTACCAAAGCCAAAAATATCTTTAGCAAGATCATTCAATCCACTATTAAGTTTCTCCAAATTAAAACATAATTTTTTCTGTATCTCTACTATATTTTTATGCGTATAGAGTATTTTTGGTGGATGTGATTTAATCTCAATATGTGGTGCAAGCAATGCTAATATATACGCTAACTCTATAGGACTACTCTCTATAGTTTTTTGTAGGTGATAGAGATTTGTAATTTGATTTTTATAGAGAGTAATAATACTCTTATGCAATGAATTATTATCAATATATTTTAATGCTGTAAAATCATTCAGATATGCAAAAAAACCTTTAAAATGCTCTTTCTCTCTAAGAAGAGAGTAAAAAATTATTTTCATCTCCTCATCAAGAGCAAAAAACCTTTTAGTAAGTTGCAGTAATAATTCAGATGTAAGCTTCGAGTCCTCTACAGGATCATTTATAAAATTATCTTCACTTTTATACTCTTTGGGCAGTGCATGCAAACTTTTTTCATTAAGCAATAGCAAAGAGAGTGGCAGAGTATCTATAATTGTATAACTTTTGATAGCATCATAGAGAATAGTATCTTTAATCATCTCCAAATCAAAATCTACAAAATTATGACCACAGATATATTTAGCTTGACAGAGTTTCATAACATTTGCAATCTTTTTTGGAGAAGATGTTTTGAACTTTTTCTCTTTATAGACTAACCCTATATTTATTATTTTTTTAGATTTTATAGTGATTTCAAAATCCAAAAAGATAATACTATTTTGATTAATATTCAAAATATTTCCTTATGTTAAATATAATAATATAATACCATAATTAGAATAGCCCTTAAGCATCTTTGGCTATTATTCCCTATTCTAACGATAAGGCTCAAAATATGAAAGAAAATTACTTCTTTTCTCAACCCCATCAACCCTTTTTTGTGTTGGCATTTACAAATGCCATCATAACAATGCTACTCTTTATGCTTAGCTACAAAGGTGTCTTGACTCTAACTATTTCACCTTCTTCATTTCATGCGTATAGTTTGATTTTTCTGCTCTTTAGCCCTGCTTTTTTGGGGTTTATACTTACTACATTTCCTCGATTTTCTAATACATCACCTATAGAAAAATCTCAGTATATAAGTATATTTGGATTCTTCTTATTGGGGTCTTTATTATTTATTCTTGGTGCATTTGTAAGTGTTATTATTTATAAAATTGCTATTGTAGTTACTTTTATTGGGCAGGCTTGGGCTGTGAAAATATTGGCTGATATATTCAAAAATTCACAGATGTCAGACAAACATGATACTCTTTGGATACTTATATCAATGATACTTGGTCTACTTTCACATTTGATATTTGACCTTAGCGAACTCTTTGGACTTGGATTACAAACTATTGCTATAGAGATGGGTATTTATCTATATCTCTTCTTGGTAGCATTTTCTGTAGCCCAAAGAATGGTTCCTTTCTTTTCACATTGTATGGTAGAACGAAAAGAACATCTACTCAAAATAGTTATTGCTCTTTTATCTTTGCATATCATATTAGATATAATACATCCAAATCTCTCTTTTATAAGTGATTTTATTTTGGCATTTATAATAGGCAAAGAGATACTTCGGTGGAACTTACCTTTCCCTAATCCAAATCCTCTTTTATGGATTTTGCATATCTCTTTATTTTGGATACCTGTTGCTTTCTTATTTGCTGGAATGAGTAATCTTACTACACTTATAAGTGGTACAGCATTTCTCTTTTTGGATATTCATATTTTGATGCTTGGATTTGTATTTACAATATTGATAGGATTTGGTACGCGTGTTACACTTGGTCATTCAGGTAATAGAATGCAAGCAGACAAGTGGGTTAAGAACCTCTTTATCTGGACACAAGTTGTCATAGTTATGCGTCTCTTGACATCTCTTGTAAGTGCTTGGGGATATAATTATATGATACTTTTTGATATATCTATTACTGTTTGGCTACTTATGTTTATACTCTGGGCTATTCGATATTTTGCTGTACTTATACAAGGGAAGAAACTACTATAACGCAGTTTCTCCTATAATATCACTACATAAATCAAATCTATTATGAGTCATAAGGTGAACCTTCCCATGGAGGCTCATCACCTCATCATAGATTCTTTTTGAAAGAGCAAATCCTATTTCTTGTTCTTTCTCTTCTCCATCCATTGCAGCTAAATTCATCTCATCTATTATCTCTTTGGGAACAGAAATACCAGGAACTTTATCATCAATAAAATTAGCCGTTCTAGCTCTTACTATTGGAAACTGACCTAAAATAAGATGTGCGTCTTTTGCTGTTTCTCTTATGCTTAGGCTTTTTGCTTCCTCAAATATTTCTAATAATTCTTTAGTATTATCCAAATCATAAACGGGTTGCGTAATAATAGCTCTTGATCCATAATCTAGTTTTTTGATAATTCTTTTTTGCAAAGATTTCATATTACGAGAATAAGCATTACTCACAGCAAAAGGATAAATTGGTTTTGGTGCAGGATTCAGTTGTTTATTACTATAGTCTACGCCTTTATTGAGGTGATAAATAATGCTCAAAAGCAATGTAGAATCTCTTTCTAATACACCTTTAACTTCTGGTTGATCAGAGAACTTAGCAGGATCACCTGTAAGAGCCAAAATACATCGAAGGTCAAAATCATTAGCACCTAAAAGTGTTGATTGTAAAGAAAGTTTATTTTTGTCTCGCATACTCATCGTAGCAATTACAGGCTTTCCAAATCTCTCTTGCAATTTGATTGCACTCAAAACTCCTGACATTTTGAGCTTGGCAAGAGGATTATCAGTTACAGAAAATCCTGTAACCTTTTTGTCTAATCCTACTGCTTCAATTGATGATAAAAGAGACTCTATTGATGCACCATGCGGTGGATTGACTTCGACAGTAATATAGGGTTGATCGCTACAAAGCGTTTCACAAAATTGATCGAACATTAATTAACTCTTTTATTGGGGTATATTTCGTTATAATTTTACCCAAAAATACCCAAGAGACAAGGATAAGATATGAAGTTAGCAGTGTTTGATTTTGATTCAACATTAATGGATGGAGAGACTATAGACTTTTTGGCAGCACCACTAGGACTAGAAGAGCAAGTAGCAGAGATAACTCACCGTGCTATGGCTGGAGAACTAGACTTTTATGACTCTTTGATAGAAAGAGTAAAACTCTTAGAAGGTGCTAATTTAGCAACTGTTATTGAAACTTGTAAAAATCTTCCTATGATGGATGGAGCCAAAGAAGTTGTAGCAGGACTCAAAAGCAAAGGCTATACAGTAGTATGTTTTTCTGGTGGATTTAGATTTGCAACTACTCCTGCTTGCCAAGCCTTGGGAATGGATGCAGATTTTGCAAATTTTTTACACCACAAAGATGGACTTCTTACGGGAAAAGTTGGGGGTGAAATGATGTATAGTGAGGCAAAAGGTGATATGATTATGCGTCTTCAAAACCTACTAGGTATAGATAGAAAAAATACACTTGTAGTAGGTGATGGAGCCAATGATTTAAGTATGTTTGCCCATGCTGATACACGCGTAGCTTTTTGTGCAAAACCAATACTTAGACAAGAAGCTACGCATACAGTAGATACCAAAGATTTAACACAGATACTAGATATAGTCTCTCTTTAGTACCTCTTTGTCTACCTCTTTTTCATGCAAAGATTTAAGAGGCATACTCTGCTTAAATTGTATTTTCTCAGGCAACATATAATTTGGCAGATGCTTTTTCATCTCAAATAAAATTTCATTTTTTGCTAATTCACTTTTGGCACTATAAATAAGTACTATCTCTTCTTCAATCTCTTCATTAGGCACAGAAAAGACTGCACAAGAACTGATAGCTGTAATATTATCTTGGACTACTTTTTCTATTTCATAAGGACTCACTCGATACCCACGCGTTTTTATCATATCATCTTTTCGCGATACAAAATAAATATATCCCTCTTCATCTGCATACACAAAATCCCCACTAGCTATCACAATCTCATCTGTTAATTGCCCTTGAGGTTTGATAACTTTATCTAATATTTTTATCGACTTAAACCTTTTGGCTGTCTCTTGGGGGTCATTCCAGTATCCTTTGTAGATACATGCTCCTCTATGAATAAGCTCTCCTATCTCATGAGGCTTACAAGAGACACCTTCTTCATTAATAATATAAAGCTCCACATCAGGAATAGCCTTGCCTATAGAATTAGGGCGTGTAGAGAGTTGTAAGGGGTCAAGATAGCTAGAACGAAAGGCTTCTGTGAGTCCATGCATAGCATAAAGTTTACTGCTAGAAAAATGTGTTTTTATATTCTCTAACATTACAGGCGTAAGATTGCCTCCTGAAGCTGTAATCGTATGAAGATTTTTAAAATGTGCTGATTGAGGAATACGGTGAATATCTTCATCAAACATTTGCGTAATATGAATAGGCATCAATGCAAGCACTGTAATTTTATCATTAATCAAATGTGTAAAAAAGTCTGATGGCAAAATAAATTTATGAATTACAAGTGTAGCTCTTCTGTAGAGTGTGGCAAGAATTTGGTTAATACCATAATCAAGGTTAAACGATAGTATCCCTGACAACACATCATTTTTACGAAGATCAAGATAATTTGCCACTATTCTAGCACCATCAATCAAAGCTCTATTATCAATCACTATCCCTCGTGGATTACCTGATGAACCAAAACTATAAGTAATACACGCATTATCATGCCCATGTAATCTACACGATATATCACCCGAATAAAACTTATAAATCTCATCAAAAGAGACATCACTCTGCTCATTAGCTTTGTAAGAAATAATTTTACCCTGAAAATCAATAGATTTAATACTCTCAATCTTACTCATATCTGTAATAATAGCACTCATCTCACAATCATCAACAATATGCTTAACCTGCTCTGCTTTGAGTAACTTTGTAATAGGAACAAAAAGATACTCTGTAGAAAGCACCGCAAGAATAGCTATAACTTGATTTGAACCCTTTGTAGAGTAAATACCAATACGACTCCCTTTGGGCAAATCAAGGTGAATAAGGTATTGTGCTACCTTATCAACTTTTTCTTTGAGTTGCAAATAGGTATAACGAGTAGCCCCATCCACAAGCCCTATCTTATCAGGCTCAACCTGAGCAGCTCTCTCAACCAAATTACGAATAGTGTTTACGGACATTTTTGCTCCTTTATTTTATATATTAACATCATTTTGTACTATATCAGAAAATTTTATCTCTACTTCACTATTTGCTGTGAAAAATGAGCGTTTTGTATATCGTAAGCGTGTAGAAGCAAAGATATTTAAATGTTCTCTCTTATTCCAATTCATCTCTTTTTGGGCCACTAAAATACCAAAAATATTTATTTTTTGCTTAGATTTTCCCTCTAAAAGATGAAGTAAAATATAAATAAAAGAGAGAGAATTTCTAAATTTATCTAAAATTTTATTTTGATTCCCAACTTGTTCACTTTTTAATTCAACCATAATAATATTTAAAATATCATCAGCTGTTTGTTCTAAAATTATATTTTCTACTTTTTTACCTTGTAATTGAAAAGCATTAGATTCTGTATCAATAATCCAGTATTTAGATTTATTATCTAATAATCTAATAATAATTTTTTTTAATTTAGCACTCTTATTATTTTCTTCAATAATAATTTTATCTTCACTTATTTCTTGAATAAAAGATTCTGCCTTAAAAAAATCAAAAATATTTTGTTTATCTAAACTATGCATCATAACTTTCTAACTTATCCATAATATCTTCATATTGTCTATTTTGTAACTCCTCCACTTCTGTAAAAGTCCCAAAGTGTATATCTGAATTATTATCTTTTTTATACGAAATTATAGTCTTACCATTAAAATAATAGATTCCAACATCATTACTTTTTAAGCTAATATCTATATTCATAGCTAAATTATTTTTTGCTACAAATTCTTTTATATCTATATTCTTCTTTTTCAAATCAAAAAGATGTATATAATTTATAATAGTTTTGGCAATAGTAGCACTATGCGTAGCTATCAAAAGTTTATTTTCACTTGCAAAACTCATAAGTAACTCTATAATTTCTATTTTTTTAGATGGATGTAAATTCATCTCTGGCTCATCCATTATTAAAAAACTATTCTCTTTTTGATACCAATATTTAAAATAGAGATATAAAGTGGAGAGTTGATTGACCATAGATGAGCTAAGATACATCGGAATATTTTCACCTGATTTATGAGTGTAAGATATATCTGCCATTCCTATCTCTTCGGCTCTATCTACAGATATATTACCCTCTATTATCTGAGCTAATGTATCTAAATATCTATTATGCTCTAAAGGTTTATCAAGAGAGAATATAAGTTTTTTAATTAAATCATCTACTGGTTGAGTATATGATGGTGCATAAAATTTTTTATTACTTTCATTAATATTATCAAAATTTCTAAACATAGAGTCTTTAAAATCTTTTTCTGTCTTAAAGATATATTTATAAAATGAGGGGAGAAATAAACGGCTTGATGGAAGGAATATAGACTCGCTATATAAGGACTCTCTATCTATTTTCTCTATAATAATTTGAAAAATAGCTTCTATATCTTTGTTAAATATTTTTTTTACTAGATACTCTTTGATATATTTTGTAAACTCTATTGATAATTGCTCTAAAGAAGTTGTATCATCCTTTTTTATATAAGATAAACTAGAATAAATTCCCCAAATCAACTGTGATAAATATGTTTTACCACTATTGTTTTGTCCTACAAAAAGTGTGAGTTTTTTAGATAAATCTATCTCACACCTTTGTGTAATTGGTGGGAATTTATAAATAATTAATTTCACTCTCCAACCCCATAAGTCCATATCTCGTACTTTTTATCAAGGATAATAGTTGGTGTATGGTGGAAGTGGAGTATTTTTTTGTAGAAAAAGAGTGTAATATCATCTACATCTTCTTGGGTGAGTACTTTGGTGATACCGCCTGTGAGGATAATATTATTAAGGAGTTCTAGGTTAAGTTCTATATACGATGCATGGTGTTTTGAGACTTTGTAGAGGACTAGGAATATGGAGAGTTGCATGAGAACTCGTATTGCTTCATCACTATATTCTTCTAGGATGTTTTCTGTAACATTAAGATGTTCAAGAAGTTCAAAAACAAACTCATTTTGTTTGGCTATATGCACAAGACTCTCACGAGATTTGAATACACCTAGTTTTTTGAATACCAATCTATCATAGCCATGTTCACTTAATATATTATCATTAACTAAATCACGACTATAGTGTATATCTGTTGTAGCTCCACCAATATCTATAACAATAAAAGGATTGGCAACTTCTAGGTGTTGATCTATTTTGGGGAGGGAGCGATTGACAATATATGGTGTCGAAAATATTTGATTGCTTGTAAGTGCATAGAGTTGTTTAATATCTTCTTTACCCACTATATCTGCTTGATAAAGGTCGGTAAGGTAATTTTTGAGTGCTTCTTCTTGTATTTGAAGTTTGTCTGATATAATATTTTCCAAACAAACAATACTATCCACTTTCTCTTTGAGAAATGTATGATTTGTTTGGCTTCCAACGAAGACTATATTTTGGTAGTTTACTTTTGCTAGATACTCTGTAAGCTTTTCATCAAATGGCTGTTGCACGGAGTCAATACCACCTACAACAATCACTACATCTATCATCTCTTTTGGTATTTCCTCTTGGCTAATCTTAGAGTACAGTACCGTAGAGATAATATTAATCCCTGAATTAAACGCAATATTCACAGCATATTTTAGACTAAAAGAGTTTGTCAGCCCTATGATAAGTGTGGTTAGCCCACCATTGGCTGAACTACAGATATAAGTATCTTCTTTACTGTATTGTCCTAATACATCACTGCACTTACTCTCTAAATCATTTAAAATAGTTGTTTCAAAATTTCTAAAATATTGATTTATTGCTACAGCATTATCTTGAGTTTTCTCTGCAACCTTGAAGTAAGTACTCCCAATATCTATTAATAATCTACTCATTAGTATAATTCCTATATTTTGGATGAATTATAGTATTATAGCTAAATTATTATTGGAGATAAAACTACTCTTTTCTCCCTCTAAGTACATCTAATACATTTGTAGCATACGAGCCTTTTGGCAAAAAGAATCCTATCTCATAATGGGCTTTTTCTTCAACATATTTCTTTTCAATATTATTTACTTGTATCCAAGCATATCTTCTTGTACCACTTTGTTTTGTTGGTTGGTCAAACTCTTTTTCTATCTTTTCTGCTACACCTTGGGCTCGTTTAACTTTGTCTCCTGCTAACAAACCTGTAGGTGCTATATCTTTGCTAGCAAATCGCTCGGCTTCTGTGTTAAGGTCTTCTATATGAAATACGCGTCCATACGGATAGTGCATCATCAAATCACCCTCCAAAAGTTTAAAAAATTGTGTTTGATTTTTGGTATTTGCAAGAGAACCTTTTTCAAACTGTAGAATAGACTCAACTTCATTTTCTGAAAATTGTTCTAATAGCAAAGAAATTTCAACTCTTTTAGATAACCATTGATTAAAAAGATAACTTTGATACGAGCCAATTAAAAACTCTTTTGTTTTTCTATCTCTTATTTTTAATTTTCCATCTATTATTTTTTTGCCGTCTACCCAGTTATTTCCATCTGTACCAAATCTTTGATTTCCAAAATAATTTGGTACTCCATTGGCTTTTATCCACTTAAGCACTGAGTCTAATTTATCTTTTTGGACTCCTAGTACCTTTTTAAGTCTAATCTGAAAACGATTTCCTTTGAGGTGTCCTACTCTAATTTTATTATTATGTCTTGTAGTCTCTAAAATTTTTATTTTATCATGAGTAAAGGCATCTAATTTTGTAGCATTTGAGGCAAGGAGTGAGATGTATTGTATAGTCATAGCATGTTTGTCTTTGAGTCCTGCATAGCCTATATCTCGTCTTTTGATACCAAGATGATTACTAATTACATCTATCATTTCCCAAGTAGTTAACTCTTTTTTGCGTACTTTCAAGATAAGGTGTTCGCCTTCTCCTGTAAACTCATACAAAGGAATTTCTTCGACTGTAAAATCTCTAGCAGAGGAGTTAAATACAAACTCATTCATATTATTGAGAGGATAAAGTACTTTCATTAGTCAATCTCCAAAACAGAATACACTTTGGTATTAATCTTCTCTTTGGCATTCAAAAATTTAAGTTCCATAATAAAACAACATTCTACACACTCAGCACCTACTTGAGCAATAAGATCAACAGAAGCCTTAGCCGTGCCACCTGTAGCTATAAGGTCATCAATCAAAAGTACACGAGATGGATTAGCAAAACTATTCAAACCTCTATCACCAAAAGCATCAATATGTACTTCAACCTCGTCAACTCCATATTCTAATGAATATTTTTGAGCAACAGTTGTATATGGAAGTTTCCCTTTTTTGCGTATAGGCACAAATCCAATTCCTAGTCTATCAGCCAAAACAGCACCAAAGATAAATCCTCTTGCATCAATACCTGCAATATAATCTAGCTCATACTCACTATAACGATCAGCTAAATGATCCATTAATGTTTTAAATGCCTTACTATCTCCAAGCATAGTTGTAATATCTTTAAAAACAATCCCTGCCTTTGGAAAGTCTTGAATATCTCTAATACTCTCTAAAATAATCTTTTTATCACTTTGACTCAGTTCTTTCATTGTATCTATCCTTCTATAAGTTTGTAATATTATATCACTATAAAAGGTAATTTATCAAAACAAACAAAATTATCTTGATAAATTACCCTTCCCTCAAGAGAAAGAGGGAAAGAGTAAAAAACAATTAAGCACCAGGGATATGTTGGCGATGCTCTACTGAATATGTAAATGTAGGAGTTCTCAAGTTATTGATATACTTGATAAACTTACCTGTTTTTGACTCGTAGATACCAATTCTACCAGTTGTCCACTCAGAGATCATTGTCCACTCACCATGGTTAGCAGGCTCTGCATGAAGAAGTCTAGGCTGTACAGGTTCTTTTACTGCTTCACCTAACTTGTCAGTATGTGGCATTAATTTCTCTTTGCTCATTGTAGAAGCAACTTCATTTTGTGGTGCTACAACAGTTTGAGTTGCATCCCATTCTTGAAGTACTTTTTTAGTTTTAGCATCAATCAATTGACCTTTAGTCTTACCAACTTTGATAATTCTATCAACTTCTAAAGTATCTTTGTTAACAAGGTGAACCTCATTGTATTTATCAGGTTTACCAAGTACACAGTCAGCCCATAGGTATGGAGTATCATGTGCAGTACCAATAAAGAGACCACCACCAGCAGTTTCTACTTTCTTAACAACTTTCCAGTTAGAATCCCAAATAACAACAGAACCAATATTCATACTAACAGTAGCGTGAAGTTGTTTCTTTTGTCCTTCTGAATACCAAGATGAACCTTGACCTGGGTGTGGCTTAGATTTGTCACCTGTATGAACTTTAGCTGCAAGTACTTTGTCTTTAAAGTCAACAATACCAACAACATCAGATCCTTGAGATGCAATCATAAAGTATCTACCAAAATCTTCACCCTCATCTTCATTCAAGAATGCATCATGAAGAATTTTACCAATATTTGGAATATCTCCAACGATTGGGAAGTTAGGTTTAGAGTAATCAATAATATATGTATGACCAGCATCTTTAAGTGCCATTGCAAAATATGGTCCATAAGGAGTATCTGCTAGAGATGCTACACGACTTGGTCCAATTTCACCATCAGGATCAATTACACGGCTTGTATCATAAGCTTTAAGTGGCTCAAGTGTATGTGCATCACAAAGTACTGCACCACCTGGGTTGTAGTTACCAGCGATAACATATTTACCATCTGGAGAAACTGCAAGACCTCTTGATTCTTGACCTACTTGTACTGATGCAAGAGCAGGTTGTCCTGGAGCACCAATATCAAACATAGTTAATTTACCTGAACGAGAGATAGAGTAAGCATATCTAGGGTTAGCTTTGTTTGTAACAGTAACATGTACTGCAAATCCAGCTTTATGACGAGAAAGAACTTCACCTGTAGTTGAATCAATAAAGTCAACCAAAGATGCATCTCTCTCTGTTGCAAATGTAATATCTTTTACATTTTTAACATCACCATCTTTGATAGTTCCATCTTCTGCAACTGGGTACTTTTTAGCCAATGCATCAACATCTGCCATTTTAGTCCAAGTTTTTTTAACTTCTTCAAGATCAAGAGTTAATTCAACAGTATTTTTCCAATCCATCAACCAATCAATCATACCAGCAGCATCATCAGCAGAAAAACTAGAGCTCCAAGCAGGCATCGCTGTATTTTCAACACCATTCAAAATTGCTTCACTTAAAAACTCTCTACTTTTTGCTTTGAGAGCTTTTGGTCTTAGGTCAGAACCAACACCACCTTGGTGAATAGGACCGTGACAACCTTGACATTCTTTTTCAAATACTTCTGCAAAATTCATCGTTGATGTACCTGCTGTTGCCATTGTCGCGGCTACACATGTTGCAGCTGCTATACTTAAAAGTTTACTCATTCTCATTCGTTCTCCTTTGTTAAAATAACTCTAGTCTTTTCAGACACTGAAATAAAGTAAATAATATTAAACTTAATAATATCTACTTATTTATTTAGATTAGCTTTCTCTTGTTTATAAATCCAAAACATAGGTAAAATGATTACTGTATGTAAGAATATCGTTAAAGTTAATGGTCCTTGATTAAGCCAACCAAAGAAACTTGGAATCACATCTGTAAATGGTTCAAAAAACATCTATATCTCCTTTAAAATTGTTAGATATGAGATAAACCCATATCTAATTTTTATTATATTTGTTGGGCTTTATTCTTCTTACCAATAGTAAGAAGATCCCAAACAAGATAGATAAATCCTACGAGCGTAACAACACCCATAATAGTTCTCCAAAGCTGTGCTTGAATATACCAAGGAAGCTCTTGAGCTACAAAGAATGCATTCCAAGTACCACCTAATTCAGCTCTCTCTACAAGTACTTGTTCATATCCAGCAATAGTCAAGGCAACAGTCATTCCCAATACACCAAAAGTGATAAGAAAAATTCCCATTTTTGAATTGAAGTTCATCTTCATTTTTTCAACACCATGAGCTTTTTGCACACCATAATACATCATACCAATAAGGATAGTTGCATACGCACCAAAGAACGATAAGTGACCGTGAGCAGCTGTAAACTGTGTACCATGTGTATAAATATTAACTTGTGGTAGCGTATGGAAGAAACCCCAAACACCAGCACCAAGGAAGTTACCAAATGCATTTGTCACAATCCACGCCATAGCAGGACTATTAGTAACAACATTACCTTCTTCACCTCTACCATGTGCTTCACCTTGCTCTTTACCCCAATCATAAAGGACATGAACAAACATAGCAATCAAAGGAACAGGTTCTAATGATGAAAATAATGCACCAATTTCCCACCAGTATTCAGGTGTACCGATCCAGAAATAGTGATGCCCTAAACCAAGTATTCCTGATCCAAAGAGCATCAATACTTCAATCCATAGCCACATTTCAACAATCTCTCGTTTTGCACCTATAAGTTTAATCAAAGCGTACGCTGCGAGTGTTCCTACAAATACTTCCCAAGTAGCTTCAACCCAAAGGTGTATTACCCACCACCACCAGAACTGATCCATAGAAATATTATCTGTAAAGAACATACCAGCAAGATATAAACCAGCTAGAGCCATTAAGTTGGCAACCATAACTGTCATAATACCTGTTTGTTTACCAGCCATATAAGAGGCAAAAACATTGTAATAGAAAATAAGAACAACAACAACGATACCGATATCAGCCCATCTAGGTGCTTCGATATACTCACGACCTTCGTGAATCAACCAGATACTAGCTTCCGTACCAGAACCAACTTGAACAAAGATATAAACAAGAACAACAACTGTAACAGCAGCAGTAAGTACCCAAAATCCAAGTTTACCAAGTTTGATACCAACAGTCTCTACGCCAGTCTCATCAGTAATCATCATATATACAGAACCGATCATCGCATAAAGCATCCATACTATTAGTGCATTAATATGCACCATTCTAGCTACAGAGAAATCAAAAAGTTCAAATAAAAATCCAGGAACCAAGAACTGAAAAGCAGCAATAAGCCCCATAAGAAGTTGTGCCCCAAAGAGTATAATAGCTACCCTAAAGTACATCATTCCTAGCTTTTGTCCTTCGTTAGTGAACGAATTTGTTTTAATACTAGCGAGCATTAGAGCCTCCTACTTTGAATTGATCAACTGATTTAGAGAAGTTTCTAGGGAAACCATTTGTGTCGATACTACTCATATGTTTCAAGAATGCAACTAAACCTTTAGCCTCATCTGCTGTGATAGCAAGTTCTGGCATCATTCGCTCATGAGTTGGATAAGATGATGGAAATCTTAAGAATATAGCCATCGCCTCTTCTTTAGTAAGCATTTTCCCATTAGCAATATCAATTTTCATATCTTTAATAAGCTGATTATCTTCATCACTAACTGCTTTACCTGCTTCAATTCTTTCTACTAGTTTTGATGGTAACATACTAGAAATCATAGACACCATTACGCCTTTTGTATCCCATGCAGGATCTAACCATGATTTAGTAAGATCTGGAGCAAAATAAGCACCATTACCAAGAAGTGTATGACAATTCATGCAGTTTTTTGCTTGTGATGTAAGTTTTCCAAGATGCAGTAAATCTGCAGCCTCTTCTTCTGTCCATTCTTTACCAAAAAATAGCTCTTTCTCTTCAAATGATGAAGTTCCATTTGCATCTTTACCACCAATAATAGGTATTTCACTCCCTCTTTGTTTGTTCATCTCATAAGTAATCTTATAATTGATTACTGTTGGAGCTGGAACTCTTTTGGTTGTTCCTGCTTTAAGATCTTCATCTGTACCCATACTAATTTGTCCAAGTGTGTCAAATGACAACCAGATAAGTAATATAACTGCAAATCCAGTTACCCAAGCTGCTGATCGTCTCCAGAATGGAATACTCGTCCATACTGAAACATTTTTCTTAGCCATGTCTCCTCCTTTTATTGTTGTTGCTGTAGTGTTTCATCACTATCATCATATCTCTTAGCAGACTCTTCTATCAAATAAAAATAGAGATGAGGAATAAAAAGATACGCTAACATCGTAACCATCAATACTTTAGTAGTAAAGTTGCCACTATGAATCATGACAGAAAGATCATACAAGCAGTAAGTTTGTAATGCCCAAAACACATATCCTAAAGGCATCCACTTTTTAGAGAAAAATCCCATTTTTGAAAGTGTGATAAGAGCTGCATACCCTACCCCAAATAGTAACACAAGTGTTGACTCTACAAATATAGGGAGAAATTGGTCGATCGCTATCTCAGGTCTCAAAACGGTATTTTCCATACGCTTATCCTTTAGTATACTTAATTTACACAAGCATACTGAATTATGACACTTTATAAGTTAAAAATGATTGACACACATCAAGGAATAGATAAAAAGCAATAAAGAGAAATCAGTTATATAATTTTATTTTATTTTAAGCAATAGAGTTCTTACACTCTATTTTATAATACATCTAGCAGAATGAAATTCTCTTATATAATTTGGAGAAGCAAAGTTGTCTCCGTTTATAACCCAATTATTAGATTTTTGAATAATTACACTCTGTGCTACTTTTCGTTGCATTCTACTCTCACAAATAACTATTTTATCAGCCTCAAATGCCTCTTTGACTTCAGACATTCTACTTGTTGTCACATAAAAATGAGACGCTATAAAAAATGAGAGTATAAGAAAAACCGATAGAGTCCCTTTTTTTAAAGAACTTTTTGCCATAAATGGTCGAGTTGTCACAAAAAGTGTAATAAGCATAATTATAAAAGCCATTACTAAATAACCACCCTCTAGAGTAAGGAATTGTTGCATTAAAGTATACCTTTTTTTAAATTTATTAAATTAATGATAACACAAAAATGATTTGAGCAAATTGATACTTATCAAGCATACTTTGGATAAAATTCTCTATACTCTAAAACAAAAAATAAGGTCATATACTAATGAAAAAATATCTATTTTTATTTCTTACTTTAGCATTTATATTTTTAGGAATTTCAGCCTATATTCAAGCCAAACCTGAAGCAAGAAATGATCGAATATATAATAAGGTCAAAGAACATAGTCCCTATTATCTACAAAAACGACTCAGTGGTATTACAATACTTAGCAAAGAAAATGAAGATTTCAAAAGAAAACCCACAAGTATGAAATTTTATCTAATTTTTGATAGTTTACAAAAAGAGTGGGGTAAAACACATCTTAAACTTACAAATACAGAACTTATAATTCTTGACAATAATGGTACACACAAAGATACAATTAAATTACAAAATGAAGATGAAGTAAGCTTTATCCGAACATTTTACGGAGTCTAATATGCAAAGTTTAGATATAATACTTACCTTAGTATTTAGTAGTGTGATGATTGTCTTTATGATTTTTCCTGCTATGAAAACAACAGAGTGGATAGAGAGTAAAATTACTATTAATGAAAAATGGCACAATCCTATGATGTTGGGTTTTATCCTTCTCTTTTCTCTCTCTATTGGGGTCTTTTTACGCTTCGCTTAAGATAATAATCAATATTTAACCATCTATTAGCTACTATTAACTTCTAATTTTTGGCTTAAATGGAGTAGCAATGAATCAAGCAAAATATATATGGATGAATGGTAAGTTAGTACCTTGGCAAGAGGCAACTACACATGTACTTTCACACACACTTCACTATGGAAATGGTGTTATAGAAGGAACAAAAGCCTATAAAACAGCTGATGGTTATGCTATTTTCCGTTTGAATGATCATACAAAAAGACTCAAAGAGTCTGCTAAAATGACACTTATAGATATTCCTTACAGTGTAGAAGAACTTAATAATGCACAGATTGACCTTTTGCGTCAAAATGAGTTTGAAGGCGATAATGTTTATTTGCGTCCTTTTGCATTTTTGGGTTATGGTGTTATGGGTGTGTATCATAAGGATGCTCCTGTGGAGACTGTTTTAGCAGCGTGGGAATGGGGTGCATACCTTGGTGAAGAAGGTCTAGAAAAAGGTATTAAACTTAAAATTGCTTCTATGACAAGACCAGCAAATACATCTAATATGGGCAAAGCAAAAGCAACAGCAAACTATCTTAATAGCCAAATGGCAAAATTTGAAGCTATTGATTGTGGTTATGACGAAGCACTTTTATTAGATGATCAAGGCTATGTTGCAGAAGCTAGTGGTGCATGTTTCTTTATGATAAAAGATGGTATATTTATTTCTCCTCCAAATGATAATTCCCTAGAATCTATTACACAAAAGATGGTTATAGAACTTGCTCAAGACTTAGGCTATACAGTTATAAGACGCAAGATCACAAGAGAAGAACTTTATGTAGCAGACGAAGCTTTCCTCACAGGGACAGCAGCAGAGATAACACCTGTACGAAATATAGATGCAAGAATCATAGGCGAAGGCTTTAGAGGAAAAATCACTGAAGAGATACAAAGCACTTATTTTGATATAGTCTTTGGACGCAATGAAAAATACAAACACTATCTAACATATATTTAGTATAATCACAAAAAATTTAAGGACATAAAAAAATGCCAGCAGATATGAATGACTATTTTAAGAAAAAGAAGCCTAGTGGCTCTAACAATGGGAACAACAAAGGGAATGGAAATAACGGAGGTGGACTAAAGATGAATAACACTGGTGGAGGTGGTGGAAACACACCTCTAAGCAAAGCAATGCCTTGGCTTATTACACTTGGTGTTATTGCTTTTGCCTTTATCTCTTTTAAGCCTTTTACTATTATTAATTCTGGTGAAGTCGGAATCAAAGTAAATACAGGTAAATTTGAACAAACACCTCTTCACGCGGGTTTACACTTTTTTATACCAGTACTTCAAAAGATTATTCCTGTAAATACTCGTATTAGACTTATTACATATAGTGATTTAAGCACTGGTGAATTAGGTGATGATTATAGAGGTTTCGAAGGTGGACTTAGACGAAATCCTGCTATTACAGTACTTGATAAAAGAGGTCTAACAGTTAATATAGATTTAGCTGTTCAATATAGACTCAAAGCAGAATCAGCTCCAGCGACTATTGAAAAATGGGGTTCTAGCTGGGAAGAAAAAATTATTAACTCTAAAGTAAGAGAAGTAGTAAGAGATGTTGTAGGACAATATACAGCAGAACAACTTCCAGAGATGCGTAATCAAATTGCAGCAGCAATAGAAGTTAAGGTCAAAGAGAGTGTAGATATGCTCCCTAATAAACCTGTAATTCTTACATCTGTAGAACTAAGAACTATTAATCTACCTCCTAAGATTAAAGACCAAATTGAAAGAGTACAGATTGCAAAGCAAGATGTAACCATAGCAGAACAGCAAAAAGAAAGATCCAAACAAGAAGCACTAACCAAAGCTGAAATAGCAAAAGGTGAAGCTGAGAGAAATAGAATTGAAGCACAAGGTGAAGCAGATAAAATTCGTATCGAAGCAGAAGAGCAAGCCAAAGCAAACAAACTTATATCTCAGTCACTTACAGCACAACTTATAGAATTAGAGCAGATTAAAACCCAAGGGAAGTTTAACGAAGCACTTAAAGTCAATAGAAATGCACAAATATTCTTAACTCCTGGTGGAGCAGTACCAAATATTTGGGTTGATTCAAAAAGTAAATCAAATAATAGTAAGACGGAAACAGAGAATATTGTAAGCCGAATGGAAACACCACAAAATGGAAATTAATTGGAATAAAAATCCTCTTATCCCTGCTATAGCTCAAGATGAAAAGAACAATGAAGTACTTATGTTAGCGTATATGAATGAAGAAGCATATACTCTAACTCTTTCAACTGGATATGCTCACTACTTTAGCAGAAGTAAACAACGCATCTGGAAAAAAGGTGAGAGTTCAGGGCATACACAAAAAGTGAGTGATATGCTCCTTGATTGTGACGCAGATACACTTATACTCAAAATTGAGCAAAAAGGTGTAGCCTGTCATACTGGTCGAAAAAGTTGTTTTTTTACCTCTGTGATGCAAGATAAAATCATAGCCCAAAAAGAAGTAGATACAGATGCTCTCTATGGTGTAGTTGATACACTCTATCATACTATACTAGAACGCAAAAGTGATACTATAAGTAAAAAATCATGGACAAAAAAATTGCTTAATGATAAAGCTTTACTTCTTTCAAAAATTCGTGAAGAGGCTGATGAAGTCTGTGTCGCGATAGATGAAGAGAGTGATAAGCAAGTTATTTATGAATCAGCTGATCTTTTGTATCATACACTTGTTGGTTTAGGTCTACGAGAGATTAGTCCTGATAGAGTCAAACAAGAATTAGCAAGAAGATTTGGAATGAGTGGAATAGAAGAAAAAGAGAGTCGATAAGAAATACCCCAAAGAGGGGTATTATTGTCTAAAAGTGGTAATTTACACCAACAGTATACGAGTTTGCTACTGTGTCATCATCTATCATATCAAAAGAGCTATCATCATAAAGTTTTCTAAAGTCTGCAAATATACTTACACTATCTGAAACCATAGCATTTAAACCAATACCATATTGAATACCTGCTTCAGAAGCAGAAGTTCCATCATCAATAGTAAACTCTCCATATCCCAAAAGTGCATACACAGCAAATTTATCATAGTTATATTGTGGTTTAAGATATAAACCAATGTTTGACATATCAATACTATCTACATCTACTTCTAGACCTCTTGTATCAACAGTTACATCACTCATACTTGCTGTATATCGACCCTCAACTGCTAAATACTTATTAAAGTTATATCCTACTGTAGCACTCAATGAACTCATTGCACGAGTATCTACATCTGCTTTGTCAAGACCCATTTGTAGACATGAATATCCTAGTCCAACATAAAAAGCTGTTGCTTCAACCTCGATAACTGCAGGTATTGCAATAATTGGTTCTTCAACAGGAGCAATATCTCCACCTGCATACGAATATGCTGAACCTAGTAGCATAAGTGCTACAAATTTATTCATAATTTTCATTATTTTTCCTTAATTTTTTATAGTATGATTTATTATAGCATACTCTTTGTTAAGAATTTAAGATTCTTCTTTCTTCTGAAATAAAGAAACTTCAATACCCTCTTCATCTTTAATTCCTTGTACTGTAAAATAAAACCAAAGAATAGTCCCATATACAAAGATAGAGAGCATAACAACACCTGTTGTCACCACTTCGAAAAGCTCTTTATGCTCAAAGGTCTCAGGAATAAGATGTACAAGAATAATAGATAATGCCCCTTTCATTCCACTAAAAGTCAAAATAAACCACCCTTGAACACCTACAGGTTTAATGATATTAAAGCGTTGCCCTAAAAAAGCAAATTTTGCCATTGATAATGCACGAATAATAGTTGTAATTAAAAACATACTTATTATTTCTACTCTATACTCCCACATCTTATCAAAATCAACCATCTCAGCCAATACAAAAAAGATCATAACCGCAGCAATATATCCAAACTCTTTTGCCATATCATAGATATATTCTAATCTTTCATTTGTTGTAGCACGAATACCTTCTAATCGCACCTTACGCAAAAAGTTTTTTGTTTTACCCATAGTTTTTGACTTTCTATGTGCAACAATATCCATATCTATCCATGCTTTTGTAGCAATAATTGCTGTAATAAGTGTGAGAATACCACTTATATGCATATGTTCTGCAACAACATAAGCGGTATAAGCTTCAATTACAAAAACAAAAAATTCTCCTCTTTTATCATTAAAAAGCTTCATGAGCATATAAAAAATAAACCCTAATCCCATACCAATACCTATACTAATAATAAATACTCGCAAGGCATTAAATGAAGCCTCACTTGCTACTATTTCTCCGCTCATCATCCAAGGAAGACCAATAAAGAAAAAGGCAATTACAGCAGTAGCATCATTACCCAAGGATTCACCCTCTATAAGTACTTTAAGCTGATGAGATATACCATCAAACCGTGAAAGTATAGATTGTACACTTACTGCGTCAGTAGCCATATTGATAGCAAATAACGAAACATATGCACCCAAACTTAGTCCTTCAAATATATCCAAATAATAAAGGCTTGCTCCTGCTAAAATGGAAAGCGATACCGAAATAACAGCAAGATAAAATATTTCCCAAGAATATTTTTGGATGTCGCTAAAATGTAAATGTAATGCATCTCCCATAAATATAAGAGGAATACAAAAAATCACAATTGTATCAAAATGGGGTTTTAGATCCAAAGGAACAGCAATAGGAAGGTAATGATAGATTAGATACGAACCTATAAGGAGTAAAAATACGGATGGTATCTTTAGTTTGCCTGCAATTGCATCTGATACAACTACCAAGCCTAATATTGTAATCAAAATAATCTCTGGTGAAAAATTATGCATAATACCTCTTTATTTTTTGTAGATTAAAAAAGATCCTCACTCACTGATGGAGCAGTTACTTTTCTTTTAAGTTCTCTTTTATTCTCTTCATCAGGATCCATATCCTCATCTTCAATACCATAATCTGCATCAAAAAAATTTTTTTCTTTTGTTAGTGTAGCTTTGTTTTCTGAATCCATAGTCAAAGTTTTATGAGCTTTAGTTCCAGGAAGAGGTGAAATATCAGTATATAACTCCGATATACCTTTTGATTTACCTCTCATAACTCCCTCTGGTTTAGGAAATGTACGAGGCGTATCAGGATAAAGTTTAATCAATTCTTTATAAAAATAAGCAAAAGCAGGTGCAGCTAAATAGCCTCCTGTAGCCTTTTTACCTATTCTTCGATTATTATCTCTACCAAACCATACAATAGTCTCAATAGTGGGAGAGTAGCCACAAAACCATGCATCTACATTATCGTTGGTTGTTCCTGTTTTTCCTGCTAACTCTATCCCTTTGACCTTGGCTCTTTTGCCTGTGCCTCTTTTGATAACATCTTTGAGTATATCAGTCATCAAATAAGCTTGTGCAGGAGTTGTAAAATTATGTATCTCTTTGGGGCGAGTCTCATAGATTACAGCTCCTTCTTTAGATACAATTTTACTTACTAGTCGAGGCTCTATCATATGTCCATAGTTAGAAAAAACAGAAAATATTTGTGCCATTTTTAGAGGACTCAATCCTAAATTTCCTAGTGATATAGACATATCTCTAGGAATATGTGGCACATCAAGCAATGCTAATCTTTTGCGAATTGTTTGTACACCAATATCATATACTAAGTTTACTGTTGCTAAATTACGAGAATGTACTAATGCCTCACGCAAACGAATAAAGCCTTTGAAATCACCCTCATAATTTTTTGGAGACCATATTTTTCTCTCATCTCCTTTATAATACTGAAAAGTTCGAGAGAGATCAGTAAGATGTGAAGCAGGATTATAGCCCATATCTAAAGCTGTTTGATAAATAAATGGTTTAAATGCAGAACCTGGTTGCCTTATAGTCTGTGTAATACGATTAAAAGCACTTTTTTTGTAATTTACACCTCCAACCATAGCCAAAATATCCCCAGTTTTACTCTCTACAGCAACTAATCCGCCATTTAATGTGGTTTTCTTAGGAGTCTCTTTATAGCGTTTAAGCGCTAGTGTATGTGCATGTTTTATTGCTTTTCTTGCAATATGCTGTTGTTTCATATCTACTGTAGTATATATCTGATACCCACCTGTACGAATATCATCTAATTTTCCCTTAAATCTTCTTTTAACTTCATCCACAATATAGGGTGCAATGTTTTGTGTCAATGTGGTTTTGTATACTTTAGGAGTCTCTTTGATAGCTTGTATATAATCTCTTTCTGTTATCCAACCTATACTTTTCATTCTATACAAAACACTATTTGCACGAGCCAAAGCCCTTTTATAATGTCGTACAGGATTTAGGTAACTAGGAGCATTAGGCAAACCTACCAAAATAGCCGATTCTTTAAGCGTAAGTGCATTCATTTCTTTATGAAAAAACCCTTTAGACGCAGTTTTGATACCATAATAACCATTCCCAAAAAATATTTCATTTAGGTAGCGTTCTAATATTTGCTCTTTAGTAAGTTCTCGCTCTATCTTAAGAGCTAGTATTGCCTCTTTGAGTTTTCTTGTAAGCTTCTTTTCGTTACTAAGAAGTTTGTTTTTGATAAGTTGTTGCGTAAGTGTACTCCCACCCTCCACAAATTTTCTAGCCTTAATATCTGTAACAATAGCACGAATAATAGCGTCAGGATTTACCCCTTTGTGTTCAAAAAATCGTGTATCTTCCACAGCCACCAAAGCCTCTATCACATATCCTGGGATCTCATCATAGCGTGCATAAAGTCTATGTCTTTTTTTGAACACATACGCTAACTGCTTTCCATTTCTATCTAAAATTACAGAAGATATTTCAGGCTTATAGTTAATAAGTTTATCTGCATCTAATGTTATCTCTTGATAGGCATAAATAAATGCTGATACCAATGCTATTGCAAAGATAAGCATAAGAATAATCGAGCCTTTAATCAATCTATTAATCATGCTCTAAACTCCCTATTGCCAAAGTTGGACTCTATTAATTTTTTGGTATACGCATCTTTGGGATTTTGTATAATATCCACAGCTTTCCCTCTTTCTACAACAATACCATCTTTTAAAACTACCATATCTCTACAAAGTTTTTGAGCTACCCCAATATCATGTGTGACAAAAAGCATTAAAAATTGAAATCTATCTTGCAATTGTAGCAAAATTTGTATCATCTCTTCTCTAAGTTTGGGATCAAGTGCTGTAGTAGGTTCATCAAGAAGCAAAAGTTTTGGGTTAGAACTCAAAGCCATAGCCATTACAACTCGTTGTTGCTGTCCACCACTTAGCTCACTTGGAAAACGATTAATCATAGATCGCTCCAAACCCAAAAGGTCAAATAACTCTTCTTGATGTTCAAAAGAATTTAACCACTGATCTTTGATAATACTCATAGGCGAAAGTGCAGTAAAAGCATTTTGTGGAACAAAGGCAAGTGTATCTCCTGCAATCAGTGCAAAATCACTCTCTATATCCATACTGCTTATCAAAGTAGAAGGCAAAAGCCCAAGCAGTGCCTTGAGTGTGAGCGACTTTCCACTCCCACTCTGCCCCACAAGTGCAAGAGAATCCAAAAGTTCAAAAGAGATATTTACAAGCTCTTCTCCCTTATGTCTAATAGTCAAGTTACGACAAATCATTCTACCTCTCTTCTCTTAGCATCATAAAGAGATATTATAACATACACAATTATTTTTTTACACTAGAATCAACTCCAAAACCTTAGACAAATTTTTCTTGCTCACTCCAAGTTGAGGGATAAGTCTCATAATAGGCTCTGTAACTGTAGGTTGCCGTATCGCTCCCACAATAAAACCCTCTGCTATCAGTTGTTCTTGTATCTCTATAACTTTTTTATTAGATTCCTGAGGCAGTGCTATAATAAGTGAATTAGCATGAATTCCTGTTAGCTTTTTAACTATCTCCAAACGCTCTTGAATTTTTTTATAATATTTATCAGCTTTTTTGGCTACAAATTCTATATTAACAAGGGCTAAAGCTGTATCAAAAACTGATGGAGCTGTAGAATATATCACAGGTTTAGCACGATTTTCAAGAAAAGAGATAATCTCAGAACTAGAGAGTATATACGCCCCATAACTTCCATATGCTTTACCTAGTGTTCCCATTTTAATATGATAAGGAGTCACTGCTATATTATAATATTCAAATACTCCTAGCAAATGTTCGCCTAATACTCCAGAGCTATGAGCCTCATCCACAATCATCAAAGCCTCATGCCTCTCTACCACAGCAAATATCTCACGACTACAGACCACACCACTCATAGAATAAACACCCTCTACAGCAACTATCTTTCGTCTAGCATTTGACGCAAGAAGTTTTTTCTCTAAATCTTCTGCATCATTATGAGCAAATAGTACAACCTTATCACCCAACAACCCTGAAGCCATCACCCCACTCGCATGATACTCTTCATCCATAAAAAGCATATCCCCTTTGCGAACCAAAGCCTCAATAAGTGATATATTTGCCAAAAATCCAGACCCCACCACAAGCCCCTCTTCAAAGCCATTAAGCTCTGCCAGTCTTTCTTCAAAAAGCTTATGAATAGGATGATACCCATTCACAAGCATACTCGCTTTTGGTGCAAAAGTATTATATTGTTCCACAAGTTTAATAGCCTTTTTAAACTGCTTTTTATTTGTAGAGAGTCCTAGATAATCATTAGATGCTAAGTCTATCAAAGACGCATCAAAAATCTTCCGCTGACGAAATCGCCCTGACCTTTTGAGAGCTTTTAGTTGGGTTTGATACATGTTATTCACAACTATCATTCAAAGGTATATTCTTTTGTTTACAATATACCTCAACTTCAGATTCAATTAATAAATATTTATCACAAAACTCATCAAATTCTTTCTCTATTGATTTATAATATCGTTCTTGAACTGCTAATGCTTTTTCTGTTAGTTCAATAAAACTTTCATATTTTTGATTTACTTTACAGAGTTTATCAATAGTTTTAAAATCTAACTCTCTAAATTTAGATTGGAATAAAATTTTACTTTCATACGGATTTGCTTTTAGTTCAATAATACCAATTCCAAAAGATTGATTGAGTCGTTCCATTTCATCTTTTAAACTATCACTAATTTCAAAAGCAACTAAATATCCATAATTTGCCCAACTTGAGTTTGATACTGCTTGGAAATAACATTTTTTTAGTTCATAATCTGTATTTATCTCTTTTTTGATTTCATAAGATGTTAGCTTAAATGTATCAGCCTTATTTAAAATTTTCATAAAAGCTTTATTTACTGTTGATGTTAAGTTTAAAAACTCAATTCCTATCATATCTGGATGTATCCATTTTTGATGGTCATCTTTGCTATTTTTTGACTCTTCATGAAGAATTGTTTTTGAATAAATATTTTTACTTTTTAGATAACTACTTAGTAGTATATGCAAATCTCTCTCTTTATAAGTTTTCTTTATTTTTTGTACTTCATTTACTAGAGTATCCAACTCTTCAATAACTATATTTTGTTCGTTTTTTGATAAATAATAAAAATATGTACCACTATTTGCTTTATTACGATGAACTCTTGAATCATTTTTTCTAATAAAATCACCTAAGAGTGCTGATATTGTTGCATCAGGTGTTTTTGCATTTTTAAAATCATAATATTTATTTTTTCGAATATTTGCTAAAACTTCTTTATGATTTGATGGTTTTTGTAAATCTTCTAAACTTTTTAATATTGCTTCTTTAACGGTCATTATTTACCTTTTATTCTATTACTAATTACGATTATAACATACTTCTTCCAAACTACTAAGTAATAATACCAAGTAAAATAATTAGCAAAAAGACACACTTTTTTCTAAATCCATGGCAATAATTTTTCCACTTGTAAACCCATAGCAGTACTTTCATATCCTGAGACTTCTAGGATATATTTTTTGCAGAATCCTTCTACCATGCATCCTCCTGCTTTGCCTTGCCAGAGGTTGCTTTCTAGGTAGGCTTCTAGGTCATCTTTTTGGAATGGGGCAAAGTGGTAGTAGGTG
Source organism: Sulfurovaceae bacterium (assembly GCA_016744315.1). Classification (GTDB taxonomy): domain Bacteria; phylum Campylobacterota; class Campylobacteria; order Campylobacterales; family Sulfurovaceae; genus SZUA-451. Next base: position 51,450 of record JADGER010000002.1, read on the forward strand.
GCAGAGGTATCAGAGAAATATATCTCTTTTGTTTTATAACTCATAGCAGATAGTATTGCTATCTTGGAGCCACTTTGGATTTCTAATATTCGTTTGGCATCATCTCTATTTTTGGGTTTACGCAGTATTTGTCCTGAAGATGAAGCAATAACACTATCAGCTGTAAGCAGAGGTATTTCTAAGCCAAATTCTTTAATAGCTGATTCAAGTTTGCCTTTGGTAGCTATATATACAAAATCTTTGGCAATGGTTGTGGTGATTTGTTCTTCATCATATTCTGGTGCTTTTTGAATAAAATCAATAGTAAATTTTTTGAGGAGTGTGGCTCTTGATATGGAGTTTGAGGCAAGGTGTATAATAATAAATCCTTTTGTATATAAGCTGTTATAAAAAGGTTGGCGTATCCCTTTTATTACTTAAAAAACAAGAAAAAGTAAGGGAAAAGGGATAATTTATTAAAAGGAGTTGGACCAAAAGTAAAACAAGGAGTATTTATATTTACTTGAACAAGAAAGTAAATATTTAAACTTTGGTCTCAGAGTTAGGAATTTTCCTTTCTCTTGGTGTCATTATATCTTATAGGAATTAATAGAAAAACAACAAGAGATTAATAGATAGTAAATAACTTTGAGCTATTTTCCTAAGATATCGGCTATATAGGTTTTTGACTGCTCTATTGCCTCAATTATTTTACTAGCATCTTTGCCTCCTGCTTGGGCAAAATCATTGCGACCACCGCCACCACCACCAAGAATAGGAGCTATTGCTTTTATCCAAGCTCCTGCTTTAATAGGAGATTCTTTGCTTCCACAGGCTATCATTACTTTATCACCCTTTTTTTGAAAGAGCATAATAGCAACTTTTGGATATTTATTTTTGGCCTCATCAATAATCTCTTTAATGTCACCTGTATTTGCTTCATCTACAATCACAGTTACACCATTGATTTCATCGGCTACTAACTCTTTTTTGCTACTGCTCAGGGCTATTTGAAGTTCACCTTTGAGTGTTTTGATTTGATCTTTGAGTTTTTGTATACCTGCTATTGGATTTTGATTTTTCAGTTCTGCTTTGATTTCTACTAAAGAGTTTCTAACTTTATTTACTTCTTCAATAGCAGAATTTCCACAAATAGCTTCTACTCTTCTAACACCTGCTGAAACACCTGACTCTTTTGTAATCATAAAAAGACCTATTTGTGAAGCATTGGATACATGCGTTCCACCACAAAGTTCTACGCAATCACTACCCATACTTACAACTCGTACCTCATCACCATATTTTTCACCAAAAAGTGCTGTAGCCCCAGAATTTTTGGCATCTGCTATAGACATGACTTTGCTTTGGCAGGCTATATTAGCATTGATTTTATCATTTACCCATGCTTCTACAGCTTCTATCTCTTGGCTACTCATAGCTTGTGGATGAGAGAAATCAAAACGAAGTCTCTTATCATCATTAAGAGAACCTGCTTGTGCTATATGTTCTCCTAAAATTTCTCGTAATGCAGAGTGTAATAGGTGTGTAGCAGAGTGATGTTTTTGTATCTGTAAACGACGACTGCCTACTTTGGCTTCTACCTTTTCGTCTACTTTTAAAGAGCCTTCAAATTCTGAAAGATTCATATCCAAAAATTTCTTTGTATCCAAGACTTGAATACTCTCATTAATAACTCCACTATCTCCAACTTGACCACCAGACTCTGCGTAAAATGGTGTTTTATCCAAGAGTACCCATCCTTTGCCATCAATACTCTCTACTTGGACAAAGGATTCATCCAAAAGAGCCAAAACAGTACTTTGTACGCTACTTTCTTTATAGCCTACAAACTCATTTACTCCACAAGATTCTTTAATGGCTTTAAAATCACCTACAGCCAAGGCATCTCCTGTTCCTTTCCATGCAGCTTTTGATTGTGCTTTTTGTACTTGCATTTTATTCTTAAAAGCTTCTATATCTAAATCTATATTTTTTTCTCTTAGCATATCTTGGGTTAGATCAAGCGGGAACCCATAAGTATCATAAAGTTTAAAGGCAACTTCTCCATCAAATATATCACTACTTTTGGCTAACTCTTGATTAAAGAGTTTGATTCCTGCTTCTATAGTGCCGAAAAATCGTTCTTCTTCTAATTTCATAGATGTTTTAATAGATTTTGCTTTGCTAGAGAGATAGTCATACTGCTCACCCATAAGAGCAACAAGTGTATCAACAAGCTTATAGATAAAAGGCTTACGAAGACCCAAAAGGTATCCATGACGAATAGCACGACGCATAATACGACGCAATACATAACCTCTTCCTTCTTTGTCAAAGTTTACACCCTGAGCTAACAAAAAAGAACATGAACGCAAGTGGTCAGCTATCACACGATAAGATGCACTATTACTTGCTTCATACTTATAAGGAGTTCCCACTAACTCCCCTATTTTTTCCAAAAATGGCATAAAAAGTGAAGAGTGGTAATTATTTTCTTTTCCCTCTTTGATTGCGATAACTCTTTCTAAACCCATACCTGTATCTATACTTGGGTTTGGAAGTCGATTGAGTGTGCCTGAGCTATCTCTATCATATTGCATAAAAACCAAATTCCAAATCTCTAAAAAGCGATCACCCTCACCACCCATTTTATCTTCAGGGGAATTAAAATTCTCTGCACCTTGGTCATAGAATATCTCACTACATGGTCCACAAGGTCCAGTATCTCCCATCTGCCAAAAATTATCTGCGTCACCAAAACGAACTATTCGCTCTTTGGCAATATGTTTTGTCCATAAGGCATATGCTTCATCATCACTATCATGGATAGTTACCCATAGTTTATCTACAGGAAGTGCCAAGTACTTTGGATCAGTAATAAACTCCCAAGCATACGCGATTGCATCTTCTTTAAAATAATCAGCAAAAGAGAAATTTCCAAGCATCTCAAATAGTGTATGGTGTCTTGATGTATACCCTACATTATCGAGGTCATTATGCTTCCCTCCTGCTCGTAGGCAAGTTTGTGAAGAAGTAGCACAAGGTATAGATGGGATAGGTGCATCACCTGTAAATATTTTCTTAAACTGTACCATACCTGCGTTTGTAAACATTAGTGTTGCATCATCAGGTACAAGTGCTGAACTAGCTACAAGTTTGTGTCCTTTACTAACAAAAAAGTCTAAAAATTGTTCCCTGATATTCATAGAAATACCCTCATTTTAAAATTCAGTTATTTTATCTATAAATCTATTTATTAATGTTTAAATTGAGGCAAATATCACTTTTACTTTGCTATAATATCTCCTTGTTTCTGTAGTTTAATCGATAAACTATAGCTAAGAACTATTTTCACCCATGACTAAACAGACTTTAGATATAATTTTCGTAATTTTGTAAAGCCATAAAAAACTATACTAAACATTAGGTAAAAAATGATATTTGAACATGAGATTCCTAGCGGAAGTAGACTATACTTTGGTAAAAGTGCTAAAGTAAAAAGAGAGATAGAAAATATTGCAGGTGAAGCTCTTTGCAATTTGGGATTTGAAGAGATAGTTACACCACTCTTTTCTTATCACCAACATGAGAGCTTCAAAGATTTAAAACCACTCATCCGTCTCAATGATGAAGCCAATCACAAAGTCACACTACGAGCAGATAGTACAGCTGATGTGGTGCGTATAACTACCAAGAGATTAGGTAGAAGTATGGAATCAAAAAAATGGTTTTATATCCAGCCAATAGTAACTTTTCCTACAACTGAACAGTATCAAGTTGGTGCAGAGATTATAGGTGGGTCGTTTGATGAAGTTATTAATACAACTGTAACTCTCCTAGAAAAATTAGAGCTTACTGCTATATTACAACTGGCAAATATTCGTATTCCTCATCTTTTGAATAAGAAATATGCTGTATCTTTGGAGTGGTTGCGTTCTACAAATATTGAAAAAATATTAAGTATAGATCTTCCTTGGATAGAGAAACTTGTTCGTATCCATTGTGTAGATGACTTGGATGATTTGAGTATCTTTCCAGATGATATAGCTACAGAACTATTACATATCAAAGAAGCTGTAGCAAAAATAGAGTATTCTAATATTGTTATCTCTCCTTTATACTATGCAAAAATGCGTTATTATGACTCATTGACATTCAAAATGTTTGAGGGTAATGAGCTATTAGCAAAAGGTGGTATCTATACTATAGAGGGTACAGACGCTTCAGGATTTGCACTCTATACAGATGAGTGTATTGTACAAAAGATGAATAAAAATAGATAAAAGTAGGGAATAATGAATAGAGCAGATTTGATTGTAGGACTCCAATGGGGAGATGAAGGTAAAGGTAAAATTGTTGATCACTTGGCACAAAAACAAGATTTTGTATGCCGTTTTGCAGGTGGACATAATGCAGGACATACTATTGTAGTAGGTGAAAGTGTCTACGCTCTTCATCTTATTCCATCAGGTGTACTCAATCCAAAAGCCAAGAATATTGTAGGAAATGGAGTTGTACTCTCTCCTGTAGATTTTATCAAAGAGATGGATCAATTTGATAATTTAGATGGAAGACTTTTTCTCTCTGATAAAGCGCATCTTCTTTTGCCATATCACGCACTAATAGACCAAGCAAGAGAGAAAATGAAAGGTGAAAAAGCCATTGGAACAACAGGAAAAGGAATTGGACCTGCCTATGGTGATAAAGTAGCAAGAGTAGGACATAGAATGGGTGAACTTCTTGACCCTGTGAAACTTACAAATAAAATTATGGATCATTTTAGCCAAAACGAGAAACTTTTTGAAGTTATGGGTGTAGCTACACCCAAACAAGAAGAACTTCTTGCAGAGCTAGAGGATTATAATAAAATTTTAGCACCTCATATAGTGGATACAACGCTCCTTGTATGGAAAGCCTTAGAAGATAACAAAAAAATCTTATTAGAGGGTGCGCAAGGAACTATGCTTGATATTGACCATGGTACTTATCCTTTTGTAACAAGTTCTACAACAGTGAGTTCTGGAGCATGTAGTGGGTTGGGACTTAATCCAAAAGATTTAGGCGAAGTTACAGGAATAGCAAAAGCATACTGTACTCGTGTAGGAAATGGTCCTTTCCCTAGTGAAGACTTTGGTGAAGAAGGAGAAAGACTTCGTAAAAATGGTCATGAATTTGGCACAACTACAGGTCGTCCAAGACGCTGTGGTTGGTTTGACGCAGTTGCTATGAAACATGCTGTAAGAATTAATGGTGTAGACCAAATAGCTCTTATGAAACTTGATGTTCTTGATGGATTTGAAGAAGTTAAAGTTTGTGTTGCCTACAATGTAAATGGTCAAAGAGTAGAACATGTTCCTTATGACCTAGAAGATGCCCAACCAATTTATAAAACATTTAAAGGTTGGGATAAAACTGAAGGTGTACGAAACTTTGATGAGCTACCAGAAACTGCCAAAGAGTATATAGAAGCTCTTGAAGAGATGGTTGGTACAAAAATGGGTATTATCTCTACAAGTCCACAAAGAGAAGATACTATTATAAGATAGGAGCTAAAAATGAGACTCAAACCACAACAAACAGGGTATGTTGCGACAAAAGTAGGTATTGATCTTGCAAATGCCTCTTTTATTACAATGCCAAAAGGGCGTGAAGCCGTTGTTCAGGCAGTAAAAAATATTATAGATCAAAGTTTCAAAAAAGAAGCTATCTTAGATGAAAAAATCAAAGAGATTCTTGATGAAAACTATGATGAGATAGAGTTTCAACATGCTGATGAGAGACAACTATTTTTTATGATAAAAAAGAAAATGGCACCAGAGTATGGTGTTATTATGAATTATGATGATAGATATAATGATCTAGCACATACTATATTAGATGAACTCTATGAAAACTATCTTATAGAGTATCTTGTAAATGAAAACAAGATAAAAAATGTTATCTTCAAAGCATTTAAAGCATTTGCTGATGCGTATGATGAGATTGATGATATTGTCTATGAAAAGATTAGAAATATGAAAAAAGAGGTTATCCCAGGGACTCAAGAGTATGAGCTTCTCTATGAGAGATTTTATCAAGAAGAGTTAATAAGACGAGGAATGTTATAGTGCAGAAAGTATCACTCTATTTAGAAAATGGCATAGTCCTAGAAGCAGAAAGCTTTGGGGCAACAGGAACAAGTGTTGGTGAAATAGTTTTTAATACATCATTAACAGGCTATCAAGAAATAGTTACAGACCCTAGTTATGCAGGTCAATTTGTCACATTTACTATGCCTGAAATTGGTATAGTTGGGTGTAATGATCAAGATATGGAAAGCAAAGGTGCTTATTGCAAAGGTATTATTGTTCGTAACTATCACGATAGAGTTTCTAACTTTAGATCCCAAGAAACACTTGATACTCTTCTTAAAAGAGAAGGTGTTATGGGAATTACCCAAATAGACACTCGTTATCTTACCAAAATGTTAAGAAGTGAAGGTGCTATGATGATGGTAGCTTCTACAGAGATGCATGACAAAGATGAACTCAAAGCAATACTAGACGCTTCTCCAAGAATCGAAGATATTAATTATATCCAAGAAGTAAGTACAAAAGAGTCTTATACACATGAGCATGCTAGATATGATGCTATGGATTTCAAATACCAAACACCAAAAACAGACAAAAAAATTATTGCCTTAGACTTTGGTATCAAAAGAAATATTCTTAATGAACTTACCCATGCAGGTATGGAAGTAGAAGTAGTCCCTAACTCCACAGATGCTACAACTATTATCAATAGATTCAAAGCCAAAGAGATAGATGGTGTATTTCTCTCTAATGGTCCTGGTGATCCATTGATTCTCAAAGAAGAACAAACTAAAATCAAACAATTGATAGAAGCTAAAATTCCTCTCTTTGGTATCTGTTTGGGACATCAACTCCTCTCTATATCTCATGGATACGATACCTACAAACTTAAATTTGGTCACCATGGGGGTAATCACCCAGTCCAAAATAAAGCACTAGGCACAGTAGAAATAACTGCCCAAAACCACAACTATAATGTACCTGACAATATTACAGAAGTAGCCAAAGTAACACATACGAATCTCTTTGATAATACTATAGAAGGACTAAGATATAACGATTCTCCAATCATATCTGTCCAGCACCACCCAGAAGCCAGCCCCGGCCCACACGAAAGTGCCTATATCTTTGGAGAGTTTGCCAAGATGTTGTAAAAAACTCCCTTTAAATAAGGGAAAATATAAAGTTTATTATTCTAGTATATAAACTAATTCATATAATTCACTATTAGACCTATTTAAAGCATAAGAATGATTATTTAATATATATTTGTTACAGCTTTTTTTATATCTTTTAAAAATTATTTCCAATTCATCTGATGATGGTATACCATCATTTCTATATGAAAAAATAATTATTTTATCTTGATATTTAGAAATTATTTTTTCTATATCGGTATGTATTGTCTCTTTTGATTCAAATTCTTTAGATTGATTAATCATCACTTCTTTATTATTTTTCATTGGATTAATATAATTGATAAAATCATTATAATTAACTAATGCTTCTAAAAAATGATATCTTGAATGATAATTTACATGTGAACCTTTTTTTGAGATATATGGAGGATCTATATAGATTAAATCTGCATTTACTCTACATTTTAATGCAGAAGAGTTATATGATTTATTTTTTTGATTATTAGAAGTAATATAACTATTTATTTCTAAAGAGAATTTTTGAAAAGTCTCAATTAAATCTTTGTCCCATGTTACTTTATTTCCAAAAGTTCTTTTTACATCTCTAGTTCTTAGAGATAGATTTTTACGATGAAATGTATTGAAAGGTCTTTTTATAAGTGTTGTTTGAAAAAGTGCATAATATCCCATAGCTTGTTTTATATTACCTTTTAAATGACTAATGTTTTGAACAATAATATCAATTATTTTATTTTCATCATCTAAAAAATATATATCTTGATAATTCTTTTCTATATAATTTTTATATTTTATATTTTTGTGTTTAGTAATT
>JADGER010000062.1 GCA_016744315.1 Sulfurovaceae bacterium
TCACACTCTTTACAACGACAATCTTCAGCTTCATTATTCCAAAAGTCAAACATCTAAAAAAGATCTCCATTCATAATTTGTAATATTCTCTATCTATACTTGTTGATCTTCTTCATCAATTTGTACGGCTTTTGTTTTAGGGTTAGAAGTAATTTCTATAAAACATTCTTGCCAATCATTCTCTTTTGCTTCATCTAATGCTTTGATGATCTGAGCAAATGGCATAGCTTTTGACTCGTCACTACTCCCACCAAATCTACATGTTAAATCCCAAAAATCACTTCCCTCAGGGAGTTTTTTGGCTCTTTCTCTTTTGACATACTTGCGAATCTCATTTTTGATAGCTTCTATTATACGGTCTGGGTTTTTATTTTCTTGTTTTAGTTGAAATATTTTTTTCATTTTTTACCTTTTAGTTTCGTTTTGATGCTTCTTGACAAAGCTTTACAAAATACTTTGCATTTTCTACAGGAACATCAGGAAGTATACCATGCCCTAAGTTGAAGATATGTCTACCATCCTTCATAGTCTCTGCTAGTGATTCTACACACTCTTTTGTTGCTTCTTGGCTATAAAGTCTACATGGCTCCATATTACCTTGAAGTACATATTTATCACCTAGTTTTTCTTTGGCAAGAGCCATGGGAGTTGACCAATCCACACCAAAAACATCAAAGTTTCCATATACTTCATCCAAGAATGAAGGAATACCTTTTGGAAACATAATAATAGGCGTATCAGGATATTTTGATTTAAGATAATCAGCTATCTCTACCATATATTTCCAGCTAAACTCATTATATTTAGATGGCTCTATTGCTGCAGCCCAAGAGTCAAAGATTTGCACTACATCTATTCCTGCTTGAATCTGTTTTTCCATATAAAGTTTTACGACTTCAGTGACTTTTTCTAAAATATTATGCAAAAGTTCTGGATTAGAATACATCATTTTTTTACAAATATTATAAGTTTTTGTGCCTTGCCCCTCTATCATATAAGTAGCAAGTGTCCAAGGAGCTCCTGTAAAGCCTATAAGTGCTTTATTATCACCTCTTGCATCTAATTGCTTTCGCAAAAGTGCAATAGTCTCATAGACATAAGTAAGTTTTCCAGCTGCCTCAGATCCACCTATAAGTCTATCTAAGTCTTCTTGTGACTGAAGTGGATCATTAAACTTTGGACCAAATCCTTTGATAAATTCCAAATCCATACCCATCTCATCAGGTATTACAAGAATATCTGAAAAAAGTATTGCTGCATCTACACCCACTATATCAAGTGGTTGCAAAGTAACTTCTGCTGCCTTTTCTGGGTTATGGCATAAGTTCAAAAAGTTACCAGCTTCTGCTCTGACTGTCATATATTCAGGAAGGTACCTTCCTGCTTGTCTCATCATCCATACAGGAGTATAGGGAGTTTCTTTACCCAAACAAGCATCTACAAATATTTTATTACTCATTCTAAAAATCCTTTTTATATTCTCTTACTTAATTTTATTATTTTCCGACTTTACTCAAAAAGTAAAGACCTAGAGAAAGAAATGCAATAGAAAGAGCAAAATAGAGCATCTCTAATGGGGTTGTAAAGTTTGTATGTAATACTCTTTGAAAAAAGTTTACTACAAGAACCATAATAATTACTTTTGCAACTTTATCTTTAAGTTGATCTAGAGAATGAATTGCAAGTATTTGACTTCCATTTTTATCATCAGTGGCTTCATCTATATCAGAGATAAAAAGCTCATACAAACCAAAAGCAAAAATAAACATAACAACAGCAATAAGATAAAGGTCAACAGCACCAATAATACCAGCGACTATATCTTCATGAAAATGTTCAGGATGTAAACCTGTGGTAATTACTGTAAATGTATGTGTAGTAACATGCCAAATATCAAGTGATGCTACTATAAAAAGAACAATCGCACCCAATAAACTAAATATGACTGCTAATATAACAATAAATCTACTTCGCCAAATAGCACCCTCAAAAATTCTTTCTAGCATGATTAGTTTGCTTCTTCTAGTTGAATCCATTTTTGTGCAATACGAACAGAATTTGTTGCTGCACCCACTCGTACCTGATCAGCCACACCCCAAAGATGCAAAATATTATCTGCATAAATATCTTTACGGATTCTTCCGACATAAGTATAATCTGTATCTGTAGAGATAAGAGGCATTGGGTATTCATTATTTTCTAAATCATCTATAACTTTAACATTTTCAAAGTTTGCCAAAACTTCTCTTGCTTTTGCTACATCTACTATAACATCCTCTTCAAAAGTAATGGTAATCGCTTCACTATGGCTTCGTAGCACAGGAACACGCACACAAGTAGCAGAGACAGGGAAATTTTTATGCATAATTTTTATAGTCTCATTGGTCATTTTCATCTCTTCTTTAGTGTAGCCATTTTCTTGTGCTACATCTATTTGAGGGATTACATTGAGTGCAATTTGATAGGCAAAAGCTTCTGCTTTTTCTTCATCAAGTTTAAATGCAAAAAATGCTTGCATTTGTTGTACTAGTTCTTGCATTCCTTTTTTCCCAGCACCACTTACAGCTTGGTATGTACTTACATCTACTCTTTTGATACCATAAAGATCATCAAGAGGTTTCAAAAGTTGTACCATTTGAATTGTAGAGCAGTTAGGATTTGCAATAATTCCTGTTTCTCTCCAAGCATTAATATCCTCAGGGTTTACCTCTGGAACTACCAATGGTATTGCATCATCATTTCTAAAGTGACTTGTATTATCAATCACTACAGCACCAGATTCTACGGCATATTTGGCATACTGTGCAGAGATACTTCCACCAGCAGAGAAGAATGCTATATCTATATCTCTTCCCTCAAAAACAGTCTCTGTTAGCTCTTCTATACGATAACTTTTTCCTTGACACTCTATAGTCTCTCCAGCTGATTTAGCACTTGCTAAAGGTAAGAGTTCATTAATAGGAAAATCTAATGCCTCCAAAACACGAAAAATCTCTTCACCCACTGCACCACTTGCACCAACTACCGCAACATTATATTTACTCACTTAATAACCCCTCTTCAATAATTTCTTCGTCTATTATACTTTCTTTAGGACACTTTGCCACACTTGCAACCATATCTTTTTTCTCTACAGATACAACTTTAACACCAGAAGTATTTCTTCCTGCTTTACGAATAGTATTCATATCTACACGAATCATCTTCCCTATGCTTGTTAAACACATCAAATCTTTATTCTCTTCTACCAATACAACACCCACAACATCACCAGTTTTTTCTGTAATTTTCATACTTATTACACCTTTACCAGCTCTTGATTGTTCTCGGTATTCTGTAGCAGTTGTTCGTTTTCCTAGACCTTTTTCACTGATCATTAAAATTTCATCATTTTCATCTTCTATAGTAGATGCTCCACAAACAAAGTCATCTTCTATCTTGAACTTAATAGCAGTAACACCCCTAGCAACACGACCTATCTCTCTGGCATCTGCTACTTTAAATCGTATACATAGACCTTTTTTAGTGGCTACAAATAACCACTTAGTATTTGGTAATACAATTTTGGACTCAACTACCTCATCCCCTTCATTAAGATTAATTGCTCTGACACCATTGCTACGGATATTCGAGTATTCACTAAGGTTTGTTCGTTTAACGATACCACCCTTAGTAAAGAATACAAGACTTTTATCATCATTAAAATCAGTTGTAGGAATAATAGCCATTATCTTTTCATCTTGTTGGAGATTAATAAGATTGACTACAGCTTTACCTTTGGCTGTTCTTGAACCCTCTGGAACACGATAAACTTTGAGCCAATAGAGTTGTCCTAGATTGGTAACAAACATTAAAGTATCGTGTGTATTAGAGATAAAGAACCGTTCAATAAAGTCATCATCATAAGTAGTAACTGCTATTTTGCCTTTCCCACCTCTTTTTTGTTTTTCATACTGTTTGACAGGAACTCTTTTGATATAGCCTCTATGTGTAATAGTCACAACCATAGGTTCATTAGGAATAAGATCTTCAATATCTATATCATCATAATCATCTATAACTTCTGTTCGTCTAGGTGTTTTGAAATTATCTCCAATTTCTACTAACTCTTCGCGAATAATCTTATTGATCATAGGCTCACTTTGGAGAATACTTTCAAGATAGGCAATAAGTTCAAGAAGTTGTGCCAATTCACTTTCTATTTTCCCTTGTTCTAAACCTGTAAGCCTTCGTAGTTTCATTTCCAAAATAGCAGTAGCTTGTATATCAGAAAGATTAAACTTACTTATAAGAGTGAGTTTAGCTGTGTCACTATCTTCACTTTCACGAATGATTTGAATAACTGCATCTATATTATCTACAGCTATTTTTAAGCCCTCTAGCAAGTGAGCTCTTGCTCTTGCTTTTTCAAGTTCAAAGATAGTTCTACGAATAATAACAGTTTTTCGGTGACTTAAAAAGAGGTCTAATAGCTCCATAAGGTTAAATACTTTAGGCTCTTTATTAACAATAGCTAGCATTATAATACCAAAAGTTGTTTGCATCTGCGTGGACTTAAAGAGGTGATTGAGTACTATCTCACTCATTGCATCTCTTTTGAGTTCCATAACTACACGAATACCTTCACGATCAGATTCATCTCTGATTTCTGATATTCCCTCAATCTGTTTTTCGCGTACTAATTGAGCAATATTCTCTATAAGTCGTGATTTATTCACCATATAAGGGAGTTCATCTAAAACAATAACTTCTTTATTTTTTTTCTGTTCTATATGTGTTTTTGCACGAACTTTAATACGACCACGACCTGTAGTATACGCATCTGTAATCCCTTTGCGTCCAAAGATAATACCACCTGTAGGAAAATCAGGAGCTTTTACTGCACCCATAAGATCTTCTATCGTGCAGTCTTCATTATCTATTCTTATCAAAAGAGCTTCAATAAGTTCATCTAATCTATGAGGAGGAATATTAGTTGCCATACCAACAGCAATACCAGAACTCCCATTTAGCAAGAGATTAGGAATACGACTAGGCAATACTTCAGGCTCTACCATACTATCATCATAATTTGCCACAAAATCCACAGTATCTTTATCAATATCCCGAAGTAGCTCTTCTGCTATTTTGGTCATTCTGGCCTCAGTGTAGCGCATGGCCGCCGCATTATCGCCATCTACAGAACCAAAGTTTCCTTGACCATCTATAATAGGTGCTCGTAATGAAAATTCTTGAGCCATACGAACCATAGCATCATAAACAGCCGTATCACCATGTGGGTGATATTTACCGATAACATCGCCTACAATCCTAGCAGATTTTTTATATGAACTACGGTGACCTAAATTTAGCTCACTCATAGCATAAAGAATTCTTCTGTGAACGGGCTTTAGCCCATCTCTAGCATCAGGTAATGCTCGACCAATAATAACACTCATTGAGTAGTCTAGGTAACTTTTACTAATACTATCTTCTATCAATACCTCTTGGGTAGCTTCATTTTCTTTAAACAGATCGTTCATAAGACTCCTTATATGCCCAATTAGGATATAAATCCTAAAAAAATAAGCTAGATTATATCCTAGAGACGCTTAGAATCGACTCATACTAAAGAGCATTTTAAATGCTTGTATATTGCTTTTGCTGAAAGTAAAGTTTTTTGGTTATAATAACCTTGTTTAAAATTGATACTTAAAGGAATAAAAAACCATGAATATATTTGATGATGATGATGCGTTTGTAGGAACACCAAAAAGTAATTATTTTGCTATTGCTAAAACTGCAAATGAAAATATTGTAGAAATGGAAGTAGAAAGAGTATTTCAACGACTTGCGATTGCAGAAAAGATGCTTGAAGAAAGAGGTTTAGAAGAAGAGCATGAAAGATTGCTAAAATCTATGGTAATTGACCCAGAATTAGAAGATAGAACGAATTCTGTCTTTATTAACCTTGTAGGTAATATTGTCACACAGTGTGAGTAGGAACTAGTCATGTTAAAAGCTGTAGAAAGAAAAATAGAACAGTATATAGTAGCACTAGATGAGCCTGAGATACTTAGGCTTTATGCAAAGCTTCCTGTTGGAAAACGATTAAGGGCTAAGCTTATATTGCGTATTGCAGGATCTAGTTTGCGTGTGATAAAAACGGCTGCCATAGTCGAAATGATACATGCTGCAAGTTTATTGCATGATGATGTGATAGATGACGCTGATATGCGACGCAAGCAACCTTCTATCAATGCTCTCTATGGTAATAAAACGGCAATAATGTTTGGAGATATACTTTATTCTAAAGGCTTTTTTGAACTAGGAGAAATAGATCCAAAAGTTGCACAAATTATTTCTAATGCTGTTGTGCAACTTAGCCTTGGTGAGCTAAAAGATGTGAGTTTATCACAATCATTTACTACAAATAAAGATGCGTATCTTAAGATGATTAATCAAAAAACAGCATCTCTTATTGAAGCGAGTGCAGAGTCTGCTGCACTTTTAGCAGGTAAAAAACCTGAACCTTATCGTATCTATGGACGCAATTTGGGATTAGCTTTTCAAATGATAGATGATATTTTGGATATTACTTCAGATAGTGCTACCTTAGGCAAACCTGCTTTACATGACTTTGAAGAGGGTAAAACAACTCTGCCGTATATTTATCTCTATAAAAAACTTAATAACATAGAGAAAGAAAAACTTAAATCCATGCATGGAAAAAAACTTACGCAAAATGAGCAAGAGTGGATAAAAATGCAAATGAAAAATTATAAAATTATTGAATATTCTTATGCAGAGGCTAAGGCTCTTATAGACCAAGCAATTGCTCTTATGAGTGATGCGGGGGAAGATGCTCTTAGCAGTATTGCTAGAGAAATGATAGAGAGAGATTTTTAATGTATTATCAAGTAGTAAGTTTTAATTATAAAAAATGTGATTTACCAATCAGAGAAAAATTGGCTTTTAGAGATGATGTAGAAAAAAAAGAGATGCTTGATAGATTAGTAGGTTTTGATTTTATTCATGAAGCTTTTATTGTTTCTACTTGTAATCGTATAGAAATAGTAACAGCTATAAGAGATAATTTTGCTACATACCATGCTATTTTGGGTCTTTTTGCCAAGAAAAGTGGTATTAATTTTTATGAGCTTGAAGAGTTAGCCTATAGAGTAGATGATGAAGAAGCAATTCATCATCTTTTTTCTGTTGTTGCTTCTTTGGATTCTTTGGTTATTGGAGAGTCTCAGATTACAGGGCAAGTCAAAGAGGCTTATAAATTTTCATACCTCAACTATACAGCAGAAAAAAAGCTTAATCGTATTATTTCGTATGCAGTAAAGTGTGCTGCTGAGGTACGAAATGCTACACAAATTTCTCAAAGTCCTATCTCTATTGCTTCTGTAGCTGTTGCACAAGCTTCTGAGATTATGGGAGATAATTTAGCAGGTATGACAGGTGTCGTTGTGGGTGCTGGTGAAATGGGTCAATTAGCAGCTAAACATTTATTGCGTGCAGGATGTGATGTGGTGCTACTAGGAAGAAATATAGAAAAGATACAAAAGATAGCGGATGCACTTGGCGAAAATGTTAAAGTGGATTCTATTGATACACTTCCTAGATACATTAATCGTTACAGACTTCTTTTTACTGCTACTTCTGCTCCTGAACCTATCATTATACAAAATATGGTTGAAGAGAGAGATATAAAACGATTATGGTTTGATATGGCAATACCTAGAGATATAGGCGAAGTTTGTGCAGATAAACTAAAAATTTTTCGTATAGATGATTTACAAAATATTTCTGCTAGTAATCATGCTATGCGTCAAGAACAGGCACTAAAAGCTAATGAAATAGTATCTCATTATAGAGATGATTTTTATAGATGGCTTCGAGCATTATCTGTAGAACCTGTGATAAAAGGTATGCGTGAAAAGGTAGACCAAGCAATAGAAGAAGAGTTAAGCAGAGCCATTAAAAAAGGTTTTGTTCCAAAAGATTCAGAAGATAATATGAGAAAAATGGCAAATCAGATGTTTAATAGTTTTTTGCATAAGCCAACTGTTAAGATGCGTAAAAGTTCACGCGAAAAAGAGGGAGCAAGTGGTATTGATGCTCTTAAAAATATTTTTAATGTAAATACAGAAAATATAGATACAAAACTCTATAAACAAGACCACCATAAAGGATACAGATCATGAGAGTAACACAACTACTTATTCCTACAACAAAAGAGACTCCAAATGATGCAACCCTTGCGAGTCATATTTTCCTTATCCGTGCAGGATTTATTCAGGGAGTAGGGAGTGGACTCTATAACTATTTACCTTTAGGTAAAAGAGTATTAGACAAGGTTCAAAATATTGTCAAAGATGAACTTAATAAAGCTAACTGCCAAGAAGTAAGTTTAGGTTTTGTAACTCCTGCTAGTTATTGGAAAGAGAGTGGAAGATTTGATAAGTATGGCAAAGAACTTTTGCGTTTTAAAGATCGCAAAAATAATGATTTTGTACTCGGTCCAACACATGAAGAGATGATGGTAAATCTTGTTAAACAGAGTGTCAAAAGTTATAAAGCATTGCCTTTAAACCTTTATCAAGTAAATCTTAAATTTCGTGATGAGATTAGACCGCGGTTTGGACTTATGCGTGGACGAGAGTTTTTGATGAAAGATGGCTATAGTTTTCATGCATCCAAAGAAGATATGCAAAGAGAATTTGCCTATATGGAAGAGACTTACAAGAAAATATTTACAAGACTTGGACTTGATTTTCGTGTAGTAGAAGCCGATAGTGGTGCTATTGGTGGCAGTGGTAGTAAAGAGTTTATGGTAATAGCTGATAGTGGTGAAGATACTATAGTTGTATGTGAAAAATGTGAGTATGGTGCTAATATAGAAGCAGCTATTAGAGCAGAAAAAAGCTGTGAAGTAGAGCCTCCTGAAGCAGTATATGCCAAATTTCATACACCAGATACTACTACTATTGATGCACTTAGTAAATTTTTTCATGTAGATCCTTTTTATCTTATTAAAACGGTTGCCAAAAAAGCACTTTTTGATGAGGGAGAGAGCAAAATAGTGCTTTTTGCTCTGCGTGGTTCTGAAGAGCTTCAAGAGGTAAAAGCATGTAATAGTATTGATGCCAATGAGCTTGTTGATATATCCGTAGAAGAGTTAGCAGAAGTGGGATTAGTTGCAGGATATATGAGTCCTACTATAGTACCTGAAGGTATAGAGATAGTTTTTGATACTATGTTAAAAGATGCAACTCATCTTATTTGTGGTGCAAATGAAGCAGATTATCATCTTGTTGGTATTGATCTTAAAGGCTACGAGGCTAATTATCAAGATATAGTAGCCGTTCAAGAGGGTGATACTTGTGTCCATTGTGCGAATAAACTTCGCTATACCAAAGGGATAGAAGTAGGGCATATTTTCCAATTAGGTACACAATATTCTGTACCTCTTGGTGCTAATTTCCTGAATGAACAAGGAAAAACACAAGCTTTTGAAATGGGAACTTATGGGATTGGTGTAAGCCGTCTTTTGGCTGCAATTATTGAACAGCATCATGATGAAAAAGGCTGTATATGGACAAAAGAAACAGCACCATTTACTCTTAGTATTATTATCTCTAATATCAAAGATCAAGCACAAGTAGCCTTGGCTGAAGAGACATACCAAACACTTAAAGATAATGGTGTAGAAGTATTATTAGATGATAGAAAAGAGAGATTTGGATTCAAAATGAAAGATTTTGAACTTATTGGAACGCCATTTGCTCTTGTTATTGGTAAAAATCTTGCAGATGGCTTAGTAGAATTAGTCCAAAGAGATGGATTATCCAAAGAAAGTATTTCTGTAGGAGATATTATTCCAACCGTAATGAGTCAAGTATGGTAATTATATTCTTGATCCCATTTTTATTTGCAGAACTCTACCTTTCTTTGAGTGTAGTAGAAGAATTGGGTGCAGGATGGAGTGTTTTATGGATAGTGGGAACAATATTTATAGGAATTAAACTCCTTAAAAGTTCTCAGTATGCTATTGAAGGAGGTATGAAAAATGTCTCTAAAGGCAAATTAGATATACAAAGTTTTCAAAATGCAAGTATGGCGTATCTACTAGGGTCTATTTTGCTACTTATACCAGGTATATTAAGTGATACATTTGGCGTTATGGCCTTAATATATACACTCTATTTACAATTTATTGCTAAAGTAACACCAGAAAAACCAAATTTTAATGAAAAAGGAGATAATGATGTCATTGATGTCGAAATTATTAGTGAGCACTCTAGCAACAACAGCAATTCTTAGTGCAGGTATGAGTGAAGGGGATCTTACAAAATACTTTAAGAAGTTTATTGTAAAAAATCCTGCTGTAGAGGTATTGGGTTCAGAAATTATTGAAACAAGAAAAATTGATACAGCCAAAGGATGGGAGGTATATCTTACTAATATGAAAATAAAGCATAAAGGAAAAGAGATATCTGTACCACAAACTGTATTTGTAAATGGTGATTTAATTACGCCTGTACTTATGAATATGGATACAAAAAGAAATTATGTGAATGAATATAAACCATCTTTGAGTGTGGAGTATTATAAAAATGACCATTTACTTTTTGGGAATCAAAATGCAAAACATAAATTAGTAGTTTTCTCTGATCCTCAATGTCCATTCTGTATGGAAATTATGCCTGAGATTATGGATGCAGTTAAAAATTATCCTAAGACTTTTGCTCTATATTATTATCACTTACCACTCCTTCGTATTCACCCAGTATCAGGTACTTTGGTACGCATTATGCATATAGCACAGCATAAAGGGCAAAATGATATAGTTTATAAACTATATTCTCTAAAAATAGATGCTAGAGAGACAGATGTAGATAAAATTATTAAAGCAGTCAAAGACCATAGTGGTTTTGTAGTAACAAAAGAAGAGATAGAAGCCAAAGAAGTACAAGAAGCTATAACTCAAGATGAAGCATTAGCAGCCAAAGTAATGGTTACAGGTACACCAACTGTCTATTTAGATGGCAAGTGGGATAAAATGCGTAATAAATATCTAAAACTTCTTCCATAAAGTATTAAAATGAATAAAATAGTTATAGCAACCAGAGCTAGTAATCTAGCTCTCTGGCAAGCGTACCATATTAAAGCGCGTATTGAAAAAAGTTTTCCACAAGTGAGTGTAGAACTTAATGAAATTACAAGTAGAGGCGATAAAATCCTAGATAAGCCTCTGGCTCTTATTGGTGGAAAAGGTCACTTTACAAAAGAATTAGAAGATGAGATGTTAGCAGGAAATGCCACTATGGCTGTGCATTCACTCAAAGATGTACCTACTTATATTCCTGAGGGTTTAGAACTTGTAGCAATTACACAAAGACAAGATCAAAGTGATGTTCTGCTCTCTCATAAATATCCTTCCCTAGAGGCTTTACCACAAGGTGCAGTAGTAGGAACAACAAGTCTTAGACGAAGAATGCAAATCCTTCAAGTCCGTCCAGACCTAAAAGTCAAAGATTTAAGAGGCAATATTAATACAAGACTAAGAAAGCTTAAAGATGCTGAGTATGATGCTATTATTTTAGCATATATTGGTTTGCAAAGATTAGACCTTCTCAAAGATATTCCGTTTGTTGAAAAGTTAACATTTATGATTCCTCCAATGGGTCAAGCAGCCCTAGGGATAGAAATAGTGAGTGATAATGATTTTATGCGAGAAGTAGCTATGAGTCTAAATGATGAAAATAGTTATATTAGCACAAAGATAGAAAGAGATTTTGTAGCAAGAATAGGTGCAGGATGCTCTGCTCCTGTGGCGGTAAATGCTGTAATATCAGAAGATACTATAACTATAAAGGCTATGCTTGGTTATCCTGATGGTACAAATATAGTTGAAAAAACATTAACTTCTTCACTTAAAGAGAGTGATAATTTAGGCCATAAATTAGCCGATATGATGATAGAAGAGGGTGCTTTAGAAATACTTAAAATAGCAGAAACTCTAGCATTCAAAGACGAAATGCCCCAAAGATTATAAAAAAGATGAGAGTAATTGAAAGAGAAATAGTAGCCTAATATATTAAGAGATTATTTACTACTATTTCACTATAATATTTTATCTAACTACACTAAAAAATAAGGATATATAATGTCAGTAAGTTTAAGCAAAGGTGGACGCGTTTCACTATCAAAAGAAGCTCCAGGATTAAAGAATATTAAAATAGGTTTAGGTTGGGATACCAATGCTACAGATACAGGAGCAGAGTTTGATTTAGATGCTTCAATGTTTATGGTTGGAGAAGATGGAAAAGTTACTGCAGATAGTGATTTTATCTTTTTTAATAACCTCAAAAGTGCAGATGGTTCTGTAGTACATGAAGGTGATAACCTTACAGGTGAGGGTGAGGGTGATGATGAAGTTATTAATGTTGATTTATCAAAAGTTGATGCAAAATATCAAACTTTAGCACTTACTGTTACAATTGATAGTGCAGAAGCAAAAGGGCAAAATTTTGGACAAGTCAATAATTCATTTATTAGAGTTATTAATGCTGATGATGGTAAAGAGTTAGCAAAATTTGAATTAGATGAAGATTACTCTTCTGAAACAGCTATTCTTTTTGGAACATTATATAGAAAAAGTGGTGAGTGGAGATTCAAAGCAGAAGGTTCTGGATTTAATAGTGGACTTAAAGGCTTTTGTGATACTTATGGGGTAAGCGCATAATATGGCAATTAGTTTAGTAAAAGGACAAAAAATATCATTAGAGAA
>JADGER010000228.1 GCA_016744315.1 Sulfurovaceae bacterium
GAAGAGTGGTATTGATAAGGTGCAATATTATTATTACCAATATTACACTTCCCATTCCCACTAACAAGTATCTTCTTCCCTACCTTAGTATTCTGATCCAAAAGTAAAACAGACTTCCCATTTTTACTAGCCAAAATAGAAGCAAGCAACCCAGATGCCCCAGCCCCTACAATAATTAAGTTTGTTTGTGTTGTTATATTCATAAAGGTATTATAGCTTTTTTTATTGTTTGATATTTATACTTTTTCCTGAAAAATAAACTCTAAGTCTAAACTATCACAAACTTCTAGTAAAAAAACAAAAGAAAATGACCCTCTATGAATTTTGCTTCTAATTGTATTATCACTATAAATATACCCTTTTCCCTCCATCATTTGTGATAATTTAGGATAGCTAATTTTTCTTTTTTAGGGAAGCAATACAGAAGTAAGAAGACAAATAGGGAATGCCGTCCCTGCTGTGGGAGTTTATTGGTTTGCTAGGGAGATTGAGAGGGTTTTGGAGAGTGATTAACTCAGTGTAAAAACATCATGTAAAGGAATTTTTAACTATTTCTTTTAATATAAAGATTATTGTAAATAAACTATATAATATAAAAATTAAACATACTATATATACTATACTAAATAACATTTGGATATATTCATTTAAACAATAGTTTGATAATACTGCTATGATAATCATCACTATGAGTACAAATGATGTATAAAAAATTAAATTGATAAATTTATCTTTATTTTGATGTTCTACAAATTTTTGAATATATATATTTGTAACTTTTAAATTTAGAATTAAAGATAATGTGGCTATTAATAATCCAATAAGAACAATAGGAGTAAACCCCATTGTAGCCATTAAAGAAATAGTAGTTTTAGTAAAGAATTCCATTTCATAGTCCTAATCTTTTTTTAATAATAATTTCTTTGTTTAGTAATGCTCTATTAAAGAATTCAACTGCTGAATAAATATCTTTTATCTTGATATTCTCAGTATATTCAATACTTAACTTTTTATTTTTAAAATCAATTTTTTTATTTCCACCATCTTGTTGCTGTAATTCACAAGTATTAAGAAAACCTGCATCACTTGCATTTTCAAAAAATAATATTAATTTTTTATTATCTAATATTTCATCTTTTTTAGCTTTAATTTCTACTTTTAGTTATATTATCTCCAAAAAGATTTGTTATAGAATAAAAGGGGTTAAATAAATCTTTACTTGTAAGACTATTTTTACTTTCTATTCCATATGAAAACATAAAACTTTTCAAATCTCCATTTTGAAGCAAATCCATAAAGTCTGCATCATATAGTTTATGAAAATATACCTTAAAATCTTCATTAACTAACAAATGCCTATTAAGATAATCTTCTAAATATTTGATATCTAGTATTCTACCCCAAAAGTCAAGACAATTTTAAAAAAATATAATTATTTTTAAATTTCCCATTCTAGCCTGTTTTTTTACTCAGATCATCATGGTTTTCATTGTTGATGGTCAAACTATTGTGATATGTTTCCATAGGTTTTTTATAGTTTAGTGTTTCGTGAAACCTTCGATAGTTATAAAACTCCATATAATCTCTCACATCATCTTTGAGTTCTTTGATACTATTGTATTCATTGAGATATATTCTCTCTACTTTAGCAGATCTCCAGAATCTCTCTATACAGATATTATCAGTAGCTCTTCCTTTACCATCCATTGATATAGTGATACCATTATCTTTTAGAGTCTGAGTATGGATATGGCTTGTATATTGACTTCCTTGGTCTGTATTGAATATCTCTGGTTTATCATAGTTGTGTAAGGCATTGTTGAGTACACCCATTACTAAGTCTGTATCCATAGTATTGGACAGTTTCCAAGAGAGTACAGCTTTACTGTACCAATCAATAACAGCAGCGAGATAGACCATTCCGCCATTTATCTTTATGTATGTTATATCTGTACTCCATACTTGGTTGGCTCTATTGATATCAAGATCTCTTAGCTTGTATGAGTGTTTAGGGTGTTGATCATCAGCCATACTCGTGTGAACAGGTCTCACGGCTAGTACAGCCTTTAAGCCTAGCTCTCTTCTATAAGCAGATACTGTATTGAGACTCACTCTAAACCCATCTTCTAACAGTTGCTGGTGTACTTTCCTCTCTCCATATATTGGTATCTCTTCATAGACTTTTTGTATATGTTCTTTGATTGCTATTTTATCCTCATTGACGACTGGTGTGTAGTAGAGATAGCTTCTACTGATACCTAGCAGTTCACATTGTCTTGATTTTGATATATTATCAGCTTGGACTTCTACTGTATCTTGTTTATTAGATAAGTCCAAGCTTTGTAGCTTTCCCACTGCCCAGTCTCGCTCTACTGTGATTTTACCTACTACTCTTGCATATTCATCTATCTTTGATTGCAGTTCTACATTTTGTTCTTTGTACTCTTTAACTGCACGAGAAGGCTCCATTGCCAACTCTGCATTTTCTAGGAATTTAGCTTTCCAGTTTTTTAAATTATTTGGTGTGATATTATGTTCACTGGCTATTTCATTAATTGTCTTTTCACCTTTTATGGCTTCTAGTACTAATTTTGTTTTTAACTCTGTTGAGTATGCTGTTCTTTTACGACTCATCTTTTTACCCCTCTCTTCTCTTTTTATTGTATCATTTTAGTCTATTTTTAATTAGACTTCATTTTAAATTATTTGTTTTTATTAGGGTATTATATAGTCCATCATTAGCCCATTCCACTACTAATATCATTCTAATAAAAAAATAGTAAAATACAAGAAAACAAAAGAGAGAGAAAATCGAAGATTTACTACAAATATTCAA
>JADGER010000229.1 GCA_016744315.1 Sulfurovaceae bacterium
TATCAAAATGAAAATATGCCAGAATACTTTTGGGTAGTACACGCACATAAAGATTTTTTATATAATGCTAGAATATTACAAAAAGAGGGAATGCAAAAAGTTCTAACCATAGATAAGTTCCAAGCAGAAGGGATTTTATATTCGTATAAAGCACCTCCCAAAGAGTACCTAAAGGATACAAATGAATAAGCCAACCATATCAATAGTATGTCCTTGTTATAATGAAGAGGAAGTCATAAATATATTTTTAGAAACTATTGAACCTATACTAGAAAAAACGCAAAGGAGTTATGAGATTATTTTTGTCAATGATGGAAGTACAGATAGTACGCTTGAAGTTATCAAAAAAGCCAAAGAGATTTATAAAAATATTAGAATTATAAACTTTGCACGAAACTTTGGCAAAGAGTCAGCTCTTACCGCAGGATTAGATGCGTCCAAAGGTGCAGTTGTAATTCCTATTGATGTTGACCTTCAAGACCCTCCTGAGCTTATTGAGATATTTTTGCAAAAGTGGGAAGAGGGCTATGATGTGGTTTTGGCAAAACGAGCCAATAGACAGAGTGATAGTTTTTTCAAACGCAAGAGTGCAAATCTGTTTTATAGACTGCATAACAAAATATCAGCTATAGAGATTCCTAATAATGTAGGTGATTATCGTCTTATGAGTAGGCGTGTGGTAGAGTCCCTCAAAGAGCTTCCAGAAAACCAACGATTTATGAAGGGTATCTTTGCGTGGGTTGGCTACCCCACCACAACCATAGAGTACACAAGAGAGCCTAGAGTAGCAGGAGAAAGTAGCTTTAATGGCTGGAAACTCTGGAACTTTGCACTCGATGGGATTACTAGCTTTAGTACTGTGCCTTTGCGTGTATGGCTCTATATTGGCATGAGTATTTCTGCACTCTCTTTTCTTTTTGGTATTACTATTATTGTAAAAACACTTATCTTTGGTGTTGATTTACCAGGGTATGCCTCAATGCTTACAGTAATTTTATTCTTGGGTGGTATTCAGCTTATGGGAATAGGAATATTAGGTGAATATCTAGGACGGATATATAATGAATCCAAAAGAAGACCCATCTATATTATAGAGGGTGAATATTGATACAGTATCTACTCTCTCATAAGCTTGTACGGTATGCCTTTATAGGAGGGTTTTCAACACTTATTCACATAACGGGGGCATCGCTATATATCTACCTTATCACCCCCTCTTTGTTGCAATCAAATATTCTAGGGTTTCTTCTAGCCTATACATTCTCTTACGCAATCCAGTCAAAATTTGTCTTTGAGTCACAACTAAGCCAAGCCAAAGCGATAAAATATTTTATAGTACAAGTAATCGCGCTTCTTATAGCCATCTTTCTCTCTGATATACTAGATAGTTTTAATACCTATATCAAAACTATCATAGTAGCGTTGCTTCTGCCTCTAGTTACCTTTTTTGTGCATAAGTTTTGGACATTTAGGTAGGGTAAAGTTAGTGGATATTGAGAGTTTTGATAATAAACAGGCTTAGATAAAAAAATATTGGAAACTAAGGAACTCTCCTATTCCTAAAATAATTTTATCTTTAATATAGTAAGGAGGGAGGCATCGAGGAAAAGGTATATTCTTATGTTATATATATGGAGATTTATAAAATAAATATATCAGCCACATACAATACATATATTAGTAAAATATATTCGCAAGATTCCTTATTTCTTCAAAGAAATAGGTTTCACTATTTGAAACAAAACTAATTAATAAGTAATTTTTACTTAGCTTATAGCTTGATCTATTATTAAATAGATATTATTATTTACTTCACTGGGAATCTTGTAATCTCATTACAAGGATTTAAACTTGAACTTAGAAGATAAAATATGGAAAACAATTAAATCAAGAATAAATATGTCAGAAAGATTAAAGAATTATGATTTTTATTCCCAACTTTTAATAATCTATTATTCATTATGGCTTATTATTATTACTATAGTTGATATAGATACTCCAACTATAGATGTTAGTATTCCCACATTAATAGTTTCTATAATTATTTTAGTAATGTCTGTGTTTGTATATGCCATGAATTTTGGAAAGAGGGCTGGAGAAGTACAAAAAAACTATACTGCTATGCAAAAGATATTAGGTAAAATGAAAAGATTGAGTAGTACAATTAAAGTTGAAGAAGAATATTATTCTATATTAGAATCAAGTGAAAATCATAGTACATGTGATTTTTTTAAAGTAAGGTATGATGTCCGTAATCAAAAGGAATATTTAAAAGAAAATGGAGTATTTCCATGTTTAGACTATTTTAAATATTTTTGCTGTTGGATAAAACAAAGATTAGCGATTATATTATTATTTTTATTACCAATTATAGCAGTATTTTTAAATTGTACATACTCGGTTAAAATGTTTTAATGTATCCATATAGAATATTCAATAAACACTTTAGCAAAAAGAATATTAAAAATGTTTTTGAAAAAGATATAAGAAATAAACCATCTATTGGTATTGATGGAATAAATATAAATGCTTTTGAAAAAAAATTAGATACTGAGATGGAAATAATCAATCGTAAAGTTTTAAATCAAACATACAATTTTTCTTTTTATAAAGAAAAGTTAATTTCTAAAGGTAGAGATAAATTTCCAAGAGTAATATCTATTCCAACAGTTAGAGATAAGATAGTATTAAAATCTATATTTAATACATTAAGTGATATCTTTAGTAGCCCATTCCACTACTAACAATCACCGAAGAATCCATATTTAAATCGTACCATAGATATAAGAGATAAAGCTTCAGCTAAATCATAAGTAGTATCAA
>JADGER010000063.1 GCA_016744315.1 Sulfurovaceae bacterium
AAACATCACAAACTTTTTATCAAGCTTCGCTAAAAAAAATCGTAATCGCTTGATGATATATTTTCGAACGGCTATAAATTCATTTTCATCATTAAAAAATATTTTTATCTCTTCTTGAATATTCTTTTTAAATTTCTTCAAGTTATCTTTGCTTTTAGTTTCTATAACCAACTCATAATAATCAAAGAGATTGTTTCTCATTTTAATAAAACTTTCCAAAACTTTAGCTCTTCTTTTTAATAAATTATGATGATTTAAATCACTATTTTTAATCGTATATGTCATTTTTTCACTATCTTCAATATGAGTATAAACGATAATCTCACCTTTTCTATTAAATCTAAATAAATGTTCATAAGTATCAATTTCAGGGTGTATAAATTTTGGATTTTCTAACTCATTATATCTCTTTGTCATATGTTGTAACTCTTCTAGCGTTTCACCATTATAACAAACTCGCTGATTGACAATATCAAAATGATTGAATTTTTTACTATTACACATATTACAAATAGGCAATAGATTACTCCAACTATAAGCCAAAGCATAGTAGATACTCTTAGGTCTGTAATGCTCTATATTTGTACTTGTTCTATTGATTTGTGTTTCACAATATGCACATTTGTTATGATATATATGATTAAGAGCATCTTTTACAGGATAGTATTTGATACTCTTTTCTTGATATTTACATTTATAAAGACTATTTTCATCAATATACTTTTTTGCCTTAATATCTTTATTAAATGCGTCTTGTCTTGTTTTATCAACTAAAGAGGATAAAGAATAAGTTTTAATATATTTTACCACTGCTTACTCTCCAAACTCTTTACCAAATTCTAATTCAAACTCTTCATCAAGCCAATTATCTACCTCATCATCTGGAACAATACTTCTATTTGCCAATCTCTCTTTGACTTTTTTATGAATTCTATTATAGACATAATCATCATTACTTAACCTATCGTTATAACTTCGTGATGTGATACTTTGAAGATTAAAAAGTGGAGAACTCATCAATATATCAGAAGTATAATAAGAAATATCATCTATCTTCTCACTTACCTTTGTCTCTCCATCTTCTTTGTAAACCTTATAAAAGATAGCATCCTCACTAGCACCCAAAATTGTAACTAAGCTATGAGTAGTCATTATAAACTGAATTTTTGGAAATATTTGTCTAAGCTTATACATAAAATCATATTTCCATTTTGGATGTAGATATAAATCTACTTCATCAATAAGGACTATTGCTTTAAAATCTGCTAATTCTTCAACCTCTGGACTATTTTCTATAAGTCTTGAAAGTAAATCAGAGAGCCAAATTAGAGTAGTTTTGTATCCCTCTGAAAGCATTGCAAACTGTTCAATATCTCCATATTTTAAACCTTTTTCTGTTTTAGTAATTTGAAACTTTTTATCCATCAAAAAACTCATTTGTTCTTTAAAATCATTAACCAAAGGGGTTTCTTGTTCTAAAAACTTTTCAGCATCTCTTAGAAGTGTTGTTTTATATATACTTGGAGTATCAAAGAGTCCTGAATAGCTTGTGATTTTCGTCTCTTCTTCATTAGAACTTATCTTATTTCTATTAATTCCATAAGCAAAAATATTTTTAACTTTTTTATATATTTTATACTCATTAGGATAGTGGCTGTCTTTGCTAGAGAGTTGCATAGATTTTTTAATATTTTTGATATAGTCCTCTGCCAATATCTCATATTCATCACCCTTTAAAGCCAAAGCAATAGCTTGAAGCAAAACAGTTTTACCATCTCCATTCTCACCCACAAAATATATCTCTCTATTAGCATCTAAATCATCTATTTCCATATCTTTGATGGAAAAATACTCTTTTATTTTTATAGCATTTAGATAAGTTGTCTCCAACTCTATCTTCAAAGATTTCTCTTTTTCAACTGTTTTATTTTCTAAATCTTTTTTCAGTACATCTATATTAAAAACACTATATTCAGAGATAACTTTTTTAAGTGCTTGAACTTCTTTGATAGCATCAAATTCACTAACCAAGAGACTATTAATCGCAATATCTTTAAAATAAACAGATAGAAATGCCTTATCTATATGCTCATATAGCTCTTGAGTGAAGTTCTGAATATCTCTATCTATTACCACTATTACAATATCACTCTTTTGGATTTGCTCCTCTAGCTCTTCATTATCCAAATAAATCACGCTAATATCTTTTATCTCATCTTTCAGAAAATCTAAATCTTTGGGTATAATTATTGTTTTAAGCATCTTTACAATATCTACCTTTTTTATTATATTTTACTTTTTTTTCTTTTTGGATATTTTTGTCTATCTCTTTGATATTTCTTCGTAAGTTTAATATGTCCTTATCTATTTCTAAATTTAATCTTATATCTAAGGCTTTTTGTAAATTTTCTTTAGCTTTTATACACTCTTTTAAGTCTTTATGCATTAATCCTATACTACGATAAGTAGTAGCTGTATCAGGATGATTTTCTCCTATCGTTTGTAGTTGAATATCTAAAGATTTTTGATAATATTCTAACGCTTCTTTATAATTTTCATTTTCACAATAAATTCCACCCATATTATTATAATTAGTAGCCGTACTAGGATGATTATCTCCTATCGTTTGCAATTGAATTTCTAAAGATTTCTGATAATATTTTAATGCTTCTTCATATTTTTTTTGATTATGATACACTAACCCAATATTATTATAAATACTAGCTGTATTAGGATGATTTTTTCCTATCACTTCTAGTTGAATATCTAAAGATTTCTGATAATATACTAATGCATCTTTATAGTTTTCTTGACTATCATAAACTCCACCGATATGACTATAAATATTTCCCATCTCAATACTATATTCTTCTACAAATGTTAAAGTTATATTATAATAGTTATGAGCCTCTTCATATCTACTATTTAGTTCTAAAGCATTTCCATATTGTATATAAACTCTAAATTTTTTTCTATCAACTATCTTTATATTTTCTTCTAAAGATATAGCTTTTTCGATATAAAATAAAACATCTTTTGGATTAAATGTCGTTTCCTCCATATATGCTGATAAACAAGTATATAGATATATTTTTGCTTCATTAGAGATGATACTCTTCCATGTTTCTAATATATACTCAATATGTTTGGCACTTTGATTAAAATATTTTCCATATTTATTATCTTCAAAACTACCCACAAACCAATCAAATATGGCAGATGATATTTGTGTGAGTATTTCTTTTTGTTTTTCTGTGTTGGAAGTTAGAAACTCATTTATAATAGATTCTTGGATAAGTCGGTGCATTGTATAGTTGTTATTTGATAGTTTGATATAGGAAAATTTTTCTAAATCTCTTAGAGATACAGTTTTGTTGAAATCTGATATATTTAACTCTTTGCTTAGGTTCTTTTCTATTAGTTCTTTGTTTATTGGTTCAGGTGAGAGGAGTGCAAAGGCTTGTATAAATTTTAGAGAGTATTCATTTTTAGTAATTTTGTTGTTTATTTTAAGAGTAGCTACCAATCCCTCTAGGTGGTTTTTGGGTTGATAGTCTGAAATTTTATCAAAAAGTGTTAATCCCTCTTTTTTTAGGGCTTCAAGATACTCTTCTATTTTCATATTGCTATCATCTAAAAAGTTTGCTGTTATTTCTAAGGCTAAAGGTAGATTACCAAGATGGTGAATAATCTCTTTGATAAATTGTTCTTGACTTTTGGCGTAACTTCTTTTTGAATTTAGTTTAAACATTTCTAAGGCATCATTAAGGTTTTGAAATACATCTAATTCCATAGCTTTGGTCTCTGCTATTTTGGATATATCTTCTCTTGAAGTGATGATAATATCAGTGGAGATAAATTGTGTCAAAAACTTCTGTAATCCCTCTTGATAACTAGGACTATGTGTGTAATTATCTAATATAATCAAAGAGTTTGGATAGCTTTCTATAAATTTTTCAAACACTCTTTTGTAATAGTCTAATGCCTCTTTACCCTCTTCTAAATCTGAAAGCAAAAACTTTATCGCAAAAGTTCTAATCTCATTGTCTATTCCTTTTTCAATATCAAACCAAATGAGATAATCATAAATTTCATTATTTAGGGCATCTGTAGCATATTCAATGGCTAGAGTCGTTTTGCCTACTCCTCCTAAACCATTGATAAGTGATACTCTCTTGCCTCTTCTCAAAAAGTTATCTACTTTTCGGAGCATATTATCATTGTCATAAAACTTATTACCCTTGCTTTGGCTTGTTACAAAGGGGTTTATTTTACTATAATTGGTACGATTTTGTATATCAAAGAGTGACTCTTTGAGGTTTTTTTCAAGGGTGTCTTTTATCTCTTCAATGCTAGAAAATGTATGAGATAAATTAGACTCTTTTTGTAACGCTTCGCGAAATTCTACACGCTCAAAAACCTCATCATTAAAGTCATCTATACTTATCTCGCTATCTTGGAAATAATAAAATAAAAAACGAAAATCTTTTTGATTGTAGGCAGTATAAAAGATTTTATCAGAATTAGAAAGTGTTTTTGAAACCAAAGAGATGACTATATCGGTATGGGGATTGAGTGTATCGCTAAGTTTAATATTTTTGTCTGTTTCTAATAAAAAATTTTGAAGTGCTTCTTTATAGTCTAAAAGAGAAGGGGGAAGATAAAGTAAGACTTCTATCGCTCTTTGATTCAAAGTTAAACCTTTTTGATTATTATTTTACTCTGATGCATTATTGTTTTGCTTAAAGAGGAGAAGTATAAAATTTTATAATATGAGTTCATCTGTAGTAAAAAGCTGTAACACTCCAAGTTATGATGCTATAAAAATAATTAACTCCATTAATCCTTACTTGACCTATATCATATTTATTTGTGCAAATCTATATTATACTTTTCTATGTTATTATAAGAAAGATTTAATTTAAAAGGAAAAGAAAAATGCATCCAAGTTTTATGAAAGCAAAAATATTTGCTTCGTTGGCACTTATTATTATGACCCTAGCATTTACCCTCCCTATGATTACTTTTCATGGGACACTAAACAAAGTAGATGAAGGCAAAGGAAATGAGGTCTCTTCTTTGGCTATCGAAAGTTGGAATCTTTATAATCAAGGTAGATATAAGAGTGTTAGCGTACCAAAAGAAGCTCATAATAACTTAGAAGAGATGATTGATACAGGCTCTGAAATAGGTGTGGCATCTTTGCCAATATGGGCAGTATCACTTGAAGCACCTAACTATCCAAAAGAAGCATTTCCAGAGGGAATACCTGTATTTTTTCACTTTGATGGTTTTAGTGGAGAAGTGCATGAGATGAATACTATTAATCATTATGTAGGAATGGATCCTATGTGGGTTGGGGGTCAGTTAGAAAGAGAAATTGGTATTTATGCTCTCTTATTACTCTCACTTTTTATTATCTATTTTATTGCATACAACCATAAAGTATTGAGTTATATTATGCTTGTTCCTGTATCATTACCTCTGCTCTTTATTGCTGATTATGCCTACTGGCTCTACTGGTTTGGACATAATCTCCATAACTGGGGTGCATTCAAAATTAAGCCATTTATGCCAACTGTATTTGGAGATGGTAAAATTGCTCAATTTACAACACACTCTTATCCAACAATTGGATTTTATTTAATACTTGCTATTAGCCTTTTGAGTCTTCTTGCATTTTTTGCAAAACAAAAAGCTATTCGAGAGAGTGAGCAATAAGAAGGAATGAAGTTGTTAAAAATATTTTTTCTCTTTTATCTTCTATTTTTAAATTTCTTATATGCCAATGTACTCCAAGATGCTATAGATTCTGCTCCTAGTGGGTCTATACTTAAGCTTCCTACAGGCGTATATAAGGGTAGTATTATTATCAAAAAACCTCTTACTATTATAGGAAACTCCAAAGGCGTTGTTATTGATGGAGAAAATAATGGTACAGTTATTACAATAGAGAGTTCTTTTGTGACACTTAAAAATCTTCGTATTATTAATAGTGGAGAGATGACACATACTCTCGATGCTGGGATACTTATCACTAATTCTAATCAATGTGAGGTGAGTGATTGTATTATTGATGATTGTCTTTTTGGTATTGATATGCAGATGACAAATAACTCTCTTATAAATAATAATTATATCAGTTCCAAAGACTTTGACCTTGGTCTTCGAGGTGATGGCTTGCGTTTATGGTATAGCAATGATAATATCGTACGCAAAAACTCACTTGTTAAATCTCGTGATATGGTTGTATGGTATTCTCATGGAAATACTATAGAAGATAATTTTGGAGAACACAATAGATACTCTCTGCACTTTATGTATGCAGGCAAAAATATTGTGCGAAATAATACCTATCAATATAATTCGGTAGGAATCTTTTTTATGTATTCAAAAGATACTATTGCTACAGGAAATGTGGTCAAAAGCTCTTTAGGTGCAACTGGTATGGGTATTGGAATGAAAGATGTATCAAACTTTACACTCAAAGATAATACAGTGATATATTGTGCACAAGGTATTTATATAGATAGATCTCCATTTGAACCTGATACACATAACTGGATTGAAAATAATAATATATTATATAACGCAGAAGCTCTGCACTTTCACTCGCTCAGTGAAAATAATATAATCAAAGGGAACAAAATATTAGGCAATATAGAAGATATTGTAAATGACAGCAGAGGAAGTAAAACAAATGAAAATGAGATAGTAGGCAACTACTGGGATAATTATGCTGGATTTGATAAAAACAAAGATAACATAGGTGATACACCACATAAAGTATATCAATATGCAGACCAATTATGGGTTTATAATCCTAATGTTAAATTTTTCTATGGATCTCCTGTAATTTCTCTACTTAATTTTTTGGCAAAACTAGCACCATTTTCAGAGCCAATATTTTTACTTGAAGATCAAAAGCCAAAAGTGAGGTTATAGTATGGCAAAAGTACAAACAGATAGACGAAAATTTATGAAATACTCTACTCTAGGAATTTTAGGACTTGTTATGGCTGGTGGCGTTGGTATTAGCCCTTATTTAGAAGGTGATGAATTGCGTTTACGCCCTCCTGGAGCTGTAGATGAAAAAGATTTTTTGGGTCTTTGTATCAAATGTGGTCAATGCTTACAAGTTTGTCCTTATCACTCTATAGAACTAGCCGATTGGGGCAAAGGTCATGGCATAGGAACACCTTATATAGATGCTTCTATTAGAGGCTGTTATGCTTGTGACGCTGTACCGTGTGTGTTGGCCTGTCCTACTGGAGCATTAGATCACTCTTGTGAGAAGGCTGAAGATATTGCTATGGGTATTGCGGTATTAGAATTTCCTGATACTTGTATTGCTATGAGTAATACTCCTATTCCTAATGGCTTTAATACAAAAATGCACCGCTTTACAGATGCTATACAAAATGTAACACAATTAGAACTGGACTTACTAGTAAAATTAGATAGCTTTGCGGGTAAACAGTGTACACTCTGTGCAGATATGTGTCCTATACCCAATCCTCTCAGTGCCATAGCTATGGTTCCTGATGCCCAAGGTGGAAAGAGACCAGAGATTTATGATGGATGTATTGGTTGTGGAGCTTGCGAAGATGTATGCCCTACCACACAAGCATCTATTATAGTAAAATCCAGAGCAACTTATGCTTCGGAGTATGAAAAAGGAAAACAGTCATGACAAAAAAGTTATTAATTACTCTTGCGTTGAGTAGTGTTATAGTACTATTAGGTGGGTGTGATGATGAGAAATCCTCTAGCATAGAAGCCAATAAAAGTGTAGCACCTGAAAAAACAGCAAAAATTGAAATTATCAAAAATGATAATCCAGAAGAGATAAAAGTAAAACAAAAAAAGTTGGTTGATGCAAATGGACATAAAGATAAATATTATTATGACTATAATATCAAAAGTGAATATGATAGCAATAGTCAACCAGCCAATAAAGATGCCTCTATCAGAACAAAACCAAGAACAAATATAGAAGCTAATATGAATGTACGAAGCCCCTATGAAGAGGTTGAAATTTCATTACTTGTAAGAAAGTTAAGCAAAAAATTTATTATCAAATGTTCTGCCTGTCATAATGATTATGCCAATGGTGTAATTGGTCCATCCCTTTTGGGCAAAGATTCCAATGAAATATTTACTGCTATAGCTGATTTCAAAAGTGGTAAAAAACAAAATGTATTAATGGATGATTTGATAAATATGATGAGTGATGATGAGATTAGAGAGATAGCAGATGAAATTTATGCATTTAATCAAGAAATAAAAGAGGCAAGGAAAAAATAATGAAAAATATAATAGTAGCCATTCTAACACTCGCTATACTAGGACTTATGGGAGTTACTTTTATGGGTGGTGGTGCATACCAAGGTGGTGAACGAGGCAAAATTATTAAAGATTTTGATAGTAAATCTACAGTAAGTGGTACTAAAGCTAAATCTATTGATGAAAAAAATGATAGAGATAAAGAGATGGATAAGCTCTCTGCTCTTAGAGACAAAGCTGGAAACTCTGGAGCATTCAAAGTAAGCCATGAGTATAAAAGTAAATGTGCCTCTTGTCATGGTGTTAATGGTTCAGGAGAACAAAATGGTAAAGCCTTAATGGGGTCAAAACTATTTGGTCAAAGTGAAGCTAAAATTTACAAAGATTTAGCAGATTTTAAATCAGGAAGAAGAGAGAACATGATTATGAAGGGTCTCTTACTTGGCTTAAATGATGAAGATTTAAAACGATTTGCTAAAGAGATTGGTGAGTTTCCAGCAAGAGCAGATGCAAAAAAAGAGCAATAATCCAAAAGGTTAAGTAATGGATAAGTACAATAATAGAGAGACGATTAAAAATACATCATTTTGGTCAACTTTTTGGGCTACTTCAGAAGAAGGCAAAAAAAGATTTAGCTATAGAATGAAACGGTGGATACTAGTAATAGCTATTCACCTTCTCTTCTTTTTATCATTTTTTATTGATTTACAAGTATTAGAAGGCACACTCAATGGCTCTAGGTTTTTGGGCTTTCATCTTATTGACCCTTTTAGTACGATAGAAGTTTTTTTGGCAACAAATCATATTCCTATTAATATTATTATCGGTGTGAGTACCATTGTTTTAGTCTATATGATAATGGGTGGAAGAAGCTACTGTGCATGGGTTTGTCCTTATGGGATTCTTAGTGAATATGGCGAAAAACTCCATAATACACTTGTCAAAAAGAAAATTATTAAATCTCGAAAATTTGATTATCGTGTAAAATATATCTTTTGGGTTGGCTTTTTAGTCATGGCATTTGTGAGTGGTTATATTGTTTTTGAAACTATAAGTGTAGTAGGAATACTAAGCCGTATGATAGCCTATGGATGGTCTGTAGCTCTTGTATGGGTAGCTGTGGTATTTGCTATAGAAGTGTTCTATTCTAGGCGAGCATGGTGCAGTTATATTTGTCCTATTGGTACAACTTATGGGATGATAGGCAAAGTAAGTGCTTTACGCATAGAATGGAATGATAACTGTGATAGCTGTATGGTATGTCATGATGTCTGTTTTGAAAACCAAGTTTTAGAGATTACCAAAGCTAAATATGATAAACAAAGAGAAGAGAAAGATATAACACATGAGTTTATTACAGGGGCTGATTGTACCTTATGTGGAAGATGTGTAGATGTATGTCATGCAGATGCTTTAAAATTTGATTTTAGATTAAAAGGCTTAGTATAAATAGACCAAACTTTCATACTATTGTCGTTGGAGCAGGAGCAGCAGGCATGATGTCTGCTATAGTTTCTGCAAGAGCGGGAAATAGTGTACTCCTACTAGAAAAACTACCCAAAATAGGTGCCAAACTCAAAGCCACTGGTGGTGGACGCTGTAATCTCTCTAATACTCTCTCCAATGAAGTATTTATGCAACATTTTGGACGCGATGGTCGATTTATGAGTCACTCTCTTGAGCTATTAGACCATCATAAACTTATAGAATTTTTTGATTCTATTGGTGTCAAAACAGATGCTTTAGATGGGTTTCGTATCTTTCCTGTGGGACATAATTCCAAATTTATTATATCTGCCCTAGAACAAGAGATGCAAAATATTGGGGTAGAGATACTCTGCAACCAAAAAGTAAGAAGCCTAGAGCATGATGGAACTAGTATCATAGGTATTCACAGCTCTACTCATAGCTTTAAAACCTCCAAAGTAATTATTGCTACTGGTGGTATGGGTTACCCTACTTTAGGGGCTGAAGGTGATGGATATGAATTAGCCCAAGAAGTTGGACATAGTATCAAAAAACTCTATCCTGCTATGATGCCTCTGCAAACAAAAGAGTCATGGGTAGCCTTATGTACAGCAGATACCATAGCCAAAGCAACACTGCGTGTAGATCTCAAAAAATACAAAAAACTCTCTGCAATAGGTGATTTAATCTTTACTAAAAATGGGATTAGAGGTCCTGTGGTTTTAGATTTTTCACGAGAAATTACACCACTGATAGATAAATTTGGTGAAGTTCCAATGCTTATGAATCTGACCAAAGGCTTGAATGAAGAACAAATACGCCAACACTTCAAAGTACAACTCTCCAAAAAACCTACTCATACTACTCTCTCTCTTGTCCACACACTGCTACCACAAGCACTTAGCCTAGAGTTATGCCATATAGCAAATGCTGACCCAGAGATAGCATTGAATAAACTCTCTGGTATAGTACGAGACAAGCTTATCTCTATATTAGCTTGGACTCCTCTTACAATTATAGGTCATGATGGATTTAAGATGGCAATGATTACTCGTGGTGGTATTACTCTCAAAGAGATAGATCCAAAAACTATGCAAAGTAAAAAACTCAATGGACTTTATTTTTGTGGGGAAGTTATGGATTTAGATGGACCATGTGGTGGATATAATCTACAATGGGCATTTGCCAGTGGATTTGTTGCGGGAAGTAATTAAAATTATTTTTGGGGAATGATGTTGAAAAGAGGGTTTAGCTATGCTAAACCCAAAAAAGAGGAGAAGATTATCTTCTTCTAAGCTCTTTAATTCTTGCTGCTTTACCTTTGAGTTCTCTAAGATAGAATAATTTTGCTCTTCTAACTCTACCTCTTCTAAGTACTGAAATACTTTCGATACTATCTGAATAAAGTGGGAAAATTCTTTCAACGCCTACGCTGTTAGCACCCATTTTTCTAACCATAAATGTACGACCTGTACCTTCGCCTCTGATAGCAATACAGATACCTTCATAGTTCTGTACTCTCTCTTTAGTACCCTCTTTAATTTTAACTGCTACTCTAAGAGTATCACCAGCTCTAAATTCAGGAATATTTTTAGCTTCTGTTTGAGCTTTTTCAAAGCTCTCGATATATTTATTTCTCATATTATGCCCTTTGTTTTGACCCTTGAATAGAGATCAGGTCTGAAATACTTTGTTTTACACAAAGCTAGTTTACTTTTTAAGGCTGTGATTTTACTGTGATTTCCCTTTAGAAACTCTGAAACAACTGCCATATTTTCATAATTTATTGGTTTTGTAAAAGATGGTGCTTCTAGTTGTGACGATTCAAAGCTTTCTATTACTAAAGAATCACTATTTCCTAGCACACCCTCTACATTCCGACTAATAGCGTCACACATAACCATGCTTGCTAATTCGCCTCCTGTAAGGATAAAATCACCTATAGAAAAGAGTTCATTTGCTTGTGACTCTATAACCCGTTCATCTATTCCCTCATAACGCCCAGAAACAAAAACTATATGCTTTTTATTTGCTAGTCTTTTGGCATCTTGTTGTTCAAATTTTTTGCCCACAGGTGTGAGAAATATAATATGAGCATCAGGAGAAGAAGCTTTAAGATGAGAAATAGTATCAAGGAGTGGTTGTGGAGACATAAGCATACCAGCACCGCCACCTATCATAGGAGCATCTACTTTATTATGTCTATTTGTGCTAAATGTTCGAGGATCTACTGTGTCTATAGAGATTTTATTGCTACTAATAGCTCTAGCCAAAATAGAATCACTAAAATATCCCTCTACAATAGAGGGAAAAAGAGTTACAAAACTAAATCTCATTAGCTTGCTTCTAATATATCTTTGCTATCTTGCGTAAAAATCTCATTTGTCGAGATATCTGCTTTGATAATATAGCGTGGGATATAAGGAACCAAAAATGAGTTAGAAAGACCCTCTTTGACTAACTTGCTATCTGTTTTGATTAGTAAATAATCAACATCAAGCATTCGTTGTATATCACTTACAACACCTAATACTTCTTTATCCTGAAGAACTGTAGAACCTATAATATCAAACCAAAAATGCTCACCCTCTTTGAGTTCACAATTTTTTTGTGTAGCATCTTTGCTACTGTAAATCTTTGCATTTGTGAGTTTTTTGGCTGAGTCTAATGATTCATATCCA
>JADGER010000064.1 GCA_016744315.1 Sulfurovaceae bacterium
CTATGCTTCTACAGATGCTTTAGAAAATTATGTTCATCGGGTTCTTAAATCTTATGGTGTTGATAAAACTTATGAAATTAATTTTAGGTAGGTACTTACCTTGATTAAAACTTTCAAATATATTTTTATTAGCTATGAAAAAATATCCTAAATAATAACTATTAGTTTCTTTAGGAGTAAAGTTTGTAAAATCTTGACTTGTACATAATTCATTTTCATTAATTGCTAATTTACCTACTCCAACTCTTGAAACAAATAAAACACTATTTCTAGGAATAATTTTTGTCGCTGATTCTTTAATAGATTTTTTATTTATAAATTTATTTATATTTATATAATGTAGATTATCTTTATTTATATCAGAACTTGAAATCCAAGGTATATCACCTTTCCAATATTCATCTATTTGTTTACTAGGTGTTCCTCCACCTTTAAACTCTCCAAGCTTTCCTAATTCTATTTCCTCCCAATCTCCACTAAATTCTTTAAATCTTAACTTTGGCACTAACTTACTCATCATACGCCTCCAATCCTGATATTTCTCTTCCCTTTGCCATTTTTTTGAGCAAAGGACTAAGCTCTTGCATAAGTGCTAACTCTTCTATTCTTCTCTCTTTCCAACCTAGCCCTAGAGGAGCTAATAGGTCGGTGAGGTGTTCTCCGTCGAATATGTGTCTATCCAAAACTCTTTGTACAAATTTTTGAAGCCTTGCAGGTTCTAGTCTGTTCTCTTTTGCCATTGTGTCTAATTCTGTGCTGTTTTTAGAGGTTCTAAAATCTTCGTAACCCTTTTTTATATCCTCTTCATTGAGTGCTTTGCCCATTTCTAAAGCGTTGATATAATCTATCATATCCTCTTGTTCTTCCATCATATTGGCATTTGATTTGAGTAGGCTAATGAGTTCTTCTTTGCTCATTGTCTGTTTGGTGGAATAGGTGGCAATAAGGCTCATAATATAATCATAATCTACCAATGTCGAAGCAAAAAGTACAAACTCAAAATCAAGCTCTTGCACACAATCGGGTATATTTTCACCTCTGTTTTGCTCTTTTTGTAGTCTTTTGGCTGTCTCTAAATACATAGATTTAAACGCTCGTAGGCTATCTTGTGGCATCGTCTGCTCTATGGCTTCTAACTGCTCTGCTTTGAGGTCTGTGTGTTGGTCTAAGCGTGTTTTGAGTCTTTGTATCTCTTTGAATGTATTGATAAACTCGGCTCTTGCTTTGTCTCCTTTGAGGTTGGCTATCTCTTGGGGGGTGTTTTGTAAACCATGAGAGGTCATAAAATCTTCTAGCTTTTGCGTCGCTTCTTGAAACTTCTCTATGGTCGTAGGAGCAGGATCGACAAGCCATATCTCTTTGGGTTGTTTGCTACTCTCACCAGAAAAAAGAGCGATAGCCTCATCCACGGCATTTTGTTGTGAACGAAAATCCAAAATACTCCCATAAGGTTTTGTATCATTTAGCACTCTATTGGTTCGTGAAAAGGCTTGTATAAGTCCGTGATGTTTTAGATTTTTATCCACATAGAGCGTATTGAGAAATTTAGAATCAAAACCTGTAAGAAGCATATCCACCACAATCACAATATCTACTTTCTCTTTATGAGGCAAATCAGCATTTGAATATTTTTGATTTTTGATGCGTTCTTGTACATCTTGATAATAGACATCAAACTGATTTATAGAATGGTTGCTACCAAAGAGGCTATTATAATCTTTGATAATCTCTTTGAGTGCCTCTTTTTTGAGTTCAGGCTCGTTTTTATTGTCTTCTCTCTCTGTTGGCAAATCCTCTTGAAGTTGGCTGATGTCTTTGTTGCCCTCAGCAGGAGGAGAGAAAACACAAGCGATATTCAAATCGTGATGCAGTGCTTTGAAATGTTGATAATACTCTATGGCGTGATTGATGCTAGAAGTAGCCAAAAGGGCATTAAATTTTTTATCTGCTGTGATTTTATTGTGTTTTTGGACTATCGCCTCAGCTACGGCTTGGCTTGAAAGGCTATCTCCTTGCTTTGGAGCATTTTCACCCTCAGGCTTAAAATAATCAATCTGAAAACGCAATACATTCCCATCATCTATAGCGTGGGTAATCGTATAGTTGTGTAACTCTTGTTGGAAAATATCTTTAGTGGTTTTGAGAGAGGCTTTATCACCTTCTATAATTAAACTCTGTGCATTCTCTTCAAAGATAGGCGTACCCGTAAACCCAAAGAGTTGAGACGCAGGGAAAAAATCTTTGATAGCGTTATGATTTTTCCCAAATTGGCTTCGGTGACACTCATCAAAGATAAATACAATTCTCTCATTTGCCAATGGTTTGAGTTGCTCTTTATAGTTGTGTTTATTTTTACCATCAAGGGCAAGACCTAGTTTTTGGATAGTGGTTACTATCACTTTATCAGCATAATCAGTGGAGAGTAGTCGCTCTACTAATGAATGCGTATTGGTATTCTCTTCCACACAATTTTCTTGAAACTTATTAAACTCTTCTCGTGTCTGACGGTCAAGGTCTTTTCTATCAACAACAAAAAGAATTTTTTGTATGCTGTCATTGTCTTTAAGAAGCGTAGAAGCCTTAAAAGAGGTGAGCGTCTTCCCACTTCCTGTAGTATGCCAAATATAACCATTACCTCTATTATCTTCTATACACTCCACAATAGACTCCACAGCATATATCTGATACGGTCGCATCATCATAAGCTTAGACTCACTCTGGACAAGCACCATATAACGGTTTATCATCTCAGCCAATTTACATTTAGACAAAAAAGCATTGCTAAATTCATCAAGATTAGTAATTTTCTTATTCTGCTTATCGGCATACTGATAGATAGGCAAAAATCGCTCATCAGCATCAAAACTAAAATGCTTGGTATTGTTATTGGCAAAATAATAAGTATTGCTACGATTAGAGACGATAAAAAGTTGCATAAAACTCAAAAGTGTATGTGTATAACCATTCCCTGCATCTTCTTTATACTCAATAATCTGTGCCATTGCACGACGAGGACTTATCTGTAGCGTTTTGAGTTCTATCTGTACCAGTGGCAGACCATTAAGCAGAAGTATCACATCATAACGATGAAAACTCTCTTTGGTATTCATACGAAGTTGATTAATCACCTCAAAAGAGTTTTTGCACCAATCTTTGATATTCACAAGCGTATAGTGCAGAGGTGTACCATCTTCTCGTTCAAAACTATTTATCTCTCTCAAAATCTTTGAAGCATTAAAAACATCAGGGCTAATAATCTCATCCAAAAGACGAGAAAATTCATTATCTGTTAAATGAACCCTATTAAGAGCTTCAAACTTTTGGCGAAAATTAAGCTCAAGAGACGCTCTATCTCTTATATCTGCACGATAATTATATTTGAGTTCTATTAACTTATCTATAAAATCTTTTTCTATATTATTTTCTTTTGTCATTATATTCTACTTGTAATTTTATTAATAATAGTATTTTAGCGTTTTTATATGTGTTGTAAGCATGATAAGGGGGATAAGAAGATGTAAAAAAGAGAATTTTATACAAACCCCAAGTCTCTCTTTCGAGAGTGAAAACAAGGAGGGTTTTGGGATTTATATAATAGGTTTTTAGAATTTATAAGTAAGGATTAGCTCTAATGCTCCTTCCGCACCATCATCTGTAGTTGTATCATATTCGGTACTTGTATAAATGGCATCAACACCAAGAGAATCAGTGATTGCGTACCCTAAAATAACATCTACTTCGTTTGCTGTATCATAATCAGCATAACTTAGAGTTGCAGAGAAAGCATCTAGTTCTGTACTTGCTTCTACTTTGAATGAGTCACTTACTATGCCTGCTGCCATGATATTCCAACTACTTGTATACATAGCATCTCTTTCAATATATCCAGTCTCTCTATCATTGATACTAGCATACGCTGCTGATAGACTAATATTTGAAAAACTTCCTGATGCTTTGATACCATATCCTGTAGAATCTTCACCCTCATCATCATAATCAGTAGTTACAACCTGAGCTTCGAGTTTGACACCTGAGAGTTCATATCCAGCATCTGCATATACTTGTGTATAATTACCAGCATCTACATTATAATACCATACACTCGCACTAAACGCATCACTATATGAAGCACCTAATGTATAATTGTCACCATCAAGTTTAATAAACTTATCACCAGAGTTATTTGGTCTAATTTTTGTAACATAAGACCCAACAAGCGTTAAATTATTTACAGATTTGTTTACAAGCGTATATGCTTCAAATCCTGATGGTATAAGTAACCAATCAAAACTACCAAGCATAGGAGTATCAAGAAGTTGGCGACCAGCTACTAGCGTAGTATCTGCGTAAGTTGCAGTAAGATTAGCTACATTAAAAAACGCACCAGTCTTTTCATCTTCCATTTTGAGTTCACCAATACTATCACCAGCATCTGTAAATCCAAGAGCTGTAAAGTTAGCTGTTACACCTGAAAATATCTCGTGTGATACATCCAAAGTTATTGCTTCCGCTGCTGCCGAACTTGCTTCATCAAAAAGATCTACAGAATCATTAGTATAGTAATAAAACTTTGCATTACCACTAATAGTTGTTTTAGAAACCTCTTGTACTTTTGGTACTTCTATTGTATCAACTACTACAGGTTTTATATCTCCACCAGCAAATGCACTACTTAGAGCCATAGCTGTAACTAAACTTATTGTTGTTAGTTTCATAAACTTTCCTTATATTTTACGCTTTGTCCAAAACGATTGATAAGAAAAGTATATAATAAGTAAATGGATAATTAATACAGATAAGTGCTTACTTTTTAGGCAATTGCTCCAAAAGAGACTTTTTTACAAAGGGATCATGCAGATTTTTGCCTTGTAGCATCAATATTCTCATCTCTTGATACTCTATTAACCCCTCTTCTTTGTTTTTATATGCTCCAAATCCATAGCCCATAGGTGATGAAGCTACTCGTGTATACCATGCCTTAGTGGCATCTACCCACTCTTTGGTGTCCAATGTTTTACTAAGAAGTGTAGGATTAGAAAGTTTATTGCGTTCTAGCCACAACACAACACAGCCAATATCATCAAAAAAGTAAGTGACACCATCTTCTCTGACTATCTCTGCCATATAATCTAAGTTTTCCACATCCA
The DNA here is from genome assembly GCA_016744315.1 of Sulfurovaceae bacterium. Classification (GTDB taxonomy): domain Bacteria; phylum Campylobacterota; class Campylobacteria; order Campylobacterales; family Sulfurovaceae; genus SZUA-451. Next base: position 5,148 of record JADGER010000064.1, read on the forward strand.
TATTACATTCAGAACATTGATACTCTTTGGGCTGAATCTCTATAGGTTTATGCTCACTATTGCCCCGCTTAATAAATTTTGGGCCATTTTCATTTGCAAGAGAGAAAAATAAAATCATCACAATAGCCCCTCCAATAATAACACTCAAAAAAGAAACAAATAATTTTTTCATAAAAGAACTCCATTTTTAATATAATAAACTGCAACAAAGAGACTACACAAAAAGACAAAAAGAGTCAAAAACACAAGAGCAAACTTTCTAAGCCCTAGAGAATCTTCTTGCCATAACCATCTGCTTAGAGCATAATCAAGACTCATAAAAACTCCTAACAAAAGTAATCCCCATACCCAATAGCCTATTAAATAATAATCGCTTTGTAGCATACAAAAAGGACACTTATGCGTAGGTAATTCATAGATATATGTACCATGAAAATAGACCACAGCATAATACGCTATAAACAAAAATAACACACTTGTAACAATAACACCTATACTATTTTTACTCCACAGCATAAGAACTATAAGCAAAAACAGAAGATAAAAAAGCAAAAGAAGTTTGGGAATATCCAAGCCTAAAACAAGAGCATTACTCCCTCCCATCTGACCAAAAATAACAGAACAGCAAGTAACAGGATTTGTAGTCTCAATATGCGTAAAATAGAGTATATCCAAAGCAAATTCTAAACTAAGCAAAATAAATATCACTATAAAAAACCAAAGCTTAGTTTTGGTATACGGATACGCTTTGGCTTTTAAATCCAAACGGTTCATAGTCATCCAAAAACCACTCAAAAAAAGTATAATAATTTTAAGTACAAGCAAAGGATTCCCATACTCATTTGCCTTAATAATCCCAGCCCCACACATAGCCCCTGGAACAATATCAGAGAGTTGGTCAATAGTATACACAAAATAAGGCAGAAGCAAAATCTTAAGAGCCATCACAAAAAATATAATACTCATAATCAAATACGAACGATTTTCTAGTCGAAACTGCTCCTGCGTAAAAGCATCAAAATCCCAGCGTCGAATAAGCACAGGAGTAATAGAAAAAGCCACAAAAAGCAACCCATAAAGCACAGCCTCACTCAAAAGATAAATAATAACTTCGTTACTTAGGAGAACTTCATTCATAGGATTGTATGCTTATTAGTGGGGTTTTTCATAAATAGCTCTTCAAAATTTTATTTTTAGTTTCTTCTATCTTTTCTTGATACTTTTCTATATCAGATGTAGGAAAGTCTATTCCTATATCATTAATGTATTCTATTTCATCAACAATTTTTTGCTGAATATTGAGAGGAGGAAGAGGGATTTTTAAATTTCCTATTTGAGTTAAAGATAAATTTTGTTGAGCAACTCCCACTTTTAATACTTCAATCTGTTTTTGAATAATATCATTTTGTAAAATCAAATATAAGTAATTTATAGTAAATTTTATATTTTGTTTTAATCTAATGATTGCAAGTGCTTGATTTGTATTTGCAGGTAAAATACTTTCATTAACAATTGCTGTTCTTCCTAATGCACCAGCAATTGAAAATAAAATATCATTACTCTTTAATTGAGAACGAGACATTTTTTTATTACATTCATTATTTATAAATGCAAATTTATTTTTATCAAAAATTCCTTTATTATTGATTGATTCAATCTTAATAAAATTTATACCTTTATTAACAAATTTATATCCTATACTTGTAGGTGTTGTTCCTTTTGTAATAATTTCACAATTCTCACCTAAAGTTACTAATTCCCACTGACTCTCAATCTTAATATCTTTTCTAATACTTAGATTTATCCCACAATCAAAATCTACCTTTTTAAAGTCTATAAGGTCTATAAGTTTATATCTAAATATATTCTCTTTTAGACTCTCCTCAATTTCATTTTGAATATTTAAAAAGGCATCTCTAATATAACTATTTGCTTTGAGAGGATTTGTTTTATTGGCTTCATCATAAAGTTTACTCTCTTCATATATCTTGATACCTTCGCTTCCTTTTCTATTGCTCCATTCATAACCCAAAAAGGCTTTTTCTTCTTTTTTGTCTCCAGTTTTGACGAGGGTAATTTTTTGCTCATTTTCGGCACACAAAGAGAAGTATAAAAATTTTTCTTCTTCGTTTTCTTTGATTTTGATAAGCAAAATTTTGTCTAATTTGGCTTCTTGGTCTTGCTGTGATAGTTTGTTGAAGTCTTTTTTCTTTTTGAAGGTTTTGATTTCGTTTAAACCATCAAACCAACTTTGATACTCTGTATAAAATTCTGTTTCTTTGAGCTTTTGGCTTGGCATAATGTTTAAAAGTGTTTGATATTCGTTTAAAGGTACTTCTATACTTTGGCAATAGAGGGATAGATATGCATCATCACTGTAAGAGTCATTGGATTTTTTATTTTTATTTTCAAAGAGGAGTTTTGCACTCTCTTTGAAATATTTTTGGTCTTGATTGTCTCGTTTTTCCAAAAATAGTGTGACGGTATTTGTGCCAGTTGCTCCAAAGGTGTTGCTTCCAAATTCGGCAATGGCTTTGATGTAGAAATGGGATAAGAGGAGTTTTCTTGCTTTGGCATAAATCCCTCCCGTACTCAAAATACTAGAAGGCAAAATAATCGCCCCATAACCTCCTACGCGTAAAAGCTGTGCAGTCCTTTCTATAAAAAGCACTTCTATTTCTTTGGAAGAAGAGGTGAGAGCATCAAAAAGGCTAAAAGTTTCGCTATTGGCTGTGGTGAAATTCTTGAACTCTTTCACCGAATAAGGAGGATTGGCTACAATAATATCAAATGTGCCATCTGCTACCTCTTCGTGCTTTTCTAAGCCATCACCGTAGATAATATTACTCTCTCCTGCTCCATTTAGAAAACATGCTACTTTGGCTGTTCTGCTTAGTCTATAATCTTTTTCTATGCCAAAAATATGGCGTTTTGCCCATAGCGTATCTTCGCTATAGTCACTGAGTGATAAATCTTTGATAATATGTGAAATCTCATCAATAGCCTCGGTGAGAAAGTGGGCAGAACCACAAGCATAATCCATAACAAAAGGTAGAAGATAGGTTTCCCCTTTTTCTTGTTTCTGTTTAATCATATTTTCTATGGGCAAAGACATCATAATAAATTTGGCAATAGGCACAGGGGTAAAAAACTGTCCCTCACTTTGCTTAAATCCTTTGGAAAGAAGATTTTCAAAGAAGTTTCCCAAAATTTGTTCTTTGTGCGTATAAGAAAATTGATACGGTTCAAAAAGTTCTATCACTTCTTTGAGGACTTGGGCATTTTTGGCAAAGAGTGCTTTGTTATTGACATCCAAAAAGGTAAATTCATTGTTTGAGTGGTATTTTTGTTCTCTAAACTTTTTGAGTATGGCGATAAGTGCTGTTTTTTTGCTATAAAATTTGAAATCTTCTTCTATTTCACTCTCTTTAATATAAGTGATTTCTTCTTTGAGATAGTCTTTCATTCCGATGTGAAAAAGGTTGAGCAGTTTATCTTGCATAGAATAAATATCATCAATACCATTTTTATATTGAAAAGAGAGTTCTTCGTCATCTGTTTTCGTCTCATCTACAATTTTACACAAGAAAAGAGAAATAATTTTGTTAAAAGCCCTCTCTTTTTCAGAAATATTATGATGCCTAAGAATTTCCATAAATTCATTAAAGATTTTATTGTCTTGGGGGAGAGGTTTTAAATCTTTTCTTTTTTTTGCTTGAAGAGAGATACTGTAAGGCTGTATTTCTACTTCAAAAATACCTTTATCGGCAAAAGATTTGAGATAAAAAGTTTTCCAAACGCTATAAAGCTCAGATACATTTTTGGCTTCGTCGTATTCTTTGGAGGTTTTGATAATCTTATTTTGGTATTCAATCTTTTTTTGATTAAGTCTTGACGCATATAAACATAGATATTTTGTGGCTCTTTCTTGATGAAAATAAGAAAAGAGTTGCCCCCCATCTTTGTACATATTATCTATCTCTTTATCAAAAGCTTTGCCGTAGGTTTTACACTCTATAATCAAAAGAGGCTTTCTTTCTTTGTCTCTAACTAAAATATCAGCTTTTCCTCCACTTGCTCCATGTCCTAGTTTCCATTTGGGTTCAAGCTCTATATGTTTAGGCTCATAGCCTTTGGTAAGCAGTCTATCCACACACTCCAAAACCACAAAGTTTTCATCAGAAGCAAAATTAGAAGTAGTCTTATCACCCACTTTAATGCCAAATTCACTATAGCCTATAGACTCTTTTTGGGTATTTATCTCTAATTTTTTACTATTATAAGTTTTGCTATAAATTTTGCTATCTTCGTTAAAGTTTAACTTTTTTAAAAATTTTATAATATTTAATTTATCCATAATATGTTATCTGTCCTTTATATTCACTATCCTACCATCTTCCATCTTGATTACTCTACTTTCAAAAGGTAATGTATCAAAAATTGGGTCATGGGTGGCTACTATGATGGTTTTTCCTAGGGCTTTTAGAGTAGAAAGGATTTCTATAAATTTAAGGGAATTTGCTTTGTCTAGGTTGGCTGTGGGTTCGTCACAGATAATAAGTTTGGGGTTTGTTACTAAGGCTCTTGCTATGGCACATCGTTGTTTTTCTCCGCCTGAGAGTTCTCGTATGGTTTGAGATGCTTTGTGTGCTATTCCTGCTCTTTGCATACTCTCTTGGGCTTGTTTTTTGATAGTAGGCATATCTAATCTGCTAGGAATAAGAGGGGCTATAATATTCTCTTCTACACTAAGGGCTTCGAGTAGATTAAAGTGTTGGAAGATAAAACCAATACTTTTGGCACGGTATGCAGAGGCATGTAAATCAGGGAGTTTACTAATAAGCTCTCCATCCACTACAATTTTTCCTGAGCTTGGTTTGTCCAAAGAAGCAATAAGTGAAAGTAAGGTAGATTTGCCACTTCCACTTACTCCAGAGAGGATAATAGCCTCATTTTTGGCAATATGTAGAGTAATATCTTTAAGAGCCTCAAAAGGTTCACTACTATTTTCATTAAATATTTTATTGATATTTTCTATCTCTATCATAGCATCGCCTCTTTGGGTGGAGTTACTGCTATTTTCCATACAGGAATCAAAACAGAAGCAAAAAATGGAAGTGCAAAAAACAAAAATATAGAGGATAATATTCCAAATTCAAGAGTAGGCACAAAACTTACTCTATTTTCTAGGTTTGACCCACCCAAAAATATCTCTTGCAAAAGTGGAGCATCCAAAATAAATACAAAAATATATGCTAATACAACACCCAAAATAAAAGAGCTAATAACTATCACTAGCGTCTCATAAAATTTGAGTTTCAAAATATCTTGAATACTCCAACCAATAGCTCTAAGAATACCTATCTCTTTTTTTTCTGCTGAATAAACCATAGAATATCTTTGATAAAGTATAAGCATAAAAGTCGTAATCGTAATAAGATACAAAATCAAAAATAATCCCCCTTTGTAGTTGTAGAGGCTTTTATAGGCTTTGAATATTTCTCGTTTGTCTATAACCTGTACATCATAAAAAAGCAAATGCAGTTTAGCTACTATATTGTCCCACTCTGCGTCATTAGGTACATTAAGAGCTATATCTGTAATTACTCCCTCTTCTAGGGCAAAAATTTCTTTGGCTAAATCCAAAGGCATCACTATCATATCATTGGCGATGAGGTTTGTACTATTTGGGAGTTGTTGGGCTATAGCTACCTTTTTAAAGCTTCCATTAGGGAGTTTAAAGGAAAATTCATCTTTATAATAATGTGCTATCATAAACTTTTGTACTCCCTCACCCACTAGCATACTTGGCGTTGCAAAAAAGCTTTTCAAATCAGTTTTTTCCATAAGCTCTTGTAGAGAACGATTACTCTGCTCATCAAAAAAATCTACACCTACAATCAAAAAAGAGTTCTCATTTGGAGCAAAAAAATAACGCCCATAAACTCTAGGAGTCACTGCACTTACACCATCTATTTGCACTATTTTCTCTATCCACTCTATGGGTGTATTTACGGCTCGCCCTGCTTGCATACGACTTATAGTAAAATCAGGTTGGTTTTGCAGTGTAGCTTGGAGACTCTTTTGCAAAGAAGAAGAGATAAAAAGTACACAACTTAACAAAAATATAATAATCACAGAGATAAAAATTGCCCCAATATGTTTATTCTTCTGTTTAAAAAGAAGCAGACTCAAAAAATGAAAAAAGGCATTATTTTGCATAAATAAAATCTCTCTTATTTAGGCTAGGCATAGAAGGGTATGAGGGGTGCATAGAGTTACCTAATGGAAGTCGAGGCTCATAAAATGCCACACTCAAAGAAGGTGATGAAAAAGTCGTAAGCCTAGAGAGAGTTTGGAGATTCTGCTCTTTGGCTGTAGAATAAATTAGATAATGCACCAGCAAACTATACACAATCAGACCCAAAAACACAAACCCCATCACAAGCTCTCTGCCCACTACTCACTCTCCAATCCATCAAGTCTCATAATCATAGTATCCGTAACCTGATTAAATTTCACAATTCCTTTACTTTGATGGTCTGCTTCAAATGCTTTGGCACTTTTGAGTGACTTAAAAGGAATAAGCTCACGCCCCATAGGCCCAAATATAGTAGAATCATTTATATAAAAAGCCTCTTTAGCATCAATAGCCTCTAGGGTATAATAGTCTGTTACCATAATCTGCGTAATTGCCTTGCGGTCATAAATAAAATCCCCATCAAAAATATAATACTTCATCATATCTTTAACCCCATCAAAATAGAGCGTTTTGTTATTATAAGTCATACTTGATGCCCATTTGGGATATTTACTCACAAACATCCCACACACAGGACACTTAGCACCTTGGGGAACTTGCAAATGATTAGCATTTTGTTTCATACTCCCATTACTTATATAATAGGCAACTGCTTCTAACTTAGCCTTAGACAAAGCAGGACAGGCTTTGGAGCTTTGAATCTTTTGGATAAGTTGCTCTATAGTACCTACAGCAGAAGGCAACTTCTCTTTGCTACAAAGAGCATTGGCTATCTTCTCTCCTTTGTTAGAGAGTTTGATAATATTATGAAGATTTGCTTCATTAGAAAAGAGTAGAGTTATTGAAAGAATAAGAACTAGAATAATTTTGTGCATACGGTTATCTCCTATATGTAGAGTATCTTCATTGTACTGTAAAAATAGTAAAAGTTATAATGAGTATCACTTCTCAATCAAATATTTAATCGTTTTTTTAACTATCATACAATCTTTATGAGAG
>JADGER010000230.1 GCA_016744315.1 Sulfurovaceae bacterium
AATGTTAAAGTTGAATTAGCAAAACTAGAACCAATGCTTCCAGAAAATACAAAAATAGATATTTTTTATGATCGTTCCGATTTAGTTAATTTAGCCACAGATACCGTCAAAACAGCTCTCTTTGAGGCGGTTGTTTTGATTATGATTATACTCCTTTTGATGCTTGGTAATCTTGCTTCTGCATTGAGTGTAGCACTGATACTCCCTTTTGCTCTTATGATGAGTTTTATTGCCATGGAATACTTTGGATTGACTGCAAACTTAATGAGCTTGGGAGGGCTTGCTATAGCTATAGGTATATTAGTGGATTCTGCCGTGGTAATGGTCGAACATATCACCGCAGAACTAGGCAACCCTAAACAGCAAAAACAAAAGAAACTTCGTATCATCTATAAAGCAGCGATAGAAATGGCTCCTTCTATAGTGACTGGGGTACTTATTATTATTATTGTATTTATGCCTCTCCTTACACTTGAAGGCTTAGAAGGCAAGCTCTTTAAACCTGTGGCACTCAGTATCGTCTTTGCTCTCTTTAGTTCACTTATACTTGCACTAACACTGATACCAGTACTCAGTTCATTTATCCTCTCAAAAAGACCTGATAAAGAATCATTTCTTATTAGAATACTCGTCAAAGCCTACAAACCCTCACTAGAGATAAGTATCAAATATGCAAAAAGTGTACTTGTAGGCGTAGTAATACTCTTTGTAGCATCGCTCTATCTTGCAGGAAAAACAGGAAAGACTTTTATGCCTACTATGGATGAGGGAAGTATTATTATTGGTGTAGAGATGTTACCCTCTATCTCACTCAAAGAGAGTCTAGTTCTCAATCTCAAAGTGCAACAAAAACTCCTATCTGCTATACCAGAGATAAAAGATATTGTAGCAAGAACAGGAAGTGACGAGCTAGGTCTCGACCCTATGGGACTCAATGATACGGATACCTTTTTGGTACTTCACCCCAAAGAAGAGTGGAGAGAAGCATCCAAAGAATTTGTAATAAACGAAATTCGTAAGGTACTTGATGATTTTATTGGTATAGAGTATGGATTTACCCAACCTATAGAAATGCGTGTCTCTGAGATGCTCACTGGTGTTCGTGGTGACTTGGCTATAGATATTTTTGGAAGTGATAATGATGAACTTGAAAAAATAGCCCAAAAGGTCAAGGTAATATTAGAGGCTATCAAAGGAAGCAGTGATGTCTACAAAAAAGCCAATGAGGGTGTGGCATACTTCGAGCTAAGTTTTGACAAAAAAGAGATGGCATACCACGGTATCACACAACAGCAAATTAGTGACTATCTCAAAGTAATGGTCACAGGTGTACAAGCAGGTATTATTCAAGAGGGTATGCGACGCATAGACTTAATGGTCAAAGGAGATGCAACTATCCAAAATTCCCTAGAGAAACTCACACAACTCTACTATCCTCTAGCAGATGGCTCTGCGGTGCCTCTAAGTAATTTTGTGAAGTTCACAGCCAACACTGGTCCAGTTCAGATAGAACACGAAAATGGCTACCGAAAAACAATAGTCCAAACCAATGTAGAAGGCAGAGACCTTGTAAGCTTCGTAGAAGAAGTCAAAGCCAAGATAGCCCAAGAAATCAAAGTACCTGCTGGCTACTATCTCACTTATGGTGGAGAGTTCGAAAATCAACAACGAGCAGCATCTCGTCTCATGCTTATAGTACCACTGGCTCTCTTTTTGGTTTTTGTGCTACTCTTTGTCTCTTTTGGTTCACTTTCACAAGCAATTATGGTACTTATCAATGTACCTCTAGCCCTCATAGGAGGTTTTGCAGGATTATATCTCAGTGGAGAATACCTCTCTGTCCCTGCTTCTGTAGGATTTATAGCCTTACTTGGTATAGCCGTACTCAATGGTGTAGTCTTAGTAAACTACTTCAACTACCTTATCAAAGAGGGTTATGAGCTCAAAGAAGCAGTTATTCAAGGCTCAGTAAAACGACTCCGCCCAGTACTAATGACAGCCACTATAGCAGCTTTTGGTCTCCTCCCCCTACTTTTTGCCACAGGTCCAGGCTCAGAGATTCAAAGACCCTTAGCAATAGTCGTTATCAATGGACTTATTAGCTCTACATTATTGACATTAATCATCTTACCAATACTTTATCTAAAGTTTTCTCGTAAGGTTGAATAAGAAGTAATAAGTTTTTTCTACTTCTAGTTGTAGAAAAAGCTTATGTATAGTCCCAAAAATGAAATCCAACTAAAGTACTTAGAAAAAAATTGCTTAAAAAATAATCTCTATAAAGTTATAAACCTACAAAATAATTGTTATAATCAAACAAAAAATGGAGTATAACTTGAATAGTAAAGAAAGAAATATTGCTCAATTATATAAAGCTCGTTCTACACATATTCGATGGATGAACTCTGTAAAATTTTTAGTTTCTGGGTTGAGTATCAAAGATAAAATACCCTTACCTCTTAGTCAGGACTCATATCTTGGTCAATGGTACTATAATGAAGCCTTACATTTTTCACAATTTAATAGTCAGCAGACTTTGACTGATATAGAAGTTCTTATTGAATCTATATATACAATATATATGAAAATATATTTAATATATTGTGAGGAAAAGCTAGGAGTATTACAAACTATTTTTGGTAGCAAAAATATAAGTAAAAATGATCATATACTTGCTTCAAAATATTATGAAGAAATGCTCTCTTTATCTGATCAACTCAAAAAAAAATTAGCAGTTTTAGAACGACAACTTTCTGCATTGAGTCTTGAACAGCATGAAGAGATTAAAATATTTGATAATGA
>JADGER010000231.1 GCA_016744315.1 Sulfurovaceae bacterium
TATATCGTATTAATAAAATCAACATCACTAAATCCCTCAGGATATTTCTCTTGAGTTTCAGGCTGATCAAAAAAGCTTTGGGCTATCTCTTCTATAGAAAGATTACTAGTAAGCCAATAATTTAGCCCTTCTGTTGTTGGTGCTCTATCAAATGTAGCTGTATAGAGTTCTATTACATTATCATGTGTTGCCTGTGTAGCAAAGAGTATATTTGTTGTAAGTGTCACTATTAAAATAACTTTTTGTATAAACTTTTTAATAATTTTCCCTTTTGTATTTTTTCAAATTCTATCTAAAAAAATAAAAAAATAACAGAGAAATAACTTTTTTATTCATCTAACTGAATAAACTTCTCTTTTATTATTTTCTTTTAACAATTTAGAGATATTTCATATTTTTAATTCGCATAGAGTTTGCTACAACTATAAGAGAACTCAAACTCATAGATAATGCTGCTACTAAGGGATTGACAAAACCTAATACTGCTAATGGCACAGCTACTACATTATATAAAAGTGAAAAACCTAGATTTTCTTTGACTGCTCGAAAGGTTCTCCTAGAAATACGGTATGCATAATAAATACTACTTATTTTTTCATCAATTAAGACTACATCACTTACACTAATTGCTGTATCTGCTCCATTTCCCATAGCAATAGCTATATCACTTAGGCTAAGAGCAATCGTATCATTAATCCCATCTCCAGCCATTACAACTTTGTATCCATCTTTATGAAACTCTTCTATCTTAGAAGCTTTATCTTGGGGCAGAAGTCTACTATATATTTGGCTGATACCTACCTCTTTGGCTACTTTATTAGCACTTTGGGAATGGTCTCCTGTGAGCATTACTACTTTAATTCCCAAATTCTGTATCTGCTCTATAGCCTCTTTTGCTCCCTCTCTAATAGTATCTGTGAGTTCAAACTTAGCTACTAACTTTTTGTCTATAGCAAATAAAAACAGAGAATTTTGCGACTCTTCTTCTGCGTTGATACCTATGCTTGCCATAAAACTAGCATTTCCACCTAATAGCTCTTGATCTTTATACTCTGCACGAATACCTTTTGCTTCTATGCTTTTTATATTTTCCAAATCAAGTGTACCTAGAGTACTATTATTAGATTCCAAATGCCTAGCCACACCTTTACTAATAGGATGATTTGAGGTCAAAAGCAAAGAATACAAAAGCCTTGAATCAAAATCTTGCAAAAGCTTTTCATTTACAACAGATGGTCTTCCTTGGGTAATAGTCCCTGTTTTATCCAATGCTAATAAATCACTTTTTGCCATAGTTTCCAAAAATGTAGCTTCTTTAAAGAGTATATTCTTTTTGGCAGCAACACTAATCCCTACAAGCGTAGACATAGGCGTAGCCAAACCCAAAGCACAAGGACAGGCAATAACAATCACTGATATAGCTACTATCAAAGCCTCTTCAAAACTTCCATTTATCATATACCAACCCACAAAAGTAAGCAAAGCAATCACTAAAATAGTTGTAGAAAAATATCCAGAAATAGTATTAGCTAACTGCTCTATTTTTGGTTTTTTGGTAATAGACTCTTCTAAGAGATTAACAATAGAACTAATCAACGAATTAGAAGCATCTTTGGTAGCTCTATAACGAAGTACCGAATCCAAGCACAAAGAGCCACTTAATATAGTATCTCCATCTTTTTTATAAATTGGCTCACTCTCTCCTGTAAGAGAACTCTCATCAAATGACCCCTCTCCCAAGATAACTACACCGTCTATTACAACTTTTTCACCAGATTTTAGCTCTATAATATCATCTACTTCAATATTTTCTACACTCACTAAACTCTTCTGTCCATCCATAACCACAGTTACTTCAGTAGGTGTACTTCCCATAATAGAATCAAGCGTATCTACAGCATGTTTTTTACTTAAGACTTCCAAGTATTTTCCCACAAGCACAAAAGTAACAATCATAACAACAGAATCAAAATAAACATCTCCATGCTTTGTAATCATGGCATATATAGAATACAAATACGCAGACAATGCCCCTGAAGCCACAAGCGTATCCATATTGACTATACCATTTTTATAGCCATAATATGCCCCTCTAAAAAATACCCAACCACTATAAAAAAGCACAGGAGTCGCCAAAATAAACTCTGCAATATTTAAAATATTTTTAAAAGAATCTTCTATCCCCGTAAAATATCCAGCATAATGAGCAATAGCCAACCACATAATATTCATAGTCCCAAAAACAGCTACCAAAATACGAGAATAATAATCTTTGCGTACCTTCACCGCTCTCTCTTCTTGAAGCTTAGGATCATAAGGATACGCATTATAACCTATAGCTCGAATAGTCTCTATAATCTGCGAAAGCTTCACTACATCAGGATCCCAAACAACTTTGGCTTTGTTATTAGTATAATTAATACTAGCTTCAATAACTCCATCTCTTTTGTGCAAAACTTTTTCATTGAGCCATACACAAGCAGAACAATGAATCCCCTCAATAATCAAATTTATCTCACTTAGTTCATCATCCAAATCTTTCACATATTTCTTATGAAAACCCTCCAAATCAAACTTTTCCAAATCAGAATTTTCTATAGAAGCAGGTTCTAACTGCGTATCTCCAAGCTTATCATAAAAGTTCCCCAAGCCCTCAGAGTTAAGCAAATGATACACCCCTTGACAGCCATTACAACAAAAATAGAGTTTTTTATCACCCTCTTGATCTTTTATCATCACTGTTTCATCAAATTCAAGATTACAGTGAGTACAATTTATATTTGACACTTTTTTCCTTTTT
>JADGER010000003.1:0-39555 GCA_016744315.1 Sulfurovaceae bacterium
TCTAATGCTTCTTTTTCTTCTTCTGTTAATGCTTCTACTTTTCTCATGATGTTATTTTAGCATACCTTTATGAAATTGGTTTTGAGTGGGTACTTATATTCTTCAAGGTGGTAATAGAAAAAATACCTCTCTTATCCTAGGTAACACGATTTTAGGTGATACTATCTGCAAGAACCTTGAGTATAAAAGTGGTAATACCATTAATTTTGTCATCTCCTTTTCAAAAGAGGATAATGTAGAACAGATTCAAGGTAGAGAAATAGCTAAGGAGTTCATGCAAGAGTTTATGAATGGATTTTCTGAAGATGAATATCATATTGATATGGTAGAACATAACGATACAGATAATTTACATTACCATATTCGTATCCCTAAAGTAAATTTATTTACAGCTACACAACTCAAACTATATTGGCACAAGACAGATTTAAATTATAAAAAAGCCGTAATCGATGTCATTTCAAATAAATATAATTTATGTACTGGACTAGATAAGAAAGCAGCTATGCCTAATACCACTGCAAAGCAAGAGCGTATTGATATATGGCGAGATACATTTCATCAACAGCCTTTTGACTTATCCAAAAAAATAGGTCGAGCAGAGGCAGAAGATCAAATAACAAAATACTTTTCTGATGCTATTGAGTCAGGAGTGATAAAGAGTTTGAAAAATATTAAGAGAGAACTCTCCTCTCTAGGCTTCAATGTATGTAATGAGGGCTTTGATAGGGGTAAGGACTTTCATTACCTCACGATAGAAGATGAAAATGGGAAAATAAGACTTAAAGGAGATCTTTATGGCAAAGAGTTTTACAAATATGGTAGAAAAGATAGAAGAGAGACAATTAGCTCTAATAAAAGCTTTGGAGCGAGAAGCCAAAGCAATAGACCAAGCGGAGACGAAGCTAGGGATACGCTATCAAAAGAGCGTGGAAAACGCTTACAATTTATCTCTACTCAATATAAAAGAGCTAGAGAAAATGCTAAAAAACGATTTAAAGCAGACACAAACAGCTATGCAGAGTACTTTGATGGAAGAGAACCAGAAGAGATCAAAGATATTATCAGTAGAACTAGACAAAATAATAATACAACAGAATTACCTAGAAGAGATAAATATCAAAGTAAAAAACCAAAGCAACAAATCATACGAAATAGTTTTAAAAAATTTAATAAATATCCAAGAGAAAGCAGAAGAGACTCAGACCTTTATAAGCAAATTAGCCAAGCAAGAGAAAAGGGGTATAAACACTTTAAATATACTGCTCCTAGGTATTGGTATAGCCTTAGGCGTATTATTGGCTTATATCCCAACCTCGAAACGAATAGAGCTAAAAAAAGGGGAAATTATATTAGATATAAACGAAAGCCAACTCCATTTTTACAAAGAACAACAAAAATATTATTATTGGCTCACGAAAGAAGAAGCATTCAAAATGAAATTAAGCACAGAACAGAAAAAAAAGGAAAACTAGATGACAGAATTAGAAGAGAAATTAAATATGACTATGCAAATACAGCAGCAAACATACAACAAAGAGTTAGAGAAAATAGGGAACTTTTATATCCAAGAGATGTCACAACAAAGCAAGATTTATCAATCGAACTTAAATCTTTACAAAAAGAATATAGCAGAAGCAAAGAATGTGATAGACAAACAGCAACAAACATTGCAACAATACGAGGAAATATCACAAAATTGGCAAATAAGCATCAACAGGACACAATTAAAAGAATTGGAGAGCATGGCAAAGAAGAGGCAAGAATCTTTGAAGAGAGAATTAAACAATTTAGCGGAGGAGCTAAAGAAATTAAAAGATCAGGAGAAGAATATAGAAAATACAGAAATAATAAGATTGGAGAAATTACTAACATCGTTAAGCGAGGAGATGATCAAGTTCAAAGCACAGGTAGTAAGCTCACTCAATACATTCGTGGATACTTTCAACAATGTATTGGAAAAATTGGAGAGATGAATTTAGTTCAATTTAAACAAAAAAGTACTCAAAAAAAGGAAAAAAGAATAAAGAAATCATTAAAACCTCCCTAGTCTTTGTTCTTTACTTACTATTAAAAGTCTAGTCAAATTAAATAGAATAATTTGCTCTTCTATGATGCTTTTATATTCTATTTTAAAGCTCTTTAATTGAAATTATTCCTTGTTTAGCTAAATTATAAAGAGCTTCCCACATCTCTGAACTTCTTTTTGCATTAAAATCATTTGAACTTTTTTTATCATAGATTTTCCCATCAGGTGCGATTGACAATATCATATCGTTTAATGTGTTTTTATCTTTCCCCTTATAGAGGTCAACATTTACACAATTAGCTCTTAAATAAGAGATAAAGGCTTTTTGGCTTGATAAATAGTCATTAGAACCTTTATTATTATCTTTTACCGTAATCAATAGTCTATCTACTTTTCGACCTATTTTTTGTTCTTTATATACTATTTGAATATCTGTTTTATCTTTTAATTGTTTAACTGCTTTGTCTATAATCCTAGTTTTTATATGGCTTGAATATTGATAACTATTAGGTATCTCAAAAAGCTCTCTCAATTTATCAACCTTAATATCAAAAGTTACTGATGTAACGCTATCTCTATATCGTGTACCCTCGCTATAGTGGTCTTTACATAGCTCATATAGTCGTATGATAAAAGCACTTCGTAATGGTAGTATATTTGTAATATTATATTTTAAAAAGTTATTACCCAATTCCAACAAGTAAGGCTTTAGTTCTGGAGCTATCTTTAAAGGTAACCATTCAGCACACCAAGAAAAACCACAACGAAGTCCAGAAAACACCAAGAACAGTGAGTATAAAAGCATTTTTAGATATAGTAAAGTAACTGTTTTTAAGAAGAAAATAATCTGCTTAAAATAGAAAACCACTTACTCAAATAAGAGATTAAAAAACTAAAAGGCAACCATTCATCTTTAGGTGAAAAATAAATAATAAACTGAAAAGTTTATTATTTAAGCTAAAATACTCCTATTATAGATTTTTTGAAGCGATGCTGAATGGTTACCTTAATCTTTTAATCATTTTCACAGACCAATACCTTACTTAAACACTTTTTTATCAGTTCAGAATTCTGTGTAATATATCCATCTTTGACCATATCTTCATGATTACCAAACCCTTCATACACTATATAACTCTGAGAGGTATTGCTTTCCCATGATTGAGAGTACTTCTCCATAGTCTCTTTATGTGGGATACCTGCTTTAATTAACGCTATATCCATATCAATCACGCCTTTATTAATCGTAGCATTAGCCATATCAATGAAAGCATTCATTTTACCATTATCCAACTCTAATCCATCCTCTTTTAACATCTCGAACATGTCTTCTCTCTCTCTTTCACCAAAGCTATTGAGTTCAGTGGTTTTCCAAGAGTCCAGTAAAATTAATTTTTTGGGTTTTTTAAGATTCTGTTTCTCTAAAGCTTTAATGACTTCAAATCCTAATTGTCCTCCACTAGAATAACCAAAGAAGCTAAATTCATCTTCTAAAGTATTTAGTAGTTTACAGTATTGCTCTATTCGATTTTTTGCTTCTAAGAATTCAAAGGCATAGATTTTATATTCACTTAATTCTTGAGTTAATTTATGCATAAATATATCATCTACAGAATGGAACATGGTTGGGAATACCATAATCACATCTTTTTTATCTTCATTATAGAGTTTATAAGGTAGAGAATCTTTCTTTTTTTCTTTCTTATTCCCTATAGTGTTTATAACTATTACCAACTCTTGAATACTTGATTTTTTAAATATCTCTGCTAGACTTATCTCTTGGTTAAAATGTTTATTGATATTAGAGATGACTTTAATAGCAGATAAACTATGTCCACCTACTTCAAAGAAGTTATCATCCATACTCACTTTGTCTACTTTTAGGACTTCACAGAAGATACTTTCTAATTTCTTTTCTGTTTCATTAGAAGCTTCAATATAGACTTTATGATTATCTGCTTCATTTACACTTGGTAAGGCTTTCTTATCTATCTTTCCATTTGGGGTGAGTGGTAAGCTTTCTAGTTCGATGAAGTAGCTTGGTATCATGTAGCTTGGTAATTTACTTTTTAGGTGAGCTTTTAGTGCTTCGATGATGTTTTTAGAATCATCATTGCTTAAATCAGTACCTTCTACCACATACGCTATCAACTGTTGTTCTTTAGCTAGAACTACTGCTTCTTTGATGCCTTTAAAGCTTAAAATAGAGTTTTCTATCTCTCCTAACTCTATTCTAAATCCTCTTATTTTTACTTGGTCATCTACTCGTCCTAAGTATTCTATATTTCCATCTTCTTGATATTTAGCAATATCACCTGTTTTATAGATTCGTCCTAATGTTGGATGGTTGATAAAGACTTTGTTGGTCAGTTCGGGTTGGTTTAAATAGCCTCTTGCTAATCCATCTCCTGCTATGTAGAGTTCTCCTATTGCTCCTAATGGTAGTTGCGTTTGGGTTTGGGTTAGGATGTATGCCATTTCATTACATAAAGGTTTTCCAATATTAAGTTCACCCATATCTACTCTTTTAACGGTTGACCATACCGTAGCTTCTGTAGGTCCATACACATTATAGAGTTCACAGTCTAATGTTTGTAATTTACTTAATACCTCTTTATTTAACTTCTCTCCACCTATTAAGAGTTTATTCACTCTCTTTAAAGCTTGTGGATTTAAATCCATTAAAGCGTTATAGCGTGTAGGAGTTGTCTGTATAATGTCAATAGGATTATTTTCTATCTCTTTAATATTTTCTTCAAGATTATTAGAAGAAGCGATGATAACTGTTAGGTTAGTAAGTAGAGAAGAAATTAATTCTAATACAGAAATATCAAAGGCTATCGTTGTGATTGCATAGATAGTTTCTCTCTCTTTAATATTAAACTTCTCTTTCATGTTAGCTGTAAAGGATGTAACATTCTTTTGTGTTAACATCACCCCTTTAGGCTTACCAGTAGACCCAGAAGTATAAATAACATAGGCTAAGTTTGAAGCACTGTTAATGATACTTAGGTTCTTAGTCGGGAAAGTATTCTCTCTTCCAAATGATTCAATATCAATAATATTAAGATTTAAAGTATTTAAATTACTTATTGCTTTAGCATAATTAGTAGTATCACAAAGCACTAAAGTAGCTTTAGAATCTTCCAACATATAAGCAATTCTATCCTCAGGATACTCAGGGTCAATCGGAAGATAAGCTCCACCTGATTTAAGAACACCAAGAATAGCAATAATCATCCATTCACTTCTATCAAGCAATATAGGTACTAAGGTATCAGCTTCTATGTTCTGTGTGTCTCTTAAATAGTGTCCGAGTTGATTGGCTTTTTGGTTCAGTTCTTTATAAGTGAGTTCTCTCTCTTCATAGACCACGGCAATATTGTTAGGTGTTTTCTTGACCTGTTCCTCAAAGAGTTCAATAATTGTCTTATCTTTTGGATACTCTTTTTGTGTTTGGTTAAGGCTTTCTAGTAAGGTTTGTTCTTTGTTTGAAATGATGTTGAGTTCATTCAGTATCGTTGTGTTGCTAATGTTCTCTACAAGTGTCTCTAAGTTCAAAAAGAGTCGCTCTATAGTTGAAGCATTAAAGAGTGCTGTGTTGTACTCTATGTTTAATACTATCTCTTCTTCTATCTCCATATAGTTAAAGGTCATATCAAACTTAGCACTTTTGGTATCAATGACCTGTAATTCAGTTTGGTTATTTGAGAAATTGAGTTCGCTCTGTTCATTGTTCTGTAAAACAATCATCATGTTGAAAAGAGGATTCTGACTTAAGTCTCGTTCCAAGTCCAGTTCATCTACCAACTTATCAAAAGGATAGCTTTGATGTTCAAAGGCTTCTAATGTCTTTTCTGTAATGGTTGATAGATTCTCTTCAAAGCTCTTTGTGTTATCAAGCTTAGTTCTTAGTGCCAAGGTATTGACATAGAGTCCTATTTGGTCAAAGAGTTGTTCATGTCCTCTATTGGCTATTGGGGTTCCTAAGAGTATATCTTCTTGATTGCCGTATTTAGACAAAAGGATATTCGTAATAGTTAAGATTACGGTAAAGAGGGTACTATTTTTAGTGTAGCTCTTTAGTTTTCTACTCTGTTCTGTATTTAGTTTAAAGTTGAGATGGCTTCCTTCAAATGTTTGGCTACTTGGTCTACTATGGTCTAATGGGAATTCTAGGGTTTGATGTCCTTTAAGAGCTTTATGCCAATAGCTTTGGTGTTTCTCTAAATAAGCTTCATCTTTTAAGAGAGCGTTTTGCCAAGCTGTGTACTCTTTATAGTGAATGGTTAATGGTTTTAGATTGGGTTCCTCTTTATTATCTAAAGCTGTATAGAGTTCTGATAGCTCTTTAACGATAATGGCGATTGACCATCCATCAGAAACAATGTGGTGCATATTCACAAAGAGGATATTTCCATTAATAACTTTTAAACTTAGTAACGCATCTTTTTCTAAATCAAAGATGGCTGTAGCACTTTTAAGTAAGTAATCATTTACTTCATCTTCTTTAAGTTCTAGTACTTCTATAATATCTTCATTTACTTCTTTACTTATAACCTGTCTTACTTCCCCTGCACGCTCTTTAAAGTTGGTTCTGAGTATCTCATGTCGATTAATCAATCTTGTAACACTCTCTTGGAGTACTTCCATATTAATATTTTCTTTAAAGCGTAAAGCTTCTGGCATGTTATAGACATTGCTTCCATCTTGCATTTTATCCAGTACCCAAAGTCTTCTTTGGGCATTGGATACCTCATAACTCTCTTGTGGTTCTAATGGTAGAATCGCGATATGCTCTACTTTGGTTTTAGAGGCTATTAGTTTGGCTAACCCTTGAATGGAGTTATAGATGAACAGTTCTTTTAGTTTTATCTCTACTGAGAATGCTTTGGATACTTTAGCAATGGTAGTGATGGCTGTTAAACTATGTCCACCTACTTCAAAGAAGTTATCATCCATACTCACTTTGTCTACTTTTAGGACTTCACAAAAGATACTTTCTAATTTCTTTTCTGTTTCATTAGAAGCTTCAATATAGACTTTATGATTATCTGCTTCATTTACACTTGGTAAGGCTTTCTTATCTATCTTTCCATTTGGAGTGAGTGGTAAGCTTTCTAGTTCGATGAAGTAGCTTGGTATCATGTAGCTTGGTAATTTACTTTTTAGGTGAGCTTTTAGTTCTTCGATACTCTCTTTAGTCTCTTCTACCACATACGCTATCAACTGTTGCTCTTTGGCTAGAACTACTGCTTCTTTGATTCCTTTAAAGCTTAGGATAGAGTTTTCTATCTCTCCTAACTCTATTCTGAATCCTCTTATTTTTACTTGGTCATCTACTCGTCCTAAGTATTCTATATTTCCATCTTCTTGGTATTTAGCAATATCTCCTGTTTTATAGATTCTTCCTAGGGTTGGATGGTTGATGAAGACCTTTTTGGTTAACTCTGGTTTGTTTAGGTAGCCTCTTGCTAAGCCATCTCCTGCTATGTAGAGTTCTCCTATTGCTCCTAAGGGTAGTTGGTTTTGAGTTTGGTCTAGGATGTAGAGTTTGGTGTTCGCTATTGGTTTTCCTATTGGGATGCTTTTATAGGTTTTAGTCTTATCACAATAAAAAGAACTCACATCAATAGAAGCTTCTGTTGGTCCATAGAGATTATGTAATTTTAGATTATTATCTTCTAATATATCATAAAAACTATTTATCGTATCCAAAGGTAAAGCTTCTCCACTACAGACAATATTTCTTAATGAATTACAATTACTAAGTTCTTTATTGTAAAGCATGGTAGACAACATAGAAGGTACAAAGTGCATAAAGCTAATCGACTCTTTTTTAATAAGTTCTATTAAGTACTCATTATCTTTATGTCCATTAGGTTTAGCAAATACCAACTTGGTACCATATATCATTGGTAAAAGTAGTTCCCATACTGATACATCAAAGGAGAATGGTGTCTTTTGTAAAATAGTATCATTACTATCAAGGTTATACTCTTTTTTCATCCATGTTATACGGTTTACTACTCCAGCATGTTCAACCATAACCCCCTTAGGCTTACCAGTACTCCCCGAAGTATAAATAACATAGGCTAAGTTTGAAGCACTATTAATAGAGTCTAGATTAGTACTTAAAGCATTGTTCTCTTTTTCAAAAGTTTCAATATCAATAATATTAAGAGTTAAGGCATTTAAATTACTTATTGCTTTACCATAATTAGTAGTATCACAAAGCACTAAAGTAGCTTTAGAATCTTCCAACATATAAGTAATTCTATCTTCAGGATACTCAGGGTCAATCGGAAGATAAGCTCCACCTGATTTAAGTACTCCAAGAATAGCAATTATCATCCATTCACTTCTATCAACCATAATAGGCATTAAAGTATCAGCTTGAATGTTTTGGGTTTCTCTTAAATAGTGACCTAGCTGATTAGCTTTTTGGTTCAACTCTTCATAAGTCAATTCTCTGTTTTCATAAACCACAGCGATATTATTAGGAGTCTTCTTGACCTGTTCCTCAAAGAGTTCAATAATCGTTTTATTTTTTGGATAATCGTTTTGCGTTTGGTTAAAGCTTTGAAGTAAATTTTGCTCTTCGTTTGAAATAATGTTGAGTTCACTCACATTGTTCTGGGGTAAAGTAATAAACGCATCAATTACTTGTGCAAAAGAGTTTTTAATATTATTTAAAGTCGCTTTACTATAAAGCAGTTCATTGTAGTGGAACTCAATATTAATCGTCTCTAAAGCATGAATCATAATCAAGAAGTCATAATTGGTTTGAGAGAAGTTTCTAATATTTCCTAGTTCAAACCCTAAAGTATCATCTTCATCTGTTGAGATAGGATAGTTCTCAAATACCATCAACTGTTTAATCAGATTGTTTTTAAGAGGGGTTAAATTCTGTATCTCAGCTAAAGAATAATGATGATGGTCTTTGGCTACAATAGCACTCTTCATAACCTTTTGAAGCAAGGTAATAAAGTTATCTTCATTAGAGAATTGTACTCTAACAGGAATGGTATTAATAAAGAGTCCTACCATCTTATCAATTCCTTCAAGCCCATCAACTCTTCCTGATACAGTAGAACCAAAGACAACATCATTACTGTTATTATACTTTGCCATCACAATAGCCCAAATGGTCTCTATTAAAGCATTGGTGGTAACGGCATACTTTTGAGTCAGTTTTTGAAGTTGTAGGGTCTGCTCTTTACTAATAATCAACTTCTCCTCTTTAGCTCTATACCCTTGCTCTTTGGCATTAAGCTTTTTAGGAATGAGTACATCGGTTTCATAACCTTCTAAGTAGTTACTCCAGAATATTTTGGTTGTATCCATATCTTGTTTCTTTAACCATTTAATATAATTACTATAAGGTTTAGCAATAGGTAAGTCAATGGCTCTTTTTGCTTTTAATGCACTATAGATAGTAAAGAGTTCTTCAAAGATTACACCTAGTGACCATCCATCGATTAAGATATGATGATTTGACAAGACAATGGTATGAACGTTCTCGTTCACCTTAAAGACTTTTAATCGTAAAGGATTCTCTTTAGAGAGTTCAAAGTAACGCTCTCTATCTTCTCTCTCAAATCTTTTTATATAAGCTTCTTGCTCCTCTCCCATTGCCACAATGTCTTGATAACTTAAATTAATCTCTCCTTTTTTTAAAACAACCTGTTTATATTCAGAGACTTGGTCATAGATAAAAATAGTTCTAAGTATGTCATGTCTTTTTATCAGTTCATTCCAACTCTCTTTAAAGAGTTCTGAACTAAAGTTACCTTCCACATCAAAGCTTATCTGTTCAAAGTAAGGAGACTCATTTGCTTCTTTACTGAAAGAGTGAAATAGTATTCCCTCTTGTAAAGGGGTTAAAGAATAGATGTTTTTTACCATTTTATATACCTTTGTTTATAATTTCTAAAAAATTATTTAGTGCTTCAATATCCAAATTATCAGCATCAATATCACTAGGAGTCAACTCTGTACTCTCTTTTCTTTGACAATGTTCAACCACCTCGACCAAAGAGGCTTTGAGATAATGGGTTAATTGCTCTATACGCTCTTCATTAAATTCAAACTCATCATACGCAATGGACATAGAAAATTGATTGTCTGTAATAATGGCGTTCATGTCCAATTTATACTCAGAAGTGAAATCCTCTCCTTCTGAGGCTCCTGCACTCTCTCTTGCCATCTCAAAGAGTTCAGTATTTAAACTGTTATCAAACTCTCCTAAGTAGTTAAAAGATATCTGAGGGGTATAACTTAATGCTTCTTTACTGATGTATTTAAGTACTCCATAACCTAGCCCTTTATCAGGAATGGATCTTAGAGACTCTTTCATGTGTTTAATCTGATGCTCTAGGGTTTGCTCTTGATGATATGCTAACTTTACAGGATAGGCTGTAGTAAACCATCCTATGGTTCTTGAGAGATCTACATCTAGCACCTCTTCTCTTCCATGTCCTTCTAATGTAATTAATACCTCTTTCATGGAGAAGCTTCTATACAGAGCAAGACTAAGTGCTGTAAGCAGTAAATCATTAATCTGTGTGTTATAAGCAAAGTTCGACTCTTCTAAAAGATTTCTAGTCTCCTCTTTGGATAACGTAAAGTTGGATGACTTTCTGTTTTTACCTAAGCGTATTACTACTTCATTATCACAAGGAACAATTAATTCATGATTAGTAACCTCTTGCCAGTAGGCTAATTGGATTGGAATGGTTTTTACATAACTATTCAAAGCTACTGTATAGCTTTTAAAAGAATCTGTTTTTAAAGGCAATTGAATGTCTAAACCATTTTTATAATCGTTATAGGCATTATTAAAGTCTTCAAGTAGTATTCTCCATGAAACACCATCTACAATCAAATGGTGTAAAATAATTAGCAATCTGTCCTCTTCCTGCTCTGTTTTAAAGAGTACCACTTTCATGAGTGATGACTCTTCTATATTAAATGAAGCTTGGAAGGTATCGGTTTGGGCTTCTATAGACTCTAAGCTCTTTAACTTGACCACTTCTACATCAATAGGGAAATCAACAGCATGATTTATTTGGTTAAATTCACCCTTTTTATTCTTTGGATAGTTCACTCTTAGAATATCATGATGTATTTGTAATTTCTTAATAACAATGTTGAGAATCTCCTCAGAGATAGACTCCTTCATCTTGAAAAAGACCGATTGGTTAAAATGGTTTTTAGGGGTAGAATTTTCAAAGAACCATTGTTGGATTGGGTTGAGTTCTATCGCTCCTTCTACACTTATTTGTGCAATAACTCTTGTACTCTTTTCAAGGTACGTTGCCAACTCTTTAATGCTACTGGCTTTAAAGATACTTTTTATATCAAGCTTATACCCTTTACTGGCTATTTTAGAAGTAATTTGAATCGCTTTAATAGAGTCTCCACCTATTTCAAAGAAGTTATCTTCTGTTGAAATTTTCTTTATGGTTAATACTTCTAAAAAGGCTTCTATTACAATGGTTTCATTTTCATTTTTAGGTTCTATGTATGTTTTACCACTCTCTTCTTGATTGACTTCAGGTAAAGCTTTTTTGTCTATCTTTCCATTAGGCGTCAATGGTAATGATTCTAACTCTATAAAATAGCTTGGAATCATGTAGCTTGGTAGTTTACTTTTTAGGTGGGCTTTTAACGCTTCAATGATATTTTCAGAATCATTATTACTTAAATCAGTATCTTCTACCACATACGCTATCAACTGTTGCTCTTTGGCTAGAACTACTGCTTCTTTGATTCCTTTAAAGCTTAAAATAGAGTTTTCTATCTCTCCTAACTCTATTCTGAATCCTCTTATTTTTACTTGGTCATCCACACGTCCTAAGTATTCAATATTTCCATCTTCTTGGTATTTGACGATATCACCTGTTTTATAGATTCTTCCTAGGTTTGGATGATTGATGAACACTTGTTCTGTGAGTTCTGGTTTGTTTAGGTATCCTCTTGCTAAGCTGTCTCCTGCGATGTAGAGTTCTCCTATCGCTCCTAATGGTAGTTGCATTTGATGTTGGTCTAGAATGTAAATACTATTATTTGAAAGAGATTTACCAATAAGTACTTTTGAAGTGTCTTTGAATTGATAAGAGGTAGCATAAATAGTAGCTTCTGTTGGTCCATAAAGGTTTCTTATATCTATCTCTTTATCAATAAGAGAATCAATAATATTTTTAGCTATAGGTTCTCCTGCCATATTAAGGGTAGTAACATTAGATAAATTGGCTTTCTCTTCTAATAGCAATTTTACTACAGAGGGAACCGTATTAATAAAGATATTTTTATCTTTATGTAAATGATTTAATATATCAATTCCTGATTTTAATACTTTTATTGTTTTTGATTTAGCTAAGGTAAAGAATATTTCAAAAAGTGAAATATCAAAACAATATGATGTTGCAAAGTACATTAAATCAAATGAAGTATCTTTAAATTCATTTAATCCCCAAAAGGTGAAAGATGAAAGGTTAGAATGTGTTAACATCACCCCTTTAGGCTTTCCAGTAGACCCAGAAGTATAAATAACATAGGCTAAGTTTGAAGCACTGTTAATAGATTCTAAATTAGTATCTAAAGCATTATTTTCTTTTCCAAAAGTTTCAATATCAATAATATTAAGATTTAAAGTATCTAACTCACTTATTGTTTTAGCATAATTAGTAGTATCACAAAGTAATAATCTAGCCTGAGAGTCTTCCAACATATAGCTTATTCTATCTTCAGGATACTCAGGGTCAATCGGAAGATAAGCTCCACCTGATTTAAGTACTCCAAGAATAGCAATAATCATCCATTCACTTCTATCAACCATAATAGGCACTAAGGTATCAGCTTGAATGTTCTGTGTTACTCTTAAGTAGTGACCCAGCTGATTGGCTTTTTGGTTCAGCTCTTCATAAGTCAGTTCTCTCTTTTCATAAACCACTGCAATATTATTAGGTGTTTTCTTGACCTGTTCCTCAAAGAGTTCAATAATCGTCTTATCTTTTGGATACTCTTTTTGTGTTTGGTTGAAGCTTTGGAGTAAAGTTTGTTCTTCATTTGAAATAATGTTAAGTTCATTGAGTACCGTTCTGTTACTAATGTTCTCTACAAGTGTCTCTAAGTTCAAAAAGAGTCGCTCTATGGTTGAAGCTTTAAAGAGTGCTGTGTTGTACTCTATGTTTAATACTATCTCTTCTTCTATCTCCATATAGTTAAAGGTCATATCAAACTTAGCACTTTTGGTATCAATGACCTGTAATTCAGTTTGGTTATTTGAGAAATTGAGTTCGTTCTGTTCATTGTTCTGTAAAACAATCATCATGTTGAAAATAGGATTCTGACTTAAGTCTCTCTCCAAGTCCAGTTCATCTACCAATTTATCAAAAGGATAGCTTTGGTGTTCAAAGGCTTCTAATGTCTTTTCTGTAATGCTTGAGAGATTCTCTTCAAAGCTCTTTGTGTTATCAAGCTTAGTTCTTAGTGCCAAGGTATTGATATAGAGTCCTATTTGGTCAAAGAGTTGTTCATGTCCTCTATTGGCTATTGGGGTTCCTAAGAGTATATCTTCTTGATTGCTATATTTAGACAAAAGGATATTGGTAATAGTTAAGATTACAGTAAAGAGGGTACTATTTTTAGTGTAGCTCTTTAGTTTTCTACTCTGTTCTGTATTTAGTTTAAAGTTGAGATGGCTTCCTTCAAAGCTTTGGCTACTTGGTCTACTATGGTCTAATGGGAATTCTAGGGTTTGATGTCCTTTAAGGGCTTCATGCCAATAGCTTTGGTGTTTCTCTAAATAAGCTTCATTTTTTAAAAGATTGTTTTGCCAAGCTGTATACTCTTTATAGTGAATGGTTAATGGTTTTAGCTTTGGTTCTTCTTTATTATCTAAAGCTGTATAGAGTTCTGATAGCTCTTTAACGATAATGGCGATTGACCATCCATCAGAGACAATGTGGTGCATATTCACAAAAAGGATATTTCCATTAATAACTTTTAAACTTAGTAACGCATCTTTTTCTAAATCAAAGATGGCTGTAGCACTTTTAAGTAAGTAATCATTTACTTCATCTTCTTTAAGTTCTAGTACTTCTATAATATCTTCATTTACTTCTTTACTTATAACCTGTCTTACTTCTCCTGCACGCTCTTTAAAGTTGGTTCGGAGTATCTCATGTCGATTAATCAATCTTGTAACACTCTCTTGAAGTACTTCGATATTAAGATTTTCTTTAAAGCGTAAAGCTTCTGGCATGTTATACACATTGCTTCCATCTTGCATTTTATCCAGTACCCAGAGTCTTCTTTGGGCATTGGATACTTCATAACTCTCTTGTGGTTCTAATGGTAGAATGGCGATATGTTCTACTTTCGTTTTAGAGGCTATCAGTTTGGCTAACCCTTGAATGGAGTTATAGATGAACAGTTCTTTTAGTTTTATCTCTACTGAGAATGCTTTGGATACTTTAGCAATGGTAGTAATGGCTGTTAAACTATGTCCACCTACCTCAAAGAAGTTATCATCCATACTCACTTTGTCTACTTTTAGTACTTCACAGAAGATAGATTCTAATTTCTTTTCTGTTTCATTGGAAGCTTCAATATAGACTTTATGATTATCTACTTCATTGACACTTGGTAATGCTTTCTTATCTATCTTTCCATTTGGAGTCAATGGTAATGATTCTAACTCTATAAAGTAGCTTGGTATCATGTAGGAAGGTAGTTTACTCTTTAGGTTGACTTTTAACGCTTCGATGATGTTTTTAGAATCATCATTGCTTAAATCAGTACCTTTTACCACATACGCTATCAACTGTTGCTCTTTGGCTAGAACTACTGCTTCTTTGATTCCTTTAAAGCTTAAGATAGAGTTTTCTATCTCTCCTAACTCTATTCTAAATCCTCTTATTTTTACTTGGTCATCTACTCGTCCTAAGTATTCTATATTTCCATCTTCTTGGTATTTAGCAATATCTCCTGTTTTATAGATTCTTCCTAGGGTTGGATGGTTGATGAAGACCTTTTTGGTTAACTCTGGTTTGTTTAGGTATCCTCTTGCTAAGCCATCTCCTGCTATGTAGAGTTCTCCTATTGCTCCTAAAGGAAGTTCTTGTTGGTTTTGGTCTAGGATGTATGCCATTTCATTACATAAAGGTTGTCCAATATTAAGTTCACCTATATCTACTCTTTTAACGGTTGACCATACTGTAGCTTCTGTAGGTCCATATACATTATAGAGTTCACAGTCTAATGTTTGTAATTTACTTAATACCTCTTTATTTAACTTCTCTCCACCTATTAAGAGTTTATTCACTTTCTTTAAAGCTTGTGGATTTAAATCCATTAACGCGTTATACCGTGTAGGAGTTGTCTGTATAATATCAATAGGATTGTTTTCTATCTCTTTAATATTTTCTTCAAGATTATTAGAAGAAGCGATGACAACTGTTAGGTTAGTAAGTAGAGAAGAAATTAATTCTAATACAGAAATATCAAAGGCTATCGTTGTGATTGCGTAGATAGTTTCTCTTTCTTTAATATTAAACTTCTTTTTCATATTAGCTGTAAAGGATGTAACATTACTTTGTGTTAACATAACTCCTTTCGGTTTCCCTGTACTCCCAGAAGTATAAATAACATACGCCAAATCAGAAGAGCTATTGATAATCTCTAAATTAGTATCATCTAAAGAACCTTTTGTACTGTAGTCTAATGCCTCAACATCAACACTTTGTATATTGAGTGTTTGACTATAAGTATCAGCCTTATTTCTGTTCTTCATATCACTTAATAATATCTTAGCCTTAGAGTCATTTAACATATAGCTTATTCTATCCTCAGGGTACTCAGGGTCAATCGGAAGATAAGCTCCACCTGATTTAAGTACTCCAAGAATAGCAATAATCATCCATTCACTTCTATCAACCATAATAGGCACTAAGGTATCAGCTTGAATGTTCTGTGTTACTCTTAAGTAGTGACCCAGCTGATTGGCTTTTTGGTTCAGCTCTTCATAAGTCAGTTCTCTCTTTTCATAAACCACTGCAATATTATTAGGTGTTTTCTTGACCTGTTCCTCAAAGAGTTCAATAATCGTCTTATCTTTTGGATACTCTTTTTGTGTTTGGTTGAAGCTTTGGAGTAAAGTTTGTTCTTGGTTTGAAATAATGTTGAGTTCATTGAGTACCGTTGTGTTACTAATGTTCTCTACAAGTGTCTCTAAGTTCAAAAAGAGTCGCTCTATGGTTGAAGCATTAAAGAGTGCTGTATTGTACTCTATGTTTAATACTATCTCTTCTTCTATTTCCATATAGTTAAAGGTCATATCAAACTTAGCACTTTTGGTATCAATGACCTGTAATTCTGTTTGGTTATTTGAGAAATTGAGTTCGCTCTGTTCATTGTTCTGTAAAACAATCATCATGTTGAAAAGAGGATTCTGACTTAAGTCTCTCTCCAAGTCCAGTTCATCTACCAACTTATCAAAAGGATAGCTTTGGTGTTCAAAGGCTTCTAATGTCTTTTCTGTAATGCTTGAGAGATTCTCTTCAAAGCTTTTAGTGTTATCCAGTTTGGTTCGTAATGCCAAGGTATTGACATAGAGTCCTATTTGGTCAAAGAGTTGTTCATGTCCTCTATTGGCTATTGGGGTTCCTAAGAGTATATCTTCTTGATTGCTATATTTAGACAAAAGGATATTGGTAATAGTTAAGATTACAGTAAAGAGGGTACTATTTTTAGTGTAGCTCTTTAGTTTTCTACTCTGTTCTGTATTTAGTTTAAAGTTGAGATGGCTTCCTTCAAAGCTTTGGCTACTTGGTCTACTATGGTCTAATGGGAATTCTAGGGTTTGATGTCCTTTAAGGGCTTCATGCCAATAGCTTTGGTGTTTCTCTAAATAAGCTTCATTTTTTAAAAGATTGTTTTGCCAAGCTGTATACTCTTTATAGTGAATGGTTAATGGTTTTAGCTTTGGTTCTTCTTTATTATCTAAAGCTGTATAGAGTTCTGATAGCTCTTTAACGATAATGGCGATTGACCATCCATCAGAGACAATGTGGTGCATATTCACAAAAAGGATATTTCCATTAATAACTTTTAAACTTAGTAACGCATCTTTTTCTAAATCAAAGATGGCTGTAGCACTTTTAAGTAAGTAATCATTTACTTCATCTTCTTTAAGTTCTAGTACTTCTATAATATCTTCATTTACTTCTTTACTTATAACCTGTCTTACTTCTCCTGCACGCTCTTTAAAGTTGGTTCTGAGTATCTCATGTCGATTAATCAATCTTGTAACACTCTCTTGGAGTACTTCCATATTAAGATTTTCTTTAAAGCGTAAAGCTTCTGGCATGTTATAGACATTGCTTCCATCTTGCATTTTATCCAGTACCCAGAGTCTTCTTTGGGCATTGGATACTTCATAACTCTTTTGTGGTTCTAATGGTAGAATCGCGATATGCTCTACTTTGGTTTTAGAGGCTATCAGTTTGGCTAAACCTTGAATGGAGTTATAAATGAACAGTTCTTTTAGTTTAATCTCTACACTAAACGTTTTAGACACTTTAGCAATGGTAGTGATGGCTGTTAAGCTATGTCCACCTACTTCAAAGAAGTTATCATCCATACTCACTTTGTCTACTTTTAGTACTTCACAGAAGATAGATTCTAATTTCTTTTCTGTTTCATTAGAAGCTTCAATATAGACTTTATGATTATCTGCTTCATTTACACTTGGTAAGGCTTTCTTATCTATCTTTCCATTTGGGGTGAGTGGTAAGCTTTCTAGTTCGATGAAGTAGCTTGGTATCATGTAGCTTGGTAATTTACTTTTTAGGTGAGCTTTTAGTGCTTCGATGATGTTTTTAGAATCATCATTGCTTAAATCAGTACCTTCTACCACATACGCTATCAACTGTTGTTCTTTAGCTAGAACTACTGCTTCTTTGATGCCTTTAAAGCTTAAAATAGAGTTTTCTATCTCTCCTAACTCTATTCTAAATCCTCTTATTTTTACTTGGTCATCTACTCGTCCTAAGTATTCTATATTTCCATCTTCTTGATATTTAGCAATATCACCTGTTTTATAGATTCGTCCTAATGTTGGATGGTTGATGAAGACTTTGTTGGTCAGTTCGGGTTGGTTTAAATAGCCTCTTGCTAATCCGTCTCCTGCTATGTAGAGCTCTCCTCTTGCTCCTAAGGGGAGTTGGGTTTGAGTTTGGTTTAGGATGTATGCTTTTGTATTAGGTATCGATTTACCAATTGAAATATCTTGCTTAACTCTATCTATTTGCTTATAATGGGTCACATCGGTTGCTTCTGTTGGTCCATAGGTATTAAATATATTAATATTAGATACTTCTAGAAATCTTTTAAAGAAGTTTATATCTAATGATTCTCCTGCAAAAGCAATATCTTTTAAAGAAGAGAGTGCTTGGTATCCATTTTGTTTGTTCTCTAAGAGATTCAGTATTGGTTTAAAGGCACTAGGCACACTATTGATGAGCGTTATTTGATGTTTATCTATTAAGTCAATTATATGTTCAGGATTATAGTATTGACCATCCGACAATATTAACTCTCCTCCATGTACCAAGGGAGCCAATAAGTTTTTAGTGGAAGCATCAAAGGCAAAGGATATGATTAAAAGAGTTTTATTGCTCTCATTGATATTAAATGTTTCACTGTACCATTGAAGTAGATTAATAAAGGTGTGATGTTCAACCATAACCCCTTTTGGTGTTCCTGTTGAACCTGAAGTATAAAGAACATACATCAAGTTACTCTTTTTTACTGATACTTTAGGATTTATTATTGGATAATGAATATGTTCATCATTAAACTCCTCTATACTAATGATGGTTGTTGTATTAGTAAGAGTAGTCAATTTCTCTTTTAATGCCTTATTGGTTAATACCACTTTAGCTTTAGAGTCTTGAATCATATATTCAACTCTATCTTCAGGATAAGAAGAATCTATTGGTATATAAGCTCCACCTGATTTTAGTACTCCTAGTATGGAAATAATCATCTCTAATGAACGATTAACATTAACACCTACTAAATCATCAGTACTTATTCCTAATTCAATTAGATAATGGGCTAAACTATTAGCTCTTTGATTAAGCTCTTGGTAAGTAAGTTCTCTCTCTTCATACACCACAGCAATATTATTTGGACTCTTTCTAACCTGTTCTTCAAAGAGTTCAATAATCGTTTTATCTTTTGGGTACTCTTTTTGGGTTTCGTTGAAGCTTTTGAGTAAAGTTTGCTCTTCGTTTGAAATAATGTTGAGTTCATTAAGTATGGTTGTGTTATTGATGTTTGCTATAAGCATCTCTAAGTTCAAAAAGAGTCGCTCTATGGTTGTAGCATTAAAAAGGGCTGTATTGTATTCTATCTCTAATACTATCTCTTCTTCTATCTCCGTATAGTTAAAGGTCATATCAAACTTAGCACTTTTAGTATCAATTGCTTGTACTTCTGTTTGATTATTTGAGAAGTTGAGTTCGCTCTGTTCATTGTTCTGTAAGACAATCATCATGTTAAAGAGAGGATTCTGACTTAAGTCTCGTTCCAAGTCCAATTCATCTACCAATTTATCAAAAGGATAGCTTTGGTGTTCAAAGGCTTCTAATGTCTTTTCTGTAATGGTTAAGAGATTCTCTTCAAAGCTTTTAGTGTTATCAAGCTTAGTTCGTAATGCCAATGTATTGACATAGAAGCCTATTTGATCAAAGAGTTGTTCATGTCCTCTATTAGCTATTGGAGTTCCTAAGAGTATATCTTCTTGATTGCTGTATTTAGACAAAAGGATATTGGTAATAGTTAAGATTACAGTAAAGAGTGTACTCTCTTTGGTAAAGCTCTTTAACTTTCTACTTTGTTCTTGATTTAGTTTAAAGTTAAGATAGTTTCCTTCAAATGTTTGGCTACTTGGTCTACTATGGTCTAATGGGAACTCTAAGGTTTGATGTCCTTTAAGGGCTTCATGCCAATAGATTTGGTGTTTCTTTAAGTAGGCTTCATCTTTTAAGAGATTGTTTTGCCAAGCTGTGTACTCTTTATAGTGAATACTTAATGGGTTTAGCTTTGGTTCCTCTTTATTGTCTAAGGCTGTATAGAGATAGGAAAGCTCTTTAATAATAATGGTAATTGACCATCCATCAGAAATAATGTGATGCATATTGACAAAGAGAATATTTCTATTAATCACTTTGACGTCTATTAATACATCTTTTTCTAAATCAAAAATGGATGTAGCAGCTTGAAGTAAGTATGCATCTACTTCATCTTCTTGGATGCTTAGTTCTTCTATTACTACTTTATTTACTTTAGCACTTATTACTTGTCTTAGCTCTCCTGCACTCTCTTTAAAGTTCGTTCTTAGTATTTCATGTCGATTAATCAATCTTGTAACACTCTCTTGAAGTACTGAGATAGTTAGATTTGTTTTAAAGCGTAAGGATCCTGGCATGTTATAGACATTGCTTCCATCTTGCATTTTATCCAGTACCCAGAGTCTTCTTTGGGCATTGGATATCTCATAACTCTCTTGTAGTTCTAAAGGTAGTATTTCTATATGTTCTACTTTGCTTTTAGAGGCTATCAGTTTGGCTAACCCTTGAATGGAGTTATAGATAAATAGCTCTTTTAATTTAATCTCTACGGAGAAGGCTTTGGATACGTTAGCAATGGTACTAATGGCTCTTAAACTGTGTCCTCCTATCTCAAAGAAGTTATCGTCCATACTAACTTTATCTAACTTAAGTACTTCACCGAAAATTCCAGCCAATTGTTCTTCTATTTCATTGGAAGCTTCTATATAGACTTTATGATTATCTGCTTCATTTACACTTGGTAAGGCTTTCTTATCTATCTTTCCGTTTGGAGTAAGTGGTAAGTTTTCTAGTTCTATGAAGTAGCTTGGTATCATGTAGCTTGGTAGTTTACTTTTTAGATGAGATTTTAGTTCCTCAATAATATTACTTTTAGTATTTAAAGCATTCTCTTTTACTACATACGCTATCAACTGTTGCTCTTTAGCTAAAACAACTGACTCTTTTATACCTTTAAAGCTTAGGATGGAGTTTTCTATCTCTCCTAACTCTATTCTGAATCCTCTTATTTTTACTTGGTCATCCACTCTTCCTAAATACTCAATATTTCCATCTTTTTGGTATTTAGCAATATCTCCTGTTTTATAGATTCTTCCTAGTTTTGGGTGAGTAATGAAGACCTTTTCTGTTAACTCTGGTTTGTTTAAATACCCTCTTGCTAAACCCTCTCCTGCGATGTAGAGCTCTCCTATAGCTCCTAATGGTAGTTGCGTTTGATCTTGGTCTAGAATGTAGAGTTTGGTGTTCGCTAAGGGTTTTCCGATTGGAATAGTTTTATAGGTTTTGTTTGGGTTTACTTGATACATAGATACATAGAATGTTTCTGTTGGTCCATAGGCATTAATATATCTAGAATCTTTAGCATGTTTTATTGCATCTGTTACAGTAGCACTTTCTCCTGCTGTAACCAATAAATTAAGTCCTTCAATTTTATCGTCTATGGATTGCAGAAATGATGGTGTGATATTTACCATATTGATATTATAATCTTTAATAATAGTATTAAATTGATTAAATACTTTCTCTTTTTTGGCAGTTACTAGAGTAGCTCCTGAAAACAAAGTTGTTAATATTTCAGATACAGATACATCAAAAGTAAATGTTGTAAATTGAAGTAATCGTACCGTATCGTTCATACCATAAACTTCTATTTGATTGAGAACAGCATTAACTATACCACTATGCTCGACCATAACCCCCTTAGGCTTACCAGTAGACCCAGAAGTATAAATAACATAAGCCAAGTCAGAAGCTTGATTAATGATGTTTAGGTTTTTTATAGGGGTATTACTACTCTTATAAGAATCTTCTTTGTTTGAATTACCTTCTACCTCAATAACATCAACCTTTAACTTATTGCTATATTCTTCTGCTTGTTGATAATTCACTTTATCACAAAGCAATAATCTTGCCTGAGAATCTTCTAAGATATAGTTAATTCTATCTTCAGGATACGCAGGGTCAATTGGAAGATAAGCTCCACCTGCTTTAAGTACTCCAAGAATAGCAATTATCATCCATTCACTTCTATCTAACATGATAGGGACTAAAGTATCAGCTTGAATCTTTTGGGTTGCTCTTAAATAGTGACCCAGCTGATTGGCTTTTTGGTTCAGCTCTTCATAAGTGAGTTCTCTCTCTTCATAAACCACAGCGATATTATTAGGAGTCTTCTTGACCTGTTCCTCAAAGAGTTCAATAATCGTCTTATCTTTTGGATACTCTTTTTGTGTTTGGTTAAAGCTTTCTAGTAAGGTTTGTTCTTCGTTTGAAATGATATTCAGTTCATTGAGTACCGTTGTGTTGCTTATATTCGCTATGAGCGTCTCTAAATTCAAGAAGAGTCGTTCTATGGTTGAAGCATTAAAGAGTGCTGTGTTGTACTCTATGTTTAACTCTATCTCTTCTTCTATCTCCATATAGTTAAAAGTCATATCAAACTTAGCACTTTTACTTTCAATAACTTTTATCTCTGTTTCGTTATTTGAGAAGTTAAGTTTATTTTGTTCAGTATTTTGTAAAATAATCATCATATTAAACAAAGGGTTCTGACTGAGGTCTCTCTCTAAGTCCAGTTCATCTACCAATTTATCAAAAGGATAACTTTGATGTTCAAAGGCTTCTAATGTCTTTTCTGTAATGCTTGAGAGATTCTCTTCAAAGCTTTTAGTGTTATCAAGCTTAGTTCTTAGTGCCAATGTATTGACATAGAATCCTATTTGGTCAAAGAGTTGTTCATGTCCTCTATTGGCTATTGGGGTTCCTAAGAGTATATCTTCTTGATTGCTGTATTTAGACAAAAGAATATTCGTAATAGTTAAGATTACAGTAAAGAGCGTACTCTCTTTGCTAAAGCTTTTTAACTTTCTACTCTGTTCTGTATTCAGTTTAAAGTTAAGCTGACTTCCTTCAAATGTTTGGCTACTTGGTCTACTGTGGTCTAATGGGAACTCTAAGGTTTGATGTCCTTTAAGTGCTTCATGCCAATAGCTTTGGTGTTTCTCTACATAAGCTTCATTTTTTAAAAGATTGTTTTGCCAAGCTGTGTACTCTTTATAGTGAATACTTAATGGTTTTAGGTTGGGTTCCTCTTTATTATCTAAAGCTGTATAGAGTTCTGATAGCTCTTTAACGATAATGGCGATTGACCATCCATCAGAGATAATATGGTGCATATTCACAAAGAGAATATTCTTATTAATTACTTTTACAGTTATTAATGCATCTTTTTCTAAATCAAAGATATCGGTAGAAGCTTTAAGTAAGTAGACATCTACTTCATCTTTTTCAAGGGTTAGCTCTTCTATTACTACAGTATTTACTTCTTTACTTATAACCTGTCTGACTTCTCCTGCACGCTCTTTAAAGTTGGTTCTGAGTATCTCATGTCGATTAATTAACCTTTTTACACTCTCTTGTAGTACTTCACTATTAAGGTTCTCTTTAAAGCTTAGTGCTTCTGGCATATTATAGACATTACTTCCATCTTGCATTTTATCCAGTACCCAAAGTCTTCTTTGGGCATTGGATATCTCATAACTTTCTTGTGGTTCTAATGGTAAAATCTCAATATGTTCTACTTTGCTTTTAGAAGCAATAAGTTTGGCTAAACCTTGAATGGAGTTATAGAGAAATAGCTCTTTCAGTTTGATTTCTACTAAAAAAGCTTTAGATACTTTAGCAATGGTAGTGATGGCAGTTAAGCTGTGTCCTCCTATCTCAAAGAAGTTATCATCCATACTCACTTTATCTACTTTTAGTACTTCACAGAAGATAGATTCTAATTGTTTCTCTGTTTCATTGGAAGCTTCGATATAGACTTTACTGTTATCTGCCTCATTATGTTGTGGTAAGGCTTTCTTATCTATCTTTCCGTTTGAGGTGAGTGGTAAGCTTTCTAGTTCTATGAAGTAGCTTGGTATCATGTAAGAAGGTAATTTACTTTTTAGGTGGGCTTTTAGTCCTCCGATGATGTTTTTAGAATCGTCTGAATTTAAATTATTCTCTTCTACCACATAGGCTATCAACAGTTGCTCTTTAGCTAGAACAACTGCTTCTGTTATACCCTTAAAGCTTAAAATAGAGTTTTCTATCTCACCCAACTCTATTCTGAATCCTCGTATTTTTACTTGATCATCTACTCTTCCTAAATACTCGATATTTCCATCTTCTTGGTATTTGGCGAGATCTCCTGTTTTATAGATTCTTCCTAGTTTTGAATGCTTGATGAAGACTTTTTCGGTGAGTTCTGGTTGGTTTAAATAACCTCTTGCTAGTCCATCTCCTGCTATGTAGAGTTCCCCACTAACTCCTAATGGCACTCTTTGGTTTTCTTGGTTTAAAATATAGAGCTTAGTATTATTAATCGCTTCCCCTATTGGTATAGTTTGATACTCTTTATTGGGGTTGACTTGATAGGTAGTTGCCGTTATGGAGCTTTCTGTTGGTCCGTAAGCATTAATATATCTCGCTGTTTTTGAATATTTAAGTGCATCTTCTACTTTAGCACTCTCCCCTCCTGTAATAATTGTTTTTAAGTTTTCTATATTTTCAATTGAATTAAGTAAACTAGGTGGAATATCCACTATATTTATATTCTCTTTTTGTACCAAACCATTAATGTCTTTAAGCATTTTATCTTTAGATGCTGTGATTAAAGTCGCTCCAAAGAGTAATGTTATAAAGATTTCGGCTATAGAAGCATCAAACGCAAACGAAGCAAACTGTAAAACTTTACTTTCTTGACTCATATTAAGAATTTCAGCACCATAATAAATAATATTAATAGCACTTCTATTTTCGATTAAAACCCCTTTTGGTTTTCCTGTACTACCAGAAGTATAAATAACGTAAAATAGATTATTTGGTTTAGTAACAATCTCTAAATTTTTTACATTATTAGAGTATTGTAATTCTTGAACATCAATTACCTCAATTCCTAAATCAAGACCATATTTTTTACCACTTTGGTTGTTTTCTTTATCAGTTAGTAAAAGATTAGCGCTTGAATCATTCAACATAAACGCTACTCTCTCCTGTGGGTACTCAGGGTCAATCGGAAGATAGGCTCCTCCTGCTTTAAGCACTCCAAAAATAGTAATAATCATCCATTCACTTCTGCCCAGCATAATCGGTATAATCGTATCGGCTTTGACATTGTGATTCTCTCTTAGAGAATGTCCTAACTGATTAGCTTTTTGATTGAGTTCATGATAGGTTAGTTTTGTATTTTCATAGACAACGGCTATGTTATTTGGTGTCTTTTTGACTTGCTCCTCAAAAAGTTCAATAATGGTCTTATCTTTTGGATACGCTTTATCTGTCTGGTTAAAACTATCAAGAAGGTTAATCTCCTCTTGCGAAACAACATTCACTTTACTAAGTTGTTTATCACTTTGAATCTCTTCTAATATTTCAAAAAAGTAACTAACAAACCTCTTAATCGTAGACGCTTTAAATATTTTATGATAATAATCAAAGTCACAAACAAGCTGATTTCCCTTATCAATAATATTGAGTGATAAATCAAAATCGGCTAAAGAACTGTTTATTGTATACTCTTCAAATCCAAGCTCTTCCAACACCCTAGCACTTCCATCTTCATACGCAAACATCACATCAAAGAGAGTATTTTTACTTGCATCTCTTTTTATTTTTAACTTTTCTATTAATTTTTCAAGTGGATACTCTTTGTGTTCAAGTGCTTCTAAAAAAGTTCTTTGAATTTCTTGAAGATATGTTTTAATGCTTATATTTTCCTCTAAAGTAACTCTCATCGCTATTGTATTGACAAACATTCCAACACTATTATGAAACTTCTCTCCTCGTGTATTGACAGGAACTCCTATCGTGATATCATCTTGTGAAGAGATTCTATTAAGTAGAATTGTAAAGGATGCAAAGAGTAGTGTATTTAAAGAAACATTATAGTTTTTCGCTACACATTTGAGTTTTTGGGTTAAAGTTGTATCAATAGTAAAATACTCTTTTCCCCCCTCATAACTTCGAACCGATGGATAGGGACTATCAATAGGTAGTGCTAAAGCTTCTGGTACAGTTTTAAATTGATTTAGCCAAAACTTCTCTTGTTTTGAAATATTCTGTTCTAAAATATCTTCATACTCTAAAGTAAAATCAAAGTAATCATGTAAAGTGCTCTCAATAGCTTGACCTAGGAAAAGTCGTTTAAAGTTTTCTGCAATAATATTAGCTGAAGTTCCATCAAAAACAGTATGGTGTACTTTCATGGCAATGAAAAAATCATCTTCTTTTTTAAAAATAGCAACTTGAAAGAGTAGATCATTTTCTAAATCAAAAGGATTAAGTACATAGTTAGTTATAATTGACTCTATTGCTTTGTTAGATTCTACCTCTACAACTTCTACTTCAAAATGGTTGTGATTTATTTTTTGACAAATCTCTCCATTTGTAACAAAAAGATTAATTTTTAAGGCTAAGTTAGCATCAAAGAGTTGCTTGAAAATGGTTTTGGTCTTTTGGATATCTAAGTTTTTTGTTTTCCAAATAGAGTAAGTGTTATAGAGGCTTTGATTTTCCTCAAGTTGACTAAGGGCGTAGAGTCTTTTTTGAAAAGAGGTGGCTTTTGGGGTTGAGTCCATTTTAGATAATACAGAGGTGTTATCTTCTTTGTGTTTTCTTGGTAATTTATTGTCTTTTTGATTTGATTGATTATTGAGTAAATTGATAAGATGTGTTGTTAATTTATTGATATTGAAATGATCTAAAACAATAGTAGTTGATAAGGATGTTCCAAATTTAGTATTTAAACGATTGGTCAGTTGAATAAGCATCAAAGAGGTCATACCAATATTGAAAAAATTTTGTTCATCATTTGGTAGAACACCTAGAAAGAGCTTGATTTCACTTTTGATAAAATCTTTGATGTTATCAACTTCAACAATATATTCCTTATTAAATCTCTTAATTCGTTCCTCTGCCTCTTTCTTTAGAACCCTCTTAAGAACTTTTCCCGTTTTACTTTTAGGCAAGTGTTCAACAAATTCAACCTTGCTAGGTACTTTATAATCAGCTAAATTTTCTCTACAGAAAGTGATAATATCTGCTTCACTAACACTTTGATTTTCTTCTAAAATAATAGCTACTCTAACTTCTTCACCCAATATGGGTTCAACTACTCCATAAGCAGATACCTCTTTGATATCAGGATGAGTATATAAAACTTGTTCTACTTCACTAGGATAGACATTTTGCCCTCCAACATTTACCATATCTTTTTTTCTATCAACAATACTTAAGTATCCACTCTCATCTATCGTTCCAATATCACCACTGTGAAACCACCCCTCTTGAAGTGCTTCTTTAGTCTCTTTAGGAAGGTTCCAATAGCCAAGCATTATATTGGATCCTTTGATAGCTACTTCACCTTTTTGACCTTTGGGAAGCCCATTTCCATGTTCATCAATAATCTTTATCTCGACTCCTCTAACTGCTTTTCCAACGCTCCCCTCTTTTTCTTCTATATTAGAGTTGTGACAAACCATTGAACATTCACTTAACCCATAATGTTCATGGATAGTAAGTTTAAATTTTTCTTGCCATCGATTAAAGATTTCTTGTGGTAAAGATGCACCTGCTGAAACAAATTCTCTTAAAGAGCTTAATTCAGTTGGTGTGGTATTTTCTAATAAAATATTATAGATGGTAGGTACACCAAAGAACAAGCTTACTTGATACTTTTGAATTGAATATAGTACTTTTTTGATATTAAACTCTTTTTCTAAAATTAGCGTAGCTCCTGCTGATAGAGTAGAGTTTAATATTGCAATTTGTCCATAGTTATGAAAGAGAGGTAAAACGAGTATACTTTTATCATTTGTGCTTAAATTGATTTGATAAATAGTCTCTTCTATACTAAAGAGTATATTATTATGTGAAAGCGTTGCTCCTTTAGGAAAACCAGTCGTTCCTGAAGTGTAGAGAATCACTGCTGGGGTATTTATCTCTACATCTATACTTTTGAATAAAATAGAACTCTCTTTTATTATATCACTCAGTACTTTATAGCTTTCCTGCTCTTCTTTTTTATCTATTACAATTATCTCTTCTAAATGAGGAAGTAGAGTCTTATCTATCTCTTGAGCTAAAGAAGAAGTTGTAATAATTATTTTAGCTTCACAATTGTTTAATATAAACCTTATCTCTTTAGATTTGAGAGTAGGATTTAGTGTAACTGCAATAGCTCCTGACTTTAAAAGCCCAAAATAGGAAGTGATAAACTCTGGGGTGCTAGGAAGTAAGAGAGCCACTCTATCACCTATAGCAATATTAAATTGTTTTAATCCATTGACTATTTGGTTACTGGTTTGATTGATGTCCTGATAACTAAAAGTTTCATTCTCAAAGATTAAAGCAGTTTTATTTGGCATTTCTTTGGCTATATTTTCTAAGTTTTGAGCAATATTCATGCTGGTGCGTCCTTATTTATATGTACTGGTTAATTGGAAATTTTTCATGGATGAGCATAATAGGTTTTTTATCCATAATGATTTGATATGTGCGACAAAAGAATTGCTCTTTTATTAAATCTGGGTGTTTGATATTTGAGCCATCACACAAGTTATAACTTAAAATTTTACGACGACTTTCAATATCGTTACTAAGTAGAACTTTACCGATTCCACTGCCCTCTTCATTCAACATTTCGTTGATCTCTTTCGAAAATCTATTTGGTACTAAAAGAGAGCTAGCATAGGCGTAAATGGTTTGCGTTTCACTTCCTTGAAGTAAAACCGAACGAACGGTTACATTGGTTTCATCAGAAATCTCAAGCCAACTATGGTCATCTAAGCATAGATTTTTTTCCTGTTGGAGTACCACAATATTAATAGGCTCTAAACTATATGCTTCAATCGCTTTCGTCACAGTACCATCTATTGTCAATAAAACTCTTTGAAAAGGCGTTAAACTATGCATATCTATTTCTTGGCTGGAAAGCAGTTTTGTATCTGAAGGAAACAGGTCAGAAAATTCGTTAAAATCAATATAATTTGGATTGCTCTCATTGCATATCACTGATAGAGTTGGCATACTCTTCTCCTTTGTATGTTTAATAAAATATAAAAGTTTAAATCGTAATATAAAATAACATTCTAAATAGAGAAAAAATTGTGGCAAGAACACTAGACTCAAGATAAACTATGTACTTGACTTTCTCAGTTTTTCATAAGAGGAAATATACAAATATAAAATAATATTTTGAAATTCTATCATAAAAATTAGCTAAATCCGATAAGAGTCACATGGTAAGTTAAGCTTAATAATCAAATAAGCTATAGCGAATAAAATAAAAAGATGAAAAGATGATTTCGAAGAGTTCAAAATGATTTTCTATATAATTCATTATCACCTCTCCTGATGTCATACAAAAGTATCCTCTTGCCCAAAAATCTTTCCCCCAATATTTTTTTCTTAACGAAGTATTAAAAATATATGGGTAAAAAGTCGATGAAGTTTTAATTGCGAAGGCTATTTACAAAGTAGGGTAGAATTGGCTAAGGTGTTCAGATATAGATTTTCATTATATTCATCTATATTTTCCTAAAATTATCTCTAGCTTATTATTAAGCTCTTTTTGTAACTCTGTGTTTAGTGATAGAGATATCTTTTTTATATTTGATAAGTTATTTTCAATTTTATTAATAACTAAAGTCTTCTCCACTTTCTCTTTGAGTAATTTACTTTGAAAATATTTTTTAGCTTCATTGATACTCATCTGCTGAGCTAAAATATCTGTGACTATCATATCAAAAGAGAGATTATCAATATAAGTTTTAGATTGATATTGATTAAAAACAAGAGCCATACCAAAAGTAATTTTACTGCTATCAAGTAGTTCTCTAATATATATATCCATATCCAATATAGGTAGATATTTAACTAGATGTCTCACTGAAGAGAAAACTTGTGTATCTTCAAAAATAGTTTCGACTCTAGGAGCTATCTCTTTGATTTTATCGTTTACTTTAATTGCACCTCTTTGAAAATTATTGAGCTGATATAATATTTTTTTAATTTCACTTTGGTCTATATCTAACTCATTTTGAATAAACTCCAACATAAACCGTACTTTATCATAGATACTCAAATCCTCTCTTTGTGTATTTTCATGTAATACAAGCATATTAAAATCTATAGGTGCTATTTTCTCTTTTTTGACAATGGCACTAATTACTCTCTCGCCATTATGCTGTGTTGCCAAGATTCGTCTTCTACCTGATATTTTGGTAAATGTTCCATCACCATTTTCCATCAATACAATAGGTTGAATAAGTCCATTTTTAGAAATACTTTTTGCCAATGATTCTATCTTCTGATTATCAATCCCTGTCCTATCGTTAAACTCGGGCATAATTATTTTATTAATCTCTATGGCTCTTATCTCTTCTCTGTGTTCACTATTTGGCACAAATATAGCACTCGCTTCTATAGGAGACTTTGCTTTATCTCTACTCTTTTGTAGTTTTTTGAGTTTTATTCTATTGGAAGTAGAGATATTTTTGCCTTGTTTTTCTAGTTGAGCTATCTTTTTTTCAATCTCTTTTAACTCTTCTATAGTCATTTTTTCTCCTATTTATAAATTTACCTATGCGTGTAGGTAAATTTTTATTTTACTTATTTTAAGTATATTTCTACAATCTTAAAATCTAATCACGCGTGTGATTAGATTTTTTCTGCTCCAATATTAACTTTATTGCATACTTTAACATTGGCTCAAATAGACTCAATGATTCTTTCACTTTTACCTTATAATCAATAATAGATTGTTGCACTGATTGTGAAGAACGAATGATTGATGGTGAATATTTGACAATAAAAAGAGAATTTTCATCAAGGTTTAACTTATCAAGAAGAATATCTACAATATCATCAAGAGCATCATTGGCATAGTTATGATGTTTAGAAAAAGCATTTACAAATATACCATCTATCTCTATTTTTTTACTAAGGTTTTTATTGAGTTCATTAATCTCTTGAATAGTCACCTCTAAGCCCTCCACAGAAAACTCATCAGCTTCAGAAACCAATAGCACTTTATCCGATGCAAAAAGACTCATCTCCAAAGATAAACCAGAGTAGGGTGGTGTATCGATAATGATATAGTCATAATCTTCTTTTATATAGTTAAGAATTTTATCCAAGATAGTATCTGGTCTATTGCTCATTCGCATAAGCTCTAACATCTTTGCTAATTTTATCTCTGATGGCAAGATATCCAAACTATAACTTTCATTCTCAAAATTAGAAAAAGTAACTATTTTATCTTTGATATAGGATTTCTCTATATCATTATTGAGTTTAAATTGTTCAAATATAGATAGTATTGAACGGTTTTTATAAGATACTTTTTTGAAATACCTACTACTTTGAGCTTGTGAATCCATATCTACAATCAAGACTTTTTGACCCAACTTTGCCAAAGCTACAGCGATATTGATAGTATTAGTTGTCTTTCCTACACCACCTTTTTGATTGGTTACTGTAATCACTTGACAACGATGTGATGCAAAAGATTTAAGTATCTCTTTATTTAGCTCTTTTTGTAAAAAAGCCTCTTTATA
Organism: Sulfurovaceae bacterium; assembly: GCA_016744315.1. Lineage (GTDB taxonomy): Bacteria > Campylobacterota > Campylobacteria > Campylobacterales > Sulfurovaceae > SZUA-451. The sequence continues at coordinate 31,773 of JADGER010000003.1, forward strand.
GCTAATATTATCATCCAAACTATATTTATTGATGATATTTCTATAAGCATAATCAATTAATAGCTCTGTTGTATAGTACCTTTTCCTATGCTCTCCTCCTGTAGTCACACATGGGATAATCTGACTATTGAGAAGTATCTTAACCTTTTTTTCATTAACATTAACAAATGAAGCTATTTCATTAGATGAGTTAAATATTCTTGCATCATACATTTTAGCCCTTATTTTTATAACTTCTTCTATTTGAAGAAATTATGTTATTAGTAGAATTATATTTCATAAAATATTAATATATCTTTAAAATAGAAAAATACTAATATGAAAACTCCAAAATATAGTTATCTGAATTTGAAAAAGAGGCATTTTTAGAGATACCTACTCTATCTGCAGAGCTATTGAGTAGTTACAAATCTTTTTATTTTGTATATTCTAATGCCTTTTTATAGTTACTCTTCTGTATAATAAAAGTTGTTTTTAAATTATAACTAAAAAAAGCAATCAAAAAAGTTTAAAATAGCTCTTTTTTGGTTATAGTTAGAAAAATATAAAATGAAAGTGAGGGAATTATGATTATAAAAGATGAAAAAAGTGACGAAACTGTGGGTATTGAAAGTGAATCAGCTTCAATAGAAAATGAAGAAATTGTGGATACTAAAAAGAGAGGTTTAGAGGCTTCTGCGATTATTAAAAATCACATGATGGCTTCGATGGGCTTTGGGGCTGTTCCTATTCCTGTGGTGGATTTGATTGGTTTAACGGGAACTCAATTGAACATGCTTCGTAAATTATCTGCCCTTTATGGTCATACTTTTTCTGAAGAGTTAGCTAAAAAAGCGATTGCTTCTCTATTGGGTGCTGGATTAACTTTACCTATTGCTATGGGTCTGTCAAGTTTGGTTAAGATGATTCCTCTTATGGGTCAAACGGCTGGTATTGTCTCTTTGGTTACTACTGGGGCTGCTTCTACTTATGCCATTGGTAAAGTTTTTGTAAAACATTTTGAATCAGGTGGAGACTTCTTATCCTTCTCTTCTAAAAAATCTAAAAAAGAGTTTGAAGAAGAACTTGACAAAGGTAAAAATGAAGCTGCTAATTTAGATAAAAATAGTAAAGTAGCGTAACTTATATAACTAAAGCTACGCACTTTAAAATAGCTAACCCTTTAAAACGATATAAAAATATAGCATATTTAGGGGTTAGCACCAAAATATGCTATATTTTCGATGATAAACTCTCAAAAATTAGAGAACTTTTGAATTGAAATAGAGAAAAAACTCCTCCCCAAATAATCAAACTTCACCCAAGCAGATCTATCTCATAACCTGAGTTAGAGAAAAAACTCCTTTCTTTACTAAAGAAGAATAGAAAAGTGGCAATGAATGAAGAAGATAAAAATAATGGAAAATATGTTAATATTGCAAATAAAGGAAACAATATGAAAAAAGAGACTGAAAGTGATACAACTGTGAAAGCTGAAAGTAAAGAAACTTCAACTAAGAATGAAGAAGTAATTGATGCAAAAAAAAGAGAAGCAGAGGCTTCTTCTATTATTAAGACTCATATGATGGTTTCTATTGGATTTGGGGCTGTTCCTATTCCTGTAGTGGATTTGATTGGTCTAACGGGAACTCAATTGAACATGCTCCGTAAATTATCTGCCCTTTATGGTCATACTTTTTCTGAAGAGTTGGCTAAAAAAGCGATTGCTTCTCTATTGGGTGCTGGATTAACCTTACCTATTGCAATGGGTCTATCAAGTTTAGTCAAAATGGTTCCAATAATTGGTCAAACAGCGGGTATTGTCTCTTTAGCCACTACGGGTGCTGCTTCTACTTATGCTATGGGTAGAGTTTTTATTAAACATTTTGAATCTGGTGGTGATTTCTTAAGCTTCTCTTCTAAAAAAGCCAAAGATGAATTTGAGGAAGAACTTCAAAATGGTAAAAATGAAGCTGCTGATTTAAATACTAAAGTTGCTTAGTGTTTGATGATTTAAAAGACTTTTTAAAAAGAGAAGGTGACTTCTCTTTTTGGCAAAATGTCATTTTTATGGGAGTAGTCACAGGAATTGCTAATGCTGGACTTTTAGCTGTTGTTAATAGTGCAGCTAAAGCCGTTGAGAATAATGGGTTAAACTATAGACTTTTTGCTATTTATATTGTAATTTTTTCAATTCTTTATTTGAGTAAACGATACTCTTTAATTAATGCTTCTCAAGAAGTAGAAAGAATAATAAAGAATGTTCGAGAGAGAATATCTAAAAAAGTTATACAGAGTGAACTTGTGACTATGGAAAAAATAGACTCTTCATCTATTTTTACACGACTTACTAAAGATACATCAGTGATGTCACAATCTTCTTTTCAAATAACTAGTGCTGCTCAGAACATAATTATGCTCTTCTTTGCACTGATTTATATTGTAATTCTCTCTCCAGTCTCATTTTTTGTTATTCTTTTTGCTACGATTGTTATCGTGAGTATGTTTTTTTCTTTTACTAAAATAATGGATGAAGAGTTAACTAAAATAGATAAGATTGAGGAAGGATTTATTAGTTCATTGAGTTCCATTGTGCATGGATTTAAAGAGTTAAAGATGAATTCAAAAAAAAGAGAAGACATCAACGATGAACATAATATTCTTTTAACCCAATTTACTGATGCTAAAATTAAAAATAGTGCTCGGATAGTAACCGCTATTCTATATGGAGATATATTTGTATATACTTTATTAGGTTCTATAGTTTTTGTAGTGCCTCATCTAATCTACCAAGATAGTTCTACTGTTATTCAAGTAACAGCTATCACACTTTTTATTGTTGGACCATTTGAGGCAGTAATCAATGTAACTCCCCTAGTATCTAGAATTAATGTAGCCATTAATAATATGTATGACTTGGAGAGAAGTATAGATAGAGAAAGTAAAAAAACTGTTATACTCGATAAGGATCTTGAGGTTATTGAGAACTTTAAGAACATTCAGCTTAAAAATGCAGAGTTTTATTATACAGATGAAGAGGGAAGTAAACTCTTTGGAGTAGGACCCATTAATCTGAATATTAAACAAGGAGAGACCATTTTTATTGTGGGAGGAAATGGTAGTGGAAAATCTACCATTGTCAAAATGTTATTGGGACTCTATTCTCCTAAACAAGGATCTATTTTTGTTAACAATGAGTTAATTGATGAATATAATCAACAATCATACAGAGATTTTTTTGCTATCATTTTAACAGATTTTCATCTTTTTGATAGATTCTATGGTTTAAAAGGGGTAGATAGAAAAGCTGTTAATAGATTGTTGATTGAGATGCAACTGCAAGAGAAAACTAAATTTATAAATGGTAAATTTACCAATATTAAGCTGTCTACTGGTCAGAAAAAAAGAGTGGCTCTTATTTTATCAATTTTAGAAGATAAAGAAATTTATGTTTTTGATGAATGGGCAGCTGATCAAGATCCTGAATTTAGAAAATATTTTTATACGAAAATATTGAAAAGATTAAAAGAGAATGGAAAAACAGTTATTGCTGTAACGCATGATGATGCTTACTTTGATGTAGCAGACAGAGTATTTAAAATGGATTATGGTAAAATGCTTCCATATAAAAAGGAAAATTAGAATGAGATGGACATACCCTTTTTTATTATTATTAATAATGTTATTAGCACTTTTGGTTTTTTGGAAAAATATTGTAGTAACTATTAATGCAGGGGAAGGTGGAGTATTATTTAAACGATGGGGTGGAACTGTAGTTGATAAAACTTATGAAGAAGGTCTTTACACCATTTTTCCTTGGGATATTTTAACCCCTTATAATTTAAGAGCGCAGCAAGAGAAACATGAGTTTGATGTTTTATCAAAGCAAGGCTTAACAATTCATTTGAAAATATCGATTCGTTTTCATCCAGATAAAGAGATGATAGGAATATTGCATAAAAATATTGGTCCAGAATATTTAGAGTCAGTTGTTATTCCAGAGATAGAATCTGTAATTAGACGCTACTTTGGACAATTTAATGATGATGAACTCTATACCTCTAAAAAAGCTATCTTAGAGACTATATTAAATGATTCAACCAAACAGCTATCGGATAAGTTTATTATTTTAGAAGATCTTATTATCAGAAAGATGGAGTTTCCTTCAGCAATACAAGAGTCAATTCAAAACAAAATAACACAGTATCATAAATTTAAAGCGTATGAGTATAAAGTAGAACGAGAGCGATTAGAGGCTAAAAGAAAAATAATAGAAGCAGAAGGTATTAGTCAATATAAAAATTTAATTTCTAAAAATATTACTCAAGAGTATTTACAGTGGGCAGGAATTCAAGCTACCTTAGAACTTGCTAAATCTAACAATGCTAAAGTTGTGGTAATAGGCTCTTCAAAAGATGGCTTGCCGATTATTTTGAACAGTGATAGTCAGAGTGTTCCTTTAAAAAATAAAAATGAGAAGAGTCAATAGTTAATAATGGAAGAAAATACAAGAAAACAGAATCATTACTTCAGGAATACTTTTCTTTTTATACCGTTCGTTCTGCTTGCACTTTTTATAAGTGATAGATTCCTTTTACAATCAGTAGATATGACTTTATTAAAAAAACAACGAAGTGAGTATCTTAGTAATTTAGACAAAGACTCTCCTATTGAAATTGGTGTTGTTTGGCCTCTCTTTTTAGAAGAGGGAGATAATTATTTTAAAGAAGGTGTTCTATTTGCACTCAAAACCTTAAATAAAGATAAACTTTTAGGTAGAAAAATAGAAGCTATTTTCAGAGATGATGAAGGGGAAATAGAGAAGGCTAAAGTAATTGCCAGTGAGTTTGCAACGAATAAGAATATTGTGGCTGTCATTGCCCATGATGACATAACTTTAGCTATTCCTGCATCTATTACTTATGAATACAGTGGTATTATAATGATTTCTCCAGCTGTCTCTTCTCCTAACTTTACAAAAATTAACTTTGATTATATTTTCAGAAATACTCCTTCTGATATTATAATTGGTCAAGAGTTAGCAGTTATGGCTAAGCGTTTAAATTTTAAAAAGATTGCAGTTGTTAATTCAAGAGAAACCTATGCTGAATCATTAAGTGAAGTTTTTATAGCACAATCCTTAAAAAGTAATTTAGATGTCATTTATAATAAGAAGTATAATAAAGGAGAAGCTGAGTTTTTAAAGATATTAAATACTTTATCTCCTCGTAGTAATTATTCCATCGATTATGATGCAATATTTGTAGCAGGAAATGCAAAAGATGTTTCTCGGTTAATTAGTAAAGCCAGAGAAAAAGGTATTTATGCACCTTTTATAACAGGAGACTTATTGGACTCTCCAGAACTCTTAAAGATTGGTAAAGATGCAGAGAATACTATTGTTGCAACTATCTATAACTCAGAACTAATTAGTGAAGAGCTACAAGACTTTAAAATTAAATTTAAAAAAGAGTATAACATTCTTCCAGATACTTGGGCTATTCAAGGGTATGATGCAATGATGCTTTTAGCTGAAGCTATTAAAAATGCTCAATCATTAAATCCATCTCTAATTGCGAGTCAACTTAAATATATGAATAACTTTAAGAGTATTACAGGAACATACTCTTTAACCCCAAAGGGAGACACCTTAAATAAAAAAGTCTATTTTAAAGTTGTTAAAAATAAAAAATTTGAATATATAAATATTGAATAAGGAATCTTTATGCTAAAAAAATTACTATTATTTTCTCTCTTTTCTTTCTCTCTTTTTGCAACAGAAGTGACTCTCTATTCTGAATGTGATGATGAACCTTACTCTTATTGTGAAGAGAATGAAGTAAAAGGGATTAATGTAGCAATATATAAAGCTATTTTTTCAAAAATTACTGAATACTCTTTAAATATAAAAGGAATTTCATGGAGTGATGGACTTGAAAAGATGAAGAGTAAAAAGATAAAAACATTAGGTTCTATGGTCTACAGTCCCAAAAAGCGACCTTTTGTTACAGAATATACTAACCCTTTTATTCACAAAAACCAAGCTTTATTTTGTTACGAAACACCTAATCATCCAAAAATAAAATGGCCCGAAGATTTCTATAATTTAAAAATAGCAACGATTAAAGGCTTCTCAAAAGATAAAAAATTAACTGAGGCTGTAGCACAAGCTCTAATTCAAGATTTTGAATCAAATTCAACTCAAGGATTAACGAATTTAATTGAAAAAAAAGTAGATTGTTATATAGCAGATGAAATAGCCACTAAAGGAAAATTAGCTCAATATATTTATAAGAATAGAAAGAATAATGATTCCTTAAAAGTATTAAAAAGTATTAAAAAAATAGTTTCATTTAAAGGCTCAGGACGACATATTGGTTTTTCAGCTGCACCTTTTTTATTAAAAACAGATTTAATAAAAAAGATTAATATTGCCATTAAAATAATGGGAAACTCTAAAGAGATAGAAAATATTGTAAATCAAACTTTAGATAGTTATCTTAATCCTCAAAAAAAACAAGTTATTAGAGCATCAATCTATAATTGGGGAGATTATGTCTCTGACAGAATCCCTTCTTATGGTCTAATAGCTGAAATGGTAGAAAAATCTTTTGAAAATCAAAATATTGAAATTAAATATAATTTTGTACAATCAAACTATGCTTCCTTACTAGCAAAGTGGGGTAGAAGTTGTGTTACTCTACCTTGGGTAGAAACAGAAGAGAACGCTCAATATTTTTATTTTTCTAAATCAATTAAACCTTCTAGTACATATCTATTCTATAAAAAATCTTCGTTTCCAAATGGATTAAAATATAATAAGTTCTCAGATTTAAAAGAGTATAGAATAGGTGGAATTAATGGATATTTTTATGAAAAAAAGTTTGAAGATGCTAATTATAATTATACTTCTTTTAAAAATCTAAAAGAAGCTATTCAGGCACTTATATTTAATGAGATTGATATTATTCCCTCATCTAAAGATATTTTTCTTAGTGATATTAAAAAGTTCTTTCCTAATGAGAGAGAACTCTTGTCTTTTCATAAAAAAAGCTTTGTTGATATAAGTATAAGAGCTCTTTTCTCTAAACGATGTGATAATTCAGAATCATTAAGGGATTCCTTTAATCTAGGTCTTGAGAATATTAAAAAAGATGGAACATTTAAAAGTATATTAGATAAATATAGTATGAACCTAGAAGAATTCTATGGCTTTATGGGAGATGAAGTTGATTCAGATAATGATGGTGTCTTTAATGAATATGATGAGTGTCCCTATACAAAAGAGGGTGTAAAAGTTGATAAGACTGGCTGTAACCTTATTGAGCCTTATACTATGGATATACTTTATACTAAAAATAAATTGGATTTCAAAGGTTATATTCCATCTAAAAAAGAATACAAAGATTTTATCTCAAAAATAAAGAATTTATATCCTAATTTAAATATTATTGAAGAGCTAAAAATTGAAAATGGGAAAATTAAAAACTGGACAAAATTCATAGAATATATAATAAGCCCATTAAACAAGTTAGAGACAGCATCTTTAAAAGTTGTGGATAAGAATGTTACATTACTAGGAACAGTCAAAAGTACTGAAGGTAAAGAACTTACGATAGATATTAGTGAGACTTTATCAACTATAGAGGCTCAAAGTTGGGCAGAGTTTATAAATAATATAATAAGCCCATTAAATAAGCTAGAGACAGCATCTTTAAAAGTTGTGGATAAGAATGTTACATTACTAGGAACAGTCAAGAATACTGAAGGTAAAGAACTTAAGATAGATATTAGTGAGACTTTA
>JADGER010000003.1:39655-57699 GCA_016744315.1 Sulfurovaceae bacterium
ACAGCATCTTTAAAAGTTGTGGATAAGAATGTTACATTACTAGGAACAGTCAAGAATACTGAAGGTAAAGAACTTAAGATAGATATTAGTGAGACTTTATCAACTATAGAGGCTCAAAGTTGGGCAGAGTTTATAAATAATATAATAAGCCCATTAAATAAGCTAGAGACAGCATCTTTAAAAGTTGTGGATAAGAATGTTACATTACTAGGAACAGTCAAGAATACTGAAGGTAAAGAACTTAAGATAGATATTAGTGAGACTTTATCAACTATAGAGGCTCAAAGTTGGGCAGAGTTTACAAATAATATAATAAGCCCATTAAATAAGCTAGAGACAGCATCTTTAAAAGTTGTGGATAAGAATGTTACATTACTAGGAACAGTCAAAAGTACTGAAGGTAAAGAACTTACAATAGATATTAGTGAGGCGTTAACAATAACAGAGGCTAAAAAATGGGCAGAGTTTATAAATAATATAATAAGCCCATTAAACAAGTTAGAGACAGCATCTTTAAAAGTTGTGGATAAGAATGTTACATTACTAGGAACAGTCAAGAATACTGAAGGTAAAGAACTTAAGATAGATATTAGTGAGACTTTAAACTCAATAACAGAGGCTAAAAAATGGGCAGAGTTTACAAATAATATAATAAGCCCATTAAATAAGCTAGAGACAGCATCTTTAAAAGTTGTGGATAATCAGATTATACTAATAGCTACTATAAAAACTACAAAAAATAAAATGTTATTTTTGCAAGAATATAAAACAAAAGGTTATGAAATCACAAGTAATATTACAGCTTTTGATGAAAAAATTATTATTTGTAAAAATAAATTTAATACTTTTTTGAAACAAGAAAAAATAATATTTAATTCTGGAACATCTATTATTAATGATTTAAGTGAACGCTTAATATTTAACTTATATGAAACAGCTAAATCTTGTTCTGATAGCAAAATAAATATTATTGGACATACTGATAGTATTGGAATGAATGAGGCAAATGAACAATTAAGCTTAGAACGAGCGGAAGCTGTTGTTCGTAAACTTTCTGATTTAGGTCTTGATAGAAATAGACTTCATGCCATAGGGAAAGGGGAGTCCTCTCCTATTGCTGAAAATTCAACAAAAGAAGGTCAAGAAAAAAACCGTCGAATAGAATTTGAAATTTTAGGATATTAAAATATTACAAACAAAAAAGGAAAAAGATGCACCAAATAGTTTTAATAATAGTTTATGTATTTATATCTTACTTAGTAGGATTATTAGGAAAGAATAGAAAATTTGGTTTTTATGGTTATTTCTTCTTATCCATATTTATAAGCCCTCTTTTGGGTGTTCTTTTCGTATTGGCTTCTGACAGTAGAAAAGTACCAAAGAGTTAAAATGCCTAAAAAAATACTTTTTACCTTACCTTTTGCAGGAGGAAACAAGTTTTCTTTTAGAAACTATGATTCATTTCTAAAAGATGATTTTGAAATCAATGCTCTTGAACTTCCTGGTCGAGGAGGAAGATTTTCTGAAGATTTACTAACTGATATTTATAATGTTATAGAAGACTTATTTAAACAAGTTGAAGATAAACTAGATAGAGATTATGTTATATATGGGCATAGTTTAGGAGGTTTATTGGCATATCTTTTAACTTTGTTAATCGAAGAAAAAAATTTAAATAAACCGTTAAAACTCGTAATTAGTGGGAAAGCCAATCCTTCTATGAAACCTAAAACTATTAAGCATACTTTAGCCCATGAGTCCTTTACTTATAATCTAAAAAATTTAGGAGGAATGCCAGCGAATTTTTTTGAGCATCCGGAACTCTTTGATTTGTTCGAACCCATTTTAAGGGCTGACTATCAAGTGGCTGAGTGTTTTCATTTTAATGAAAAAAGGAAAGTAGATACAAAAATCTCTGTACTTTATGGAAAAGATGAATCTTTTAGTGTAATAGAGGCTTTAGAGTGGAAAAATTTTACTCATCATACTCCTTTAGATTTCCAAGAGTTTGAAGGCGGTCATTTTTTTATTTATAATCATATTCAAGCCGTTTGTGAGATTATTAAAGAGCCATAATGATTAATGTTTTTATTCAAAATATTGAAAAGGTTTCTTCCCAAGAATATGAAGAGTTCTTTTTAGAACTACCTAAAGAGATGCAAGTAGAGGTTTCAAAATATCAGGTAAAAGAAGATAGACAAAGAACCCTTGTTGGTAAAATGTTACTTTTAAATCTTTTAAAACAATATTCTTCTTCTAATTTATTTGATATTAAGAGAACGAAATATAATAAGCCTTATCTTGAAAACTCTAGTAACTGTTTTAATATTTCTCATTCAGGAAAATATGTTATATGTGCATTTAGTTATAATAATCCTATTGGCATCGATATTGAAGAGCTAAATTCTAATATTGATATTAATGATTTTGAAGAAGTACTTTTAACAAATGAGTATGACAGTATTCAAAATTCAAAGGATCCTCTCAAACTTTTTTATACTATTTGGACAAAAAAAGAGGCATTATTAAAAGCTGAAGGTAAAGGGCTAATGGACAATATTAAAGCTATTAAAATAAAAAATGATAAGATTTATTTTAATAATAAAAAGTATTTTTGTTTTGTCTTTGAGTTTGAGAATTTTATATTTTCACTCGTTTCGCTATATAAGGATGATGTTAAAATATTTTCATAAGTATGCTTTAATCTCCTTAGGAAATATGCCTAAGGAGATTAAATAACGAAAAAAATTACTTTATTAAATATTCTTTCACTGGAACATCCCAATACTCAGAATAAGTTTTTTCTGAAGGCATAACAGTAGTACTCTTTTTTCCTTTATGATAATGAATTACACAAAGATAAAAATGAGTTACACCATCTTTTTTAGCCATCTCTCGTAATGCATCTATATCTTTGACTTCACCCATCTCTTTACCAGCTAATCTATCCATAAGTTCGTCGAAAGTCATTGAATATGGATTCACTAATACCTTAGCTGTACCAGACAAATGTTTTTCAATTAGGTCTAATAGAAGATTTGGTCCTTCTTTATCTCCAGGAACTGCAGTAACAATTTCTGTATGTCCTTCATCAGTCAAATGTTTATCTAGATCGAGTAGAAAACTATCTAAAAAATCTAATCCATAAGGTCCAGAGGCTGAATGATAAAAATAATCCATAGTTGGTGGTGATGGTTCAAAAGGAGGATTAGAGATAATATAATCAAATTTTCGACCTTCAACAGGTTTCCATAAGTCTTGTTGACCATCAAGTACAGTAATTTTATCTTCTACTCCATTGAGAACAAAGTTAAATCCTGCGAAATTCTTGGCTCGTGGATTAATTTCTAAAGCAGTAACATGTTTTGCACCTGCACGAGCTGCACTAATTGAAAGTACTCCCGATCCTAAACCAATCTCCAATACTTCAGCATTTTGGACTTTTTGATGCTGAAGCTCATCTAAAAAGAACTGCTGTTCAGCAAATAGAGGAAAGACTTGATCAATAGAACGATAGTCAAGTTCATCTGTCAGAATATGGAGGTCATTGATATGACTCAGACGCTTATTCTTCAATAGTTCTTGAAAAAGAGGTTTAATGACATTCATTAAGCTATCCTACTCTTATTTAGTATCTCTTTTACCTCAAGTTGAGGGTAAGTAAATAAAACTTTTTTAAACATAAAATTTCCTTATTTTAAATAGAAAGATATTATATCTAAAGTTTATTTTTTTAGCTATAATTAAGACTTTTATATGTGTAAATTAGTATAAAGAAAAAATAAAAAGAATATACAAGGATATATATGGAAAAAATATATACTATAGGAATAAATTGTGCATATCATGAATCATCAGTCGCAATTTTATGTAATGGAGAATTACTTGCAGCCGTTGAAGAAGAGCGTTTTAATAGAATTAAACATGCTAAAGAAGCAAAGATAGATAATGCCGATGAGTTACCTTTGTCTTCAATTGAATTCTGTTTAAAAGAAGTAGGTTTAGAAAGTTTAAGTGAAGTTCAATATATTGGGTACTCTTTTGACCCTGAGCGTAGATTAAAGAAAAATATTGATTATAAAGTACCTTATACTGTTTCCAATGATGACTTTGGTTCAAAAATAGGAGAAACTACTTTTTATAATTCTAATCTTAAAGTAGAACCTACCCTTAGAAAAATGGGATTTAATGGTGACTTTCATTATTTGAATCATCATGACTGTCATGCAGCTAGTAGTTTTTTTGTTTCTGAATATGATGAAGCCGCTGTAATTGTTATTGATGGTATTGGTGAATTTGAATCAACAACTCTTTATAAAGGTTCAAATAATAAATTAGAATTATTAAAAAGAATAGAATTTCCAAATTCTTTGGGACTTTTATGGGAAAAAATTTCCTTTTATTTAGGTTTTAGTATCTATGATGCATCTAAAGCAATGGGACTTTCTTCTTATGGTAATCCTGTTTTAAAAGATAAAATGCAAGAAATTTTAACTATTAATGAAGATGGTACTTTTATTGTTAATGATGCTATAGTACAGCTTCGTAACACTGATTGTAATAAATTAGAAACTCTATTTGGACTCTCAGCAAGAACTAGCCTTGTTACTGAAATTACAGCTGAAACTCAAGGTTATGCTGATATTGCACTTGCATTACAAATTGCAACTGAAGAGATTTTTATTAATTTAGCCAAATCAATAAAAAAGGAAACAGATACAAAATATCTCTGTCTAGCTGGTGGTGTAGCTCTTAACTGTGTTGCTAATGGTTATTTAAGTTACAAAAAAGTATTTGAGAATTTTTATGTGCAACCAGCATCTAATGATGCAGGAACTTCTATTGGTGCAGCTTACTTAATTTGGCATCATATACTAGATAATCCACGAATAGAAGTATCTAAAAGTCCATATTTAGGACCTGAGTATAGTAATTCAGAGATAGAAAAAACTTTAAAAGAGCATAATTTAATTTATGAGAAACATGAAGATATTTCTAGTGTAACAGCTAAACTATTAACAGAAGGTCAAATAATAAGTTGGTTTCAAGGTCGTATGGAAATAGGGCCAAGAGCATTAGGTAATCGTTCATTGCTAGCTGATCCTCGCTACGAGGAAACTGTTGAATTAATTAATGTTAAAGTAAAACATCGTGAAGCATTTCGTCCTTTTTGTCCTAGTATATTAGTTGAGAGAGCTTATGATTGGTTTGAACTACCTAAACCTTTACCTGAAATTACAGATTTTATGCTAGGTGCGTTCAATGTACTACCTGAGAAAAAAGATTTGATTCCAGCTGTTGTTCATTTTGATGGAACTTGTCGTATACAAACTGTACATTCAAAATATAATCCTCGATTTCATCGTCTTATTAGTGAAATGGAAAGACTAACTGGAATTCCAATTGTATTAAATACATCATTTAATGATAGAGAACCTGTTGTTTGTTCACCACAAGATGCCGTTCATACTTTTCTTAAAACAAGAATTGACTATCTTGCTATAGGTAATTTTTTAATATCAAAGAAAGATAATTTAAAAGAATAAAACTATAATTGAAACTCAATCTATGTACTTTCAGTGCATAGTAGTTGAGTCCAAACAATAGAGTAAAATATGCTAAGTTAGTATAATAGGTCAGAAAATATAACTAAAAAAATTAATAAAATAAAGTTAGAATAATAGTTATTTTTGTTATAGTTTTGTACTTAGAAATACGAATTTATAAAAAAAGAGACTGAAAGTGATACAACTGTGAAAACTGGAAGTAAAAAAACTTCAACTAACAATGAAGAAGTAATTGATGCAGAAAAAAGAGAAGCAAAGGCTTCTTCTATTATTAAGACCCATATGATGGTTTCTATTAGATTTCGAGCTGTTCCTATTCCTATTGAAATTTTTAAAGAGTATGGACTAGAGAGTTAGTCTATGAAAATGAATAAAAAGTTAAGTATAGGATTAATAATTATCTCTATGGGATTAGAAGCTAGAGAAGAGATAAATGTTGTAAGCTCTTCTTCTTTGGCTCCTTTCGTTCAATTTGTGGCTGAGGAAATGAATAAAGAAAAAAAGTTTCCTACCCCAAAAATTGAGATTAAAACTTCAGAAAAAAGTTTTAAAGATTTCTGCTCAGGAGGAGGGTTGGATACCCCTGATCTTGTTCATTCAAATCGAAGAATAAATAGAAAAGAGTTTAATAAATGTGTTAAAAATGGGGTTAAAGATATGAGTGAGGCAATTATAGGATATGATGCTATCGTGTTAGCTCAAAATATTTCTAGTAAAACCTTTAATATTTCTAATAAAGAGTTGATGTTAGCCCTCTTAGCTAAAGTTCCAAGTAAAGATGGTTTCTCTCTTATTGATAACCCTTATAAAAAATGGAGTGATATTAATCCAAATCTACCTCGTAAGAATATTCTAATTTATACACTGAAAAATGATGCTTCGAGTTTAATTACAATCCAAAATATGATTATTAAACCAATTATAGATAAGATGATTGTTTATAATGATAAAGAAAATCCTTACGAGATAAGAGAGGACATGGCACATTTAAAAATTTCCAATAAACAAAGGCTTATTCAATCATTAAGAGAAAATAAAATAGCTTTGGGGGTTATGAATTTTACTCTTTCAAATCAATACAAAAGTAAAATTGAACCGATATTGATAGAAAAGGTTTCTCCTTCTATTGATACCATCGCTACAACAGAGTATCCACTCTCTAATAGACTCTATTTTTATAGTAAAAATGGACATAAACGAAAAATAACTTCAATGCAACCCTACCTAGAGACATTTATGAATAAAAAAATGATTGGTAAGGAAGGAGCCTTAAGTAAATTAGGATTAATCCCTCTTAATAAAAATGAAATGTATACCAAAATTAAATATATGATTGAAGGTAAAAAACTCTTAGTTGATGATTTAAATTCGGATTTCTTTCATTTGGCTTTGTAATATACTTCCGTAGTTGTCATTTTTCAAACTCCAAAAATTACTGTCGGATACGAAAGTCCTTTTACAGCATACAGCTCAAGCATTAATAGTTAAATTTGTTGCGAATTTTTAAAAAGGTTAATGATTCTCTTTTATGACTGGATTTAGCTTTGTTTTTTATTTGCTATTTGAGCATTTAGAGAGCCATAGCTGTTTTTTCATTATCAAATCTTGCTTTCCTTTCAAACTCTGCCACAATTGATAAAAGTTCTATTACGAGTTTTCCAGAACTTGTTGAAGTGTCAATCTCTTGTTTAGTTGCTTTAACTGACACACCTTTTTTATTAAGTGTCTCAATTATCTTGTAGAGGTCTAAAACACTACGACTACAATGGTCTAACCTTCTTATTACAAATACATCACCAAATATCATTTAGTATCGTCCAATATTATTTGTTTTTACTTTTTCTAGTGTCTTTTTTTATTTAGTTGAGATCATTTAAATATAGATGTACCCAACTTTTTGAAGCTATTAACAATACAATCATAGATAGTTTAATAGTACATCAAAATCTTGCTACATAGGTACTTAGTGAAGAGGATATTAAAAATAGATTAACCTATATTATTTAATCATAAAAAGTCCAATAAATTATATAGTCTATGTTATTTTTTATAAGTAAAATAATCAACGAAGAGAAAAGGGGTATAAATGCTCTAAATATGTTGCTCTTAGGGATTGGTATAGGGTAAGGGGTATTATTGGCTTATATGCTAACCTCGAAGGAAATAGAGATATAAATATAAAGATTGGAATTGTAATAAAGATTCTAAGAATAGAAAGGTATCTTAAAAAAATTAAACTTTTTTTAGTTAGTATCTTTAAATTTGAATTTTTTAGTTTATTATTAAAATTATTGTAAAGAAGCAAGAAACACTTTAATTTGATAATGCCATTTTGGATTAAAAAAATATAATTTATGAAATTCTTTCTAGTCTTTTTAATCTTTTTAATCTTTTTAATCTTTTTAGGTTTTTAAGATGCCCTAGTTTAGGGGCTTTGCTGGGATTAACTATGACACTTTTGGGATGAACTATGACACTTTTGGGATGAACTATGACACTTTTGGGATGAACTATGACACTTTTGGGATGAACTATGACATTAAAATAAAGGTGTCATAGAATATAATATGACACTAAAACAAAGGTGTCAAATGAAAAGAGTAGAAATAAAAAAAGATATTAATAATATAGTTTCTAAGGCAAATATATTAATAGAAAAAAAAGATAATTTATCAGGAAATAGCAAAAAAATGCTAGCAATGATAATAAGCATGATAAAGCATGATGATAAAGAATTTATGAAATATGCTCTAAATAGAAAAGAGTATCTAGCGCTAATAAACAGCAAATCAAATAATGATAAATTTTTTAAAGATACAGCGAAAGAATTAATGAAGAATCCTTTTGAAATAAATGGTATGATATATAACTGGTGCAGTAAAGTAGATACAGTATCATTAACAGGAAACATAATCTTTGAGATACACGAAGACTTAAAACCCTACCTACTAAACCTAAAAAAGGAAGGGAACTTCACACAGTACAAAATAATAAATATACTAGCTCTCAGAGGAGAATATAATCAAAAATTTTACGAATATTTGATTATGAGAATAAATAAAAAGAAGAAATATAGAGAAAATGAAAATATACATATATTTATAGAAGAAATAAGAGATATTTTAAATATACCAATAAAATACAAATATGGAGATATAAGAAGAAGAATACTAGAAAAAGCAGTTAAAGAGTTTGCAGATAAAACAAACATAAAAATAAGCTATACAGAGGTAAAAAGAGGGCGTAAAGTAGAATCTATAGATATTATAGTAGAAGAGAATTTCAAAGGATCAAATTATTATCTTGTATCTGAAAAAAATTTTATAAATTATATGAGAAAGAATTTAATCAATAAAACAGTATTGAGCTATAAAGATAGTAAAGATAAGAAGATAGAGTTATCTATTTGTCCAGAAGGAAAATTATACAATAAAAAAGAACCTAGCAATAATATAGATTCAAAAAATTCTAAACAGCTCTGGAATACTCTGTATCAATATGCACAAGCGGGAAAGCTAGAGTGCATATAGTGTACTTTGTGAGATAGCCAAAAGAAGTAGGATGCTGAAAAAAGGATATTGTTTATTCGTGAATAATACAAAATAAATAGTAATTTTATTGACATAGTTATAATAAAAATGTATAATTCCCATGTAAACTATTGGGAAAGGTATAAATTTGAGAGTAAAAATAAGTGATATCGCGACTATTCGTACAGGTCTGGTTATAGGAAGAAAAAAAGCACAATTTGATTCTGTTCATAAAGTAGCCTATAAACAAGTCTCTTTGCGTTGTTTTGGGTCTAGTATAAAGTTAGACCATACATATATAGACGAGTTCATATTAGGAGAAGAAGCAGCACCTAAGTATTTTACAAGTGAAGGTGATATATTAGTAAGGCTTCGTTCTCCTAATTCTGCTGTCTATATTGAAAAGCAGGATGAAGGCTTACTCATAAACTCTTTACTCTCTGTGATTCGTATCGATAAGAGGGTATTAGATGCAAAGTATGTCGCATACTATATAAACTCCAATACAGCACAACGCATTCTAAAATTAGATGTTTCTAGTACAGCTATACCTATGCTCAGAACCAAGGATTTAGCCAATCTTGAACTTATACTCCCTTCTATAGAAGAACAAAGAAAACTTGTCTCTCTTTTAGATCTTGCTCAAAAAGAGAGAGAACTTCTTTCCGAACTTATCAAAGAAAAAGAACAACTTTCAGAAACTATTTTAGAAACAATAATACAACAAAACAAGGAAAACAAATAATGCAAAAAACCACTCAAGAGACTATTAACAATATCGTATGGAGAGCCTGTGATACTTTTCGAGGGACGATGAACAGTGATGCGTATAAAGATTATATACTTACGATGTTATTTGTAAAGTATCTTTCTGATTTTTATAGAGAGAAGCTTGAAGCCTTGCAGAAGAAGCATGAGGGCAAAGAAGAGCGAATTACCAAGAGTTTGAAGCGTGAGAAGTTTGTGCTTGATGGGCGTTGTACTTTTGAGTATTTGCTAGAACACAAAGAAACCCCAAACCTTGGAGAAATCATCAACAAAGCACTAGAACGCATAGAAGAAGACAACCAAGAGAAGCTAGAAGGTATCTTTCGTAATGTAGATTTTAACTCTGAGATGAAACTAGGCAAGACCAAAGAGCGTAACAGCATTTTGAAAAATATCTTAGAAGATTTTGCAGACCCAAGGCTAGACCTTAGACCTTCGATGTTGAGTGGTAATGATGTGATAGGAGATGCTTATGAGTATCTTATCTCTCATTTTGCTTCTGATGCAGGGAAAAAGGGTGGAGAATTTTTCACGCCTTCTGCTGTCTCTACACTTTTGGCGAAGTTGCTAGAAGCCAAAGAGGGTGACCGTATTTATGACCCTACTTGTGGTTCTGGGTCTTTGCTTATCAAGGCATCCAAAGAAGTGGGTAACCATAACTTTGCCATCTATGGGCAAGAAAAAAATGGTCAAACCCAATCGCTAAGTAAGATGAATATGTTTTTGCACGAGATAAACGATGCCAAAATAGAATGGGGCGATACCTTACGCAATCCTCTACACATAGAAAATGACCATCTTATGAAATTTGATGTCGTGGTCGCCAATCCTCCTTTTTCTTTAGACAAATGGGGTGCTGATGATTTGAGCGAAGATGCTTACCGTCGTTTTGACTATGGTTTACCTCCAAAAAGCAAAGGTGATTATGCCTTTGTGCAACACATGCTTACTTCTCTTAATGCCGAAGGTCGTATGGGTGTGGTATTGCCTCATGGTGTACTCTTTAGGGGAGCGAGTGAAGGTCGTATAAGAGAGCAAATCATCAATGACAATCTACTAGATGCCGTTATCGGTTTACCTGCGAACTTATTTTTTGGCACAGGTATTCCTGCTACCATACTTATTTTTAAGCGTAATAGGGCTAAAAAAGATGTGCTATTCATTGATGCCAGTCGTGAATTTGACAAAGACAAAAACCAAAATACCCTTAGTAATACACACATTACCAAAATACTCAAAACCTACAAAGACAGAAAAGCCATAGATAAATATGCCCATATCGCTAAACCGAGAGAGATACAAGAAAACGACTACAATCTAAATATACCTAGATATGTGGATACCTTTGAAGAAGAAGAGGCTGTGGATATAGCCCTCACAAAGCAAAAGATTATCAAGATAGAGAGTGAAATCCTAAGCGTAAAAGCACAAATGAATACTTATCTTCAAGAGTTGGGGTTATAAGATGGCTGTGATTGTGCCTAATGGGTATAAACAGACAAAAGTTGGGGTTATTCCTGAGGATTGGGAAGTTCTGAGATTAAAAGATATAACAAAAATTGAGACAGGAAAAACTCCATTAAGAAAGAATCAATTATTTTGGAATAATGGAACAATTAATTGGATAACAACTACAGAAGTAAATCAAAAATACATTGATATTTCTAGTGAGAAAATTACCAAATTAGCACTAGAAAAATTAAAAATTAAATTAATGCCTATTAATACAATTGTATTAGCAATGTATGGACAAGGAAAAACAAGAGGTAAAGTTGCATTACTAAAAATTGAAAGTACTATTAATCAAGCATTTGCTTCAATAAAACCAAATGAAAAATATTGTACAAATTTTCTCTTTAATTATTTAGATAAATCTTATCATAAGATTAGAGATTTATCTCATGGAAGTAATCAAGAAAATTTAAACTTAGATATTATTAAATTTATTTACATACCCTTTCCCCCTCTAAAAGAACAAGAAAAAATAGCCCAAATCCTCAGCACTTGGGATGATGCTATCATCAAACAAGAAGCACTTATCAAAGCCAAAGAAACACTCAAAAAAGGATTGATGCAGAAGCTTTTGAGTGGAGAGGTTCGTTTTGATGGGTTTTTTGATGAGTGGGAAGATAAAAAGCTATGTGAAGTAGCTTATATAATAATGGGACAATCTCCTAGTTCAGATTCATATAATGAAGAACAAATAGGAATGCCTTTAATTCAAGGTAATGCAGATTGTAAAAATAGAAAAACAAAACCAAGAACTTATACAACAGCAATAACCAAAGAGTGTAAGATAGGTGATATTATTATGACGGTGAGAGCACCCGTAGGAGCAATATCAAAATCATTTCATAATGCTTGTATTGGTCGTGGTGTTTGTGCCATAAGACCTAAAGATAATAATGAATTTTTATATCATTACTTGATTGAATATGAACCAAAATGGTATAAATATTCACAAGGTTCCACTTTTACAGCAGTAAATAGCCATGATATTAAAAGTTTAAAAATAAAACTACCAAAAAAAGAAGAACAACAAAAAATCGCCCAAATCCTCACCCTAGCAGACAAAGAAATAACTTTACTCAAAAGTGAGCTTGAAATACTCAAAGAACAAAAGCGTGGGTTGATGCAGAAGCTTTTGAGTGGGGAAGTGAGGGTAAAGGTTTGAAAACTTATGTTTTAAAACACTTTGACAAAACACTTATAGAGTTTCATTTTGTCTCTAGCCCTTTATCAGGCACAAGTATCAAGATAACCAAACGCTACCAAGAAAATAAAACCTTTTTCCCCTTGGGTCTAAGCCTAGAAGATAGTGCTTTTCTTTCTTGGATTAAATCAAGAACTATTCCCAAAAATAGAGACTTTGTACATAAGATTTTGATGGCATTGGAATTAAATCTTGATGATATTGAGGGTATTGTTTCTATTTCTAAAAGTTTGTCTTTGACGGATTGTTATTGGATTGTAGAAAAAGGCTTTGAGGGTTTGTTTGAAGCGTATAACCTTTATGACAATGATTTTAATACCACACTTTCTTTACTCGCTTATACGGGATATGCTTCTGTCAAAAAGAAAGGGTTTATCTCTAGTCCTGAGTTTACGACCAATGGAATGTTGGCAAAGGCTTGGAGACGAAACCCACGAGGACGAGAAGGGACTTTTTTGTATAAAGGAGGTTCTTATGGGTGTGCCAATTGTGGGAAAGAACCCTATTCAGAATATTATGCTTTTCAAATTGCTAGGGCTATGGGGCTAAATGTTACGCCTTATAGTTTGGGAAAATGGAAAAAGAAAATGAACTCTATTTGTAAGCTTTTTTCTTCTAAAGAATTTGCCTTTATTCCTATTTATCATCTTGTCAATGAGGGAGGGTGGGAAGCTGTGTTAGCATATTATCGTGCTTTGGGAGAAGCGTATTATGATGAACTCATAGAAATGCTTATCTTTGATGTAATTATCCAAAATACCGATAGACATTTTGGAAACTTTGGGCTTTTGATAGACAATACTAACAATAAAATAGTCAAAAATGCCCCTATCTTTGACAATGGACTTTCTTTGTTTTGTGATGCCTTGGATGATGATTTGGAGGATATTGAAGCATATTCCAAAACCAAAAGTATGAAAAACGCAGGGGATTTTATGCTTTTTGCTCAAAGTATCATCACGCAAAAAGTCAAGAAAAAAGTAAAAAAACTGATTAACTTTAGATTTGAAAGAGATGCAAACTATAACCTCTCTCACAAGAGATTGGAAAGCATAGAAAGATTTATACAGACAAGAGTCTTGGCACTTTTGGCAGAGGAGAAGAAGAGATGATTCCAAACACAAGTGAAAACCAAATACAAAAAAATACCATAGCTTTGCTACAATCTATGGGATATACTTATATCTCTAAAGCAAAGATGAAAGAGCATAGAAACAGCACAGGGCAAGTCGTCCTTAGAGAGATACTTTCTCATCAACTCCAAAAGCTCAATGGATTTGAGTATAAGGGGATAGAATACGCTTTTTCTGCCAAGAACATTAGCAAAGCCATAGAAGATATAGACGAATCTCTACACGAAGGGCTTGCCACAGCAAACCAAAAAATTAGTGAAGGACTTTTATTGGGCAATGCCTATGAAGAAACGCTTAGTGATGGGGTAAATAAGAGTTTTTCTTTGCAGTATATAGACTATAATACACCACAAAATAATCTCTTTCATGTCACAGAAGAATTTGTGGTAAATAGAATCAATAGATATGAAACAATCAAAACAAGACGACCAGATTTGGTACTTTTTATCAATGGTATTCCTTTTGGTGTGATTGAGCTTAAACGCTCAAGCGTATCCACAGACGAGGGCATTTCTCAAATGTTGCGTAACCAAGATAAAGCAGAAATACCCAATCTTTTTAAGTATGTACAAATTACCCTAGCAGGAAACAACCACTCACCCCAATATGCCACAGTCAAAACACCCAAAAAGTTTTATGCTGTATGGAAAGAAGAGGGTTTGGAGATAAGTCATTTGCTAAAAAATAGAATGGCATCACCTTTAGATCACAGTATTTATGCACTTTTTTCCAAAGAACGCATCATTGCTTTGTTGTACTCTTTTATCTTATTTGACAATAAAGTGAAGAAGATAGCACGGTATCCACAGTTTTTTGCCATAGAAAAAATCATGCAACGCATCGCCAAGATTGACAACACAGGCAAAAGAGCAGGTGGGCTTATTTGGCATACACAAGGGTCTGGTAAGTCTTTGACCATGGTGATGTTGGCAAAGGTTATCAAGCGTGAGATAATCAATGCCAAAGTGATTGTCGTCACAGATAGAAAAGACCTTGATAAACAGATACATAACACCTTTAACAATTCAGAAGTCAAAGCCAAACGAGCCAAATCAGGGAAGAATCTCATAGAACTTTTACAGTCTGGAAAAACGGTGATTACCACGCTCATACATAAATTTGAGAAAGTAAAAAATGAGAAAGTAGAGCTACTTGATGCCAATATTTTTATACTCGTAGATGAATCACATCGAACCCAAGGGGGAGATATGCACAAGGCTATGAGAAAAGTCTTTCCTCTTGCGTGTTATCTAGGATTTACAGGTACCCCACTGATGAAAAAAGAAAAGAACTCTTTTGCCAAGTTTGGTGGAGAGATACACCGTTATACGATTAATCAAGCCGTACAAGATAAAGCTGTATTGCCTTTGCTCTATGAGGGTAGGCTTGTTGACCAATGGGTGAGTGATGAAGAGGGACTTGATAGACGCTTTAATCAAATTGCCAAACACTTGAATGAAGAACAAACGCTTGACCTCAAAAAGAAATGGGCGAGATTTCAAAAAGTGGCTTCTAGTGAGCGACGGCTAGAGATGATTATGTTTGATATCAATGAACACTTCAAAAAGAATGTACAAGGTCAGTTCAAAGCCATGTTGGCGACGAGTTCCAAATATGAAGCCATCAAATACCATACACTCTTTGAAGAAGAAGGTGACATCAAAACGGCTTTTGTTATTTCTGCCCCTGATAGCAGAGAAGGACATGGCGAAGTGGATGATGAGAACAAAGCCTTTATCCACAATGAGTGGGATAAAATAATGGAAAAGTATGGGGATGAAGAAAGCTACCTAGATAAAGTAAAAGGTAGTTTTGTCAATGGGGAAGAGATAGAGATACTTATCGTGGTAGATAAACTTCTTACAGGCTTTGATGCACCAAGGGCGAGTGTATTGTATATAGATAAACATCTTAAAGAGCATAATTTACTTCAAGCCATTGCGAGAGTGAACCGTTTGTATGAGGGGAAAAACTTTGGGTTTATTATTGATTATCGTGGTCTTTTAGGTGATTTAGACAAAGCACTCAATGATTATTCTGGACTTGAAGACTTTGAGGAAGAAGACATCATGGGAGCAGTCTTTGACATCAAAGAAGAGATAGCCAATGTCAAAACCTATTATAGCCATTTGGAAGATTTGTTTAAAGCAGTGCGAAACAAAAATGACCAAGAGAGCTATGAAGTCTTTTTGGGAGAAGAAGAAAAGAGACAAGATTTTTATGAATATCTTTCTCTCTATGCAAGAGCCTTACAGTTGGCACTTTCTTCTGATAAGATAGAGTTAGTCTTTGGTGAAGAGGAGATACACACTTACAAAGCCAAAATGAAATTTTATGCCCAACTGAGAAAAGCTGTGAAGATACGCTATTTTGAAAATGTAGATTTTGGGAAGTATGAAAAGCAGATGCAAAAACTCTTAGATACTTTTATCTCTGCCAATGAAGTCAATCAACTCACCAAGCGTGTCAATATCTTTGATGCAGAGTTTGAAGCAGAACTAGAAAGGGTAGTAGGAGACAATGCAAGAGCAGACGCAATACTTAGTGCTTCTACTGCTACGATAACAGAGAGAATGGAGTCTAATCCTGCCTATTATGAAAAACTCTCTTTGCGTATCAAAGCTATTATTGAAGAGTATAAAGACAAGCGTCTTACAGAAGAAGAAAAGCTCAAACACGCCAAAGAGATAAGAACTTTGCTACTGTCCGAAGACTCTAGCGAAGACCAAGAATATCCTGATACTATCAAACACAACAAACAAGCAAAAGCATTTTATGATAATCTCTTAGATCGCTTTGATCAAGTACCTGAAAAGCTACTCATAGAAACAGTAGGATCTATAGCTGATATTTTTGAAGAAGCTTCAAAAAAACCCGATTGGAAAAACAATAGTGATATGTGTAAGCATATAGAGGGTCAAATAGAAGAACTTTTTTGGGATATAGAAGACCATTATGATATGAAATTTGAGCAGAGTGAAGCACTTTTAGCCCAAATACAAAGCCTTGGAGTAAATAACTACTAATGGATATAGCCATTATCAAAAAAGCCGTAAAACATATCAATATTAGAGTAAAGCCCAACGGTGAAGTGACACTTACTGTGCCTTTACATACAAAAGAAACAGATATTCGCTATGTACTCAAAAAAAGAGCAGGATGGATAGATAAAAAGGTAGCATTTTTCAAAGAGCATCAGACCCAAAGACCCAAAGAATATGTGAGTGGAGAAAACTTTGCGTATTTGGGTCGTAATTACCGTTTAAAGGTGATAGAAGGGCAGAGTGAGGGGGTAAAGCTTCAAAGAGGGTATTTGCATATTTTTGTGAAAGACACAAGTAATATAGCAAAGAAGAAGAGACTTTTAAAATCTTGGTATTTAGCCAAAGCCCAACAACACTTTGAAAAAGCCATTGAAAAGTATCAGCCCATAGTCAAAAAAGAGATAGCACATATACGCATAAGAGAAATGAAAACAAGATGGGGAAGCTGTAACCCTACAAAAGGGTATATTAATCTCAACAGTGAACTCATAAAGAAACCTAGAGAGTGCATAGAATATGTGGTATTTCACGAACTCGCTCATTTAATCCACGCAAACCATAGTCGCCAATTCTATAATTATCTTACGCTTTATATGCCTGATTGGAAAAAGAGGAAAGAAAGATTAGAAATATAGCGGTTGTTTTTACATATCCACACAAAAAATTATGTTAAATTACATTAAGAATATATAGAGGAAGATAAACTCTCTAAATATACTGATTCGAGGTATTTTCCTTTTTTAGTCTAAGTTATCTATTTATTAAATTCAAAAAAAAACCTATTTTATTTTATCGATTTTGCTAAACTTCCTATTGAGTGTTAAATATAAATAAGCAAGGCGACCTAAGTCCCACTCTACGAGATGGTTCTTAGGAGTTTCGGTTGCACCTACACTCTCCTTGTAATGGCTTTGCCCTTAACCCACCACTTTAAAAAGTGGTCAAACATCAAACTCAAAGGAGTAAAATAAAGATGGCAAAATATAAACAAGTAAAAGTTAATTTAACTCCTGATCAATATCAATTATTAGAAGATCATAGTAATCATTTAGACATAACAAAAGCTGAATGGTTACAAATAAACAAATTGATTTGGAAACACTTGTTACTCTCTATGGTATTGAAAAAATGCTGATGAAATTATTATGATAGTTTCTATTAAAAATACAGGATATGGTCAAGGGTGGGGTAAATAAGTACCTACCTAAAATTAATTTCATAAGTTTTATCAACACCATAAGATTTAAGAACCCGATGAACATAATTTTCTAAAGCATCTGTAGAAGCAT
>JADGER010000065.1 GCA_016744315.1 Sulfurovaceae bacterium
ACTAGCTTTTATTATATATATACTAACTTTATACCTAATTGTGTTATCTATTCTTGAGGCTTTACTATTTTTCCGAAAAAACATTAACATAAAGATAAATCTAAATGAATTTTAGTGATTTTAATCTCAAAGATACAATACAACAAGCCATAACTGACGCTGGATTTAAAGAACCAAGTCCTGTACAAAAAGATGCTATACCTCTTATATTAGAAGGTAATGATATTATTGCTCAAGCACAAACAGGTACAGGAAAAACAGCTGCATTTGGTTTACCAATCATGAATATGATGAAAGCAGATGGTAGTGTAGAAGGACTAGTTATTGTTCCTACTAGAGAACTTGCTATGCAAGTAAGTGATGAGCTTTTCCGTTTTGGTAAATTATCAAACCTAAAAACAGCTACTGTATATGGTGGTACAGCCTATACAAGACAAATAGATAGAGTAAAACAAGCATCTATAGTAGTAGCAACACCAGGAAGATTACAAGATCTTCTTATGAGTGGAAAAATCAAAATCAATCCACAATTTGTAGTATTAGATGAAGCTGATGAGATGTTAGATATGGGTTTTCTTGACGAAATCAAAAATATCTTTACTTTCTTACCAAAAGAGCGTCAAACACTTATGTTCTCAGCAACTATGCCTAATGCAATTAGAAAACTAGCTCAACAGATTTTAAAAGATCCAAAAACAATAGCTATTACAAAATCAGAAAGTACAAATGAAAATATTACACAAAATTATTATGTAGTACAAGAAAGAGAAAGAGATGATGCTCTTGTTCGTTTGATTGACTACAAAAATCCAGATAAATGTATTATCTTTTGTCGTATGAAAAAAGAGGTTGATAGACTTGTATCACACCTTACTTCTCAAGGATTCAAAGTAAGTGGTCTCCATGGAGATATGGAACAAAGACAAAGAGAAGTAACTATCCGTGCCTTTAAACAAGGTGGTGTTGATATATTTGTTGCTACTGATGTTGCTGCTCGTGGACTTGATGTTAATGATGTAACACATGTATTTAATTACCATATTCCTTTTGATTCAGAGAGTTATGTTCACCGTATAGGAAGAACTGGTAGAGCTGGTAAAACTGGTGAAGCTATTACTCTTGTAACTCCTAGTGAGCTTCGTACTATCAAAAGAATAGAAAAAGATGTTGGTACAACAATGGCAACACAAGTTATTCCAACTCGTCAAGAAGTACAAAATAGTAAATCGGATGAACTTATTGCAAAAATAGCTGGTACACAAGTAACACAAAGAGCTATTGATCTTGTAAAAACATTACAACATGATATAGATATTGTAACTATTTCTCACCTTCTTGCATCTATGATTCAAGAAGAGCAGAATATCAAAGGAAAAGATAGTATTGGTTTAGGATTAGAAGAGATAGAACTTCTTATCCAAAGAGCTGTACAATCAAGAGGAAATGATAGAAATAGAAATGGCAATGGAAGAAGAAGAAGAAGTGGTGGTAATGGTGGTGGAAACCGAAGTGGTGGTCGTGAAGGACGCAACAGAGATGGACATCGTGGAAGTAGAAATAGTAGTAGTCGCCAGAGAGATTAATCTCTCTGCCCCATTGATATAATGAAAATAAAATCAATACTCACCAACAGTTTTGGTATTCTTATCTCCCGTATTACAGGACTTATTCGTGATGTTTTGATGGCATCTGCTCTAGGTGCTTCTTTTTGGAGTGACATGTTTCTTGTCGCTTTCAAACTCCCCAATCTTTTTCGTCGTATATTTGCAGAAGGTGCATTTACACAGGCTTTTATGCCTTCATTTATTGCCTCCAAACACAAAGGGGTTTTTGCTACAACTATATTTTTACGATTTTTACTCTTTTTAATACTACTCTCTATATTTATTTCTCTCTTTCCAGAGCCTATTACAAAACTTTTGGCATGGGGATGGAGTGATGAGCTTATTGCACAAACTGCAACAATGACTG
This sequence comes from Sulfurovaceae bacterium, assembly GCA_016744315.1. GTDB lineage: Bacteria > Campylobacterota > Campylobacteria > Campylobacterales > Sulfurovaceae > SZUA-451. The sequence goes on from JADGER010000065.1 coordinate 1,972, forward strand.
CTATTAACTTTTGGTATTTAGATCTTATTTTTATTGTAACTTTTCTTGCAACACTCCTTCAATACAAAGAACATTTTGCTACAACAGCTATGTCAACAATTCTTTTGAATATTTCTATGATAATTGCCCTGTATATCTATATGGAAGATGATCCAAAAAGTGTTGCATATGCACTAAGTTTTGCTGTACTTATAGGAGGAACACTCCAAATAATAGCTCATCTTATAGCAATCAAAAATTTTAATCTTGATAAACTTCTTTTGGGTGGATGGAATTATAGAAATAAAAAAGATGTAAAAGAAGAAGAAAAACACTTTAAGTCTCTCTTCTTACCAAGTATATTAGGGAACTCAACACCTCAAATATCTGCTTTTGTTGATACTATGTTAGCTACATTTTTGATGACTGGCTCTGTTACCTATCTCTTTTATGCCAATAGAATCTTTCAATTACCTTTGGCAATTATAGCTATTGCCACAGCTACAGTACTCTTCCCTTCTGTCTCGAAAGCACTAAAAAATGGTGATGAAGTATCTGCTTATAATAATCTAGACAAAGCATTTTGGCTACTTCTCTCACTTCTTGGAGCTGCAATGGCTGGGGGTATTTTGTTGGCTGAACCTATTATTTGGTTACTTTTTGAGAGTGGAAATTTTACCGAAGACCAGACCTTAGAGACAGCAAAAGTCCTACAAATGTATATGTTAGGACTTTTACCTTTTGGACTTGGCAAGCTTTTCTCTCTATTTTTATATGCGTCTCATAGACATCTTGAAGCAGCCAAAATATCTTTGTACTCGTTAGTTGTAAGTATTACATTTTCACTTATACTTATGCAACCATTAGGTGCTAGTGGGTTAGCTCTTGCTGGAAGTATTGGTGGATGGGTACTTTTTGTATTTACAGTCAAAGAAGTTGGTATTGAGCGGTTTGTAGCTATAGTTAACTCCAAAAAATTACTCTATTTTATTATTTTTATACTAGCTTTTTCTTTTTTACTGTATGAGATTAATATTTTTTTACTAGACTGGATTAGAGAGAGTGCGTAACTATTAGTTCCTATCATCACATCAACTCTATAAATAATCATAATTTTTTAATAAATAAGTAACTATTTATATTTTTTTAAGTATTATTTTTCTCAGAAAGTATAAGAGAACCTTGCAACCCGCATAGTGTATCGCTATGTATGTATAGAGTCTATCAAAGCTTTATTAACACATTCTTTACTATTACAAATAGCACTATGTATAGTATATTCGTAGTGGTCTTGTAAAGTCAAATAGTACTATACATAGTGCTATTTGTGTCGAGTTGAATGTGCTAATATTAGAATGAACGAAGTCAAACTCTTATACTTTTCAACTTTCTCCATAATACTTCAAACCACCACATACAATCATAAATATATTATATATAGGAAATACTCATGTCCGAAAAACAGATGACTCGTCAAGAGCTTTATGATGAGATAAAAAAAACTTCTAAAGACACCTTTATACTCAAAGAGATGAAACGGCTTGGATTTTGGGATGAATCCAAACCAAAAGTAGCACAAGAGATTATAGAAAAAAAGGTCAAACTCCAACAAGAACTACAAGGACTTTCCAAGAAAATAAGAGATCCCAAAAGTGTTCTCAAAGAGATTCACAAAGAACGGATGAAAGAGGCTTTACTAAGAAGAGAAGAGACAAAAGCTAAACGAGAAGCAAAGATAGAAAAAAAAGCTAAAGAGCGTCAAAAACAAAAAGAGACAAAAATAGGCTTTATTGGTACTTCTTTTCTTGGAGATTTAGACAAACAAGAATCTAAGCAAAATCTTTTAAATGAAAATAATCTTTTCCTTATTCAAGATAGCAAAGATTTGGGATCCAAGATGGGTATTACTCTCAAACAGTTACGCTTTTTGACCTATACACAAAAACTTTCAAAAAGAAGTGATTATATTCAGTTTAAGATAGCAAAAAAAACTGGAGGATTTAGAGAGATTTCTGCACCAAAACCACAACTAAAGCGTTTACAATATTGGATACTTGAAAATATTTTAAACAAAGTAGAAGTAAGCCAACAAACGCATGGTTTTGTAGAAAAGCGAAGTATCCTCTCTAATGCCATACCTCATGTAGGCAAAGATGTAGTTATCAATTGTGATTTACAAAACTTTTTTCCAACACTCTCTTATCCTAGAGTCAAAGGGCTGTTCAAAAGCTTGGGATACTCTGCAGAAATCGCTACTATTTTGGCACTTTTGACCACTCAAGCCCAACAAAAAGAGGTTATTTTAGATGGAGAAAAGCTCTATCTCTATACAGGAGAACGCTATCTACCACAAGGTTCTCCTGCTAGTCCTATGATTACAAACCTTATCTGCCGAAAACTAGACAAACGAATGCAAGGAATTGCAACAACTTTAGGATTTAGCTATACACGCTATGCTGATGATATGACTTTTTCTGCCAATGAATACTCTAATATCAATAAAATGCTCTATTGGATGAAAGGCATCATCAAAGATGAGGGCTTTATTTTACACCCTGATAAAACACGAATTATGAAAAAAGGTTCTTCTCAAGAGGTCACAGGTGTCGTGGTCAATGAAAAACCTTCCATTAACAAAAAAGAGCTCAAAAAATTCCGAGCCTTACTCTATCAAATAGAACAAACTGGTCTAGAGGGAAAATCTTGGCATGGAAAAAGTGAAAACCTTATTGCCATTATTTGGGGTTATAGTAATTTTATCAAAATGGTAGATGAGCAAAAAGGTGCAAAATATATAGCACAAGTAAAAGCTATTATGCAAAAATATCCATTAGAACAAAAAGCCTCAACAACTCATGATTTTAGAGTCAAATCAGCCAATGGACAACAACCATGGGAAAATAAGCCAATACTAAAGCCTGAAATTGTAACGCAAACAGCTATAAGTGTTAAAAAAGAGGTAGTTTCTACTCCCTCTTTTACGCATAATATTTTGAATATGTTTAGAAAGTAGAGAAGGTATTTTATGAAAATCATTCAACAAACACACTTACACTATCAAAAAGGTACTTCTAATAAGGTCTATAATATCTATCTTGTTGAAGTCTCTTCTGAAAATTATTTGGTTAATTTTGAATATGGTCGCTTTGGGGGGAACCTAAAAGAGGGAAGTAAAACTACTTCTCCTGTAGATTTAACAAAAGCCAAAAAGGTTTTTGATACCCTTGTTAACTCTAAAATAAAAAAAGATTATACCGTTGATTCAGGATTTGATTCGAGTAAAGGCAAAGAGAAAAAAGAGCGTGTAATACTCTCTAGCGATGCATATAAATCTCTTCTATTAGAGCGGTTACGCAAAGCTGGAGCCGTTGAGAAAAACTCTTTAGCACAAGTAGATAATTATGAAGTATCACACCTAATCTATAAAGCAGGAGAACTCAAGATAGAAGAGGCAAAAGAGATTATTGTAAAACTCTATACTATGAATACAAAAGAAGAAAATGCCTTTTATTACTCTGTAGCTTGGGCATTAGGACGGTACAAAGATCCTACTCTTAGAACTATTATTGAATCTTTACGAGGAAAACTTACTAAAGCATCCCGCTATATTGTTGAAGAGGCACTCTTTGCTTTTAACGAACCTCAGGAGGCAGAGCATATTAATGCATTGATACTCCCTATGCAATTTCAAACTGCTCTTACACATAATCAACAAAATTTTATCCAACAATTTAGAATCCTTAGTGAAATGATTGAATCAAGCTATCAAAGATATAAAGAGAGTCTAGAGCATTGGGAGGATGCCCCTAGAGTAGTAGCAAAAAAAGAGTTGATGCCTCTTTTGGCACAAGCTGATGAAATTTATCTTAAATTCTATATGCTCTGTATTACTGATACGAGTAGATATAAGATAATGATCTCCATTATTACTTTTTTACCCATTAATGAGTTTAACTTTTCGCTCTTTAGGCGACTCTATAAAATGGCAGAGTTTAGAGAGGACTATGCTATTTTGGCACAGCTCATTACAAAATTGGAGTCTAAAAAACTAGCATGTTATTATACCTATGATTATGACTCTGGCAAATATAAAGCAACTATTGGCTGTTCTCGTCTCTACTTCAAAAAACGAAGTTTGCGTTATTTGAATACTCTTGTGTTAGATGATGAGAATACTTATTTAGAATTTGCAAAAAATATTCTCTTAAGCGTAAATAGCTATGAGAAAGAGTTTAAATCTTTTACTACAGAGTACTATGATAATAATTGGAATTTAAAAACCAAAAAATATGATGCTTTTTCTACTCACTTAACTTTTATGAGTATTATTTATGGTGCAGGAAAACGCTATATGCTCACAAAAGCCAAAAAAATGTGGGAGACAGCAAATAGTAGTATCAAAGAGGAACACCGCCCAGAGATACAAAAAGAACTTTGGGACAAACACCCACAAGTGGCTTTGGATATTTTAAGCAAAAGTACTGTAGAAGTGGTTCAAAATTTTGCCTTTAATATTATACAAGAACATCCTGATGTCATAGCACAAGCCTCTTTGGATCAGCTTTTACCTATGCTTGACTCTTCTCACAATGGGGTACGAAAATTTTTCTTTGAATTATTACAAAAGCGTTATAACGAACATAAAGAAGAAGAAATTATTCATAAGGCTCTATTTAGTCGAGATGTTACTATAGTTGATTATGCATTAGAGATACTTTCTATTGATAAATCTATTTTAAATAATATAGATTTAGTAGTTGATGCTATTTGGTTGATTCAAGATGAGAAGCGTTTCCATAAGTTTGTTAGCTTTATAGAAGAACATAAAAACAAAACTACTATTGTCTCAAAAATTATAGATATAGTAGAGAGTTTTCCTAAGAAAAATTATCAAAAACGCATACTTATTGTACTCAAAAAATTTATTTCAAGTATAACTATCGAACAGATTACATATCTTTTATCAGAAGAGAGTATTAATGAAAAACATTATATTGCACTAGAATTAATTCGAGATAAAGAGTTTACATTAGAACTCCCATTAGAATTAAAAGAAAAAATAGCAACACAAGATGATCCTCAAATGTTGGCTACAACTATCTATTTACTTGGTAAACTCTCTAGTGATGAACTTATGAATGCAAATGAAATGTTGATTTCCTTTCTTTACCATAAAGAAATATTGGTACATAAGGAAGCAAAAGAGATTATTATTACTTTGGCAGATAATAAAGAAAATGCAAAAATATTACTACAAGCTATTATCCAAAAGAGCTTTGTTTCTGCATTAGATAGTGTAGCTGAAAATGTAGTATCAGCTGTTGAGGCACTCTCTTTGGCTTATGGTGCAGTAAATACTGACCAACTCTATAGAATGCTTATTGCAAAAAGTAAACTAGCACTTCGTCTAGGTACTATTATTTTATCTCATTATGATGCTAAAGATTTTTCAGTTGTTCAGTGGGCAAGATTAGCTAAAAACTCAAATAAAACAATACGGACTTGGGCATATAATGCCTACACAGATAATAAAGAAATGGTTCAAAAAGCCATGCCAAAATCACTTATGATTTTTGATACTCATTGGGAAGATACACGAGAATTTGCCTCTAAGTATTTTGAAAATTTTGAGCCTTTGGGTGCTGATGATATAGTAGTAATAGCAGATAGTAACTATCATGATGTACAGCTATTTGCAAAACAGCTGATACTAGAGCGAGACTTTGATAAAGAGACTATTATGTTGAAACTATCACAACACCCTGCATTAACTATCCAAAAGTTTGTAACTGACTTAATGCTAGTAGATATAAATTCCAAAGAGCTACTTAAAATGGAGCGGTTTTTTAATACTCTACTCCACTCAGTTAATAGTAATAGAGTAGCAAAAAGTAGAGTTTTAAATATCTTAAATAGTTTTTTAGAGGATAAAGAAGTCGCCAAAATGTATGCTAGATTAGCCTCTCATCACTCTGCAACAATGGTATGGGCAGATAAAGAACAGTTTGTAGAAGCTATGAGTTATATCAAAGAATTTTATGCAGATATTCAATTACCATTGCAAATAGAAGAAAGTAAACTAAGAGAGGTCATATAATGGAATTTAATTATAAATTTAAAGGAAATTCAGGAATAAGCTCTATAGGAAATAAAACTGATATGAGTTTTGTACCTGATTTAAACCGTGAACCAACCTTTTTTGTCTCCAAGCTAAGGGATTCTCTTAATTTCCGCGAAGCTATGTCTGCTCTTCATGATGTAGTAGTCTCAGATATGACCTTTAAACCAAAAGACCAAACTGACTATAAAACATGGTTAGAAAGTCAAGAAGAAGGATGGTTAGCCAAACTAGTAGCAGAAAAAGAGAAACATCAAGAACAGTATGATAAAGTCCAAAAAGAATTACATAATATTAATACTATAGAGAATAAACTTTTGAAACCCTATTATGATGCACAATCAAAATATTTTAATTATCTTTATACAAATGATTATGATAAATGGTTTGTACTTGACCCCGTGATTACCGTGCATCCTGATGAAGTCTTTTTTGAATGTTTTTCACAAGATGAGTCAAGCTATGGAAAGTTAAGTTGTTCGTATGATACCTTTAAAGATATAGAAGAACACTCTTATGGAACAACTAATATTGACTACTCTGATAAATTATATAATGAGTTTCAAAAAATTAGAGACTACAAAGAGACAAGCTTTCAGATAGACCCAAGTGGATTTGAAGTGCAAACAGAACTAGCTGATGACTTTAAAGAAGAGAAAATTGATCTTCCTGATTCGTGGGTGAGAGGATTTTTGCAAATAAGTTCAGCTATGACTATGCAAAAAAGCTCTTTTACACTGCATCCTATGGATATGTACAATATTTTATTGATGCTCAAAAGAAATAAAGAACGAAAGTCCCCTCGTTCACTGCGTTTTATTTTAGAACCTGACAAGCCTGTGGAAGTACTTTTTGAACCATGGGGGAAAAAGCTTACTTTTAGACGCTCTATCTATGAAGGAAAAACTTCTCAAGAGATAAGAATTTGGGGAAGACGAAGACTCTTTATCCTAGAAAGACTTCTTCCTATTGCCAAAAGCTTCAAAGTAAGCCTTTTGGGATCGGGAATGCCAAGTTTTTGGGAAGCTGATTTGGGCAGTATGCACTTTACTTTGGGCTTAAGTGGATGGTCTGCAAATGATTGGTCTGCATCTGCAAACTTTGATCTTATGTCGCCAAGAGCTACTATTGATTCACTAACAAGCAAAAAAGTATTTGATGCTTTGAGCAAAAATCATGTAGAGAGTTCATTGAGTCTATCAGAGCGTTTAGGACTAGAAAAACCTATCATAGAATCTGCTCTTGGTATCTATGCCCAACAAGGTCGAGTTCTCTATGATATGCACAAACAGACCTATAGAGTCCGTGAACTCTCAGGTGATCCACTCCCAATGGATAAACTCAAATTTAGCAACGAAAGAGAAGATAAAGCAAACCAATTAGTAGTAGAAAATAAAGTTCGACTTGAAAAAATATTTAACCAAGATAAACAAACTCAAATAAATGGCTTAGTATCAGAAAATAGTAAAACTTATAATACTATGCTAGTTATAGACAGTGAAATGAAACTCAAAGATGCAACTTGTAACTGTCGATACTTTATACAAAACAAACTACACAAAGGTCCATGTGAACATATTTTAGCTACTAGGATTGTATGGTCTCAATAGACTTATATATCTTTCATTATAAAAATAACAAAGGAAAATTATGTCAGAAACAATAACAAGAAGATATTTAGAGCTTTCATCAGATACAGATACAGCCCATAAATTTTATGAGGTATGTGTTGATGGTTGTGATATGACTATTCGTTATGGACGGATAGGAACAGATGGTACAAAATCAACCAAAACTTTGGCTACTCCAGAAAAAGCTGAAGCTGAAGCGATAAAAAAAGTAAAAGCCAAAGAAAAAAAGGGATATGCCCAAGCAGTTGAAGGAGTTCGTAAAAAAAGAGCCATTACACGACGAACTATTGTTAGTAATAATTCAACTGCTAAGAATGCACCTATTTTATGGAAATTTAAATCAGGAACTAATGCTTTTGGTATATTTATTGATGCTAAAGGTTGTTGGATTGGAAATGAAAAAGGGAATATATTCAAACTAAATCATGAGGGTGAAGTTCAAGAACAGTTTAAACTAGGAGATGGTGTAAAATGTATTGTTTCTGATGAAGATTGGCTCTATGCAGGATGTGATGATGGGAAAGTTTATGACCTTACAGGAAAAATACCTCGTATTGCCTATGATATTGAAGAAGGTGTAGATATTTATTGGATTGATATTTATAATGGACTTTTAGGTGTTTCTGATGCTGATGGAAATGTGCTAATTGCCAACTATGAAGATGAGGGAATCTCCAAATATAAAAGCAAAGGTAGCTCTGGATGGATGATTCGTTGTGACAAAGAGAGAGTATATCATGGTCATAGCAAAGGAGTCACAGTTTATGATGGTTGGGAAGATCCTGAAAAAATGAGTGATGATGATGTTTGGGATTATAAAACAAATGGTAGTATACTTTTTGGATGGCAAGAAGAGCATATGCTTTATGTAGGAACAATCAATAATAAGGTTCAAGCTATTAGTAAACAAGGAGTTATTCAAAAAACTTACTCTTGTGATGCTTCTGTTTTTTCTTGTGCTACATCTACAGGTGGAAAATATATTTTTGCTGGAGATAATTACTCTTCGGTCTACTGTTTCAAAGAAACAGGAGAGCGATTATGGAAACTAGCAACAGGATGTGGTTCTGCATACTCTATGCAATACTTTGATAATAAACTTTATATTGTAACTACTACTGGGGCTATGGCATGTATTGATGCAAGTGAAGAAGCAATAAAACAAGCTAATGAAGGTACATTTAAAAAAGCCAAAGATATTAAAGCTCCTAAGGATGTAAAAATAGCTACCTCTACAGAGTTAGAAATCACACGAAATGTAGATAAGGGTGTGGTAGTTCAATGTACTAAAAAAGGTTCAAAACTTCGTATGCATGTTATTTCAGATGGATATGATAAAAGTTGGAATGTTCAGTTTCCTCAAAATCTTCGTATAGATGGTGCTATGTATGTAGTTGCAGAAATTAAAGAGTCTTCAAGTGGTGGTTTCTATAGAGCTTTTGGAGACATCAAAAAACTAGAAGAGTAGCCAAAAAAGATCTATTAATATTTCTAAAATATAAATATTTTTGTTATAATAGTTGCTTATTTACAATGTAATATTAATTTTAAAAAGGATTACCAATGTATAAATCAATACTAAGTATTGCTCTTATGAGTTCTCTCTCTTTGGCAGGTGGGTATATAGCTCCTTTACCAACTAACATAGATACATATCAGCCTGCTCCTAGTGCAACTAGTACATGGAAACATCAAGTAAGTATTTATGGATGGGTAGCTATACCAGATGCTACAATTACTTATATACCTCCATCTAGTCCCGATGGAGATATACCTAATGACGATGGAACAGGGACAGAAATAGAAACTGAAATTTCAAGTAAAATAGATGGTGTTTTTATGGGTAGTTATGAAGGAAGAAATGACAAATATAGTGTTTTATTTGATATTATCTACCTAGGACTCTCAAGTAAACAAAATAAAACTCTAGTCCTTTCTCGTCCAAATCTCTCTAATGTTCCCCTTCAAGCAGAAGAAGAAGCAACTGCATGGTTGGGTGCTGGATATATAGGATACAATATTATTAATAACGCTAATATAAGATTAGATGTAGTTGGTGGTATTCGTTATGCTTCTGTAGAAGTTGAAGCAACTATTGGTGCTACTGTTTTGAATAAATATAGAGATATAACTCTCACGGGAGAAGTTGAACTTTGGGATGGAGTAATTGGTATTGATGGTGAATATACTATCAATAAACAATGGTATATGCCATATCAATTTGATATAGGTGCAGGAGATTCTGATATGACCCTACGAGCAAGTCTTGGTCTAGGCTATCGTTTTGATTGGGGTGATGTATTAGTAAGTTATAGACATTTAGAGTATGATTTAGGGGACTCTGGATTGATGGAAGATATAGAGTTCTCTGGTCCATTAATAGGTGTTGGTTTTAGATTTTAATTTTTGAGTTAACACCTATAATAGGTGTTAACTTTATTAATATATCCCTGAATTTATATACTGACCTTGGTCAAAATAGTTAGGGGTAAAAGT
>JADGER010000066.1 GCA_016744315.1 Sulfurovaceae bacterium
TTATTAAGAGCTAATTCCATTTTTGCATGCTGTTTTTCATTATCAGCAGCTCTTTGGAAATGTTCGGCAATATCTCTATAACCCTCTTTTTGAGCAACTTTTGCAAAGTATTCATATTTATTTCTTGCTTGTGACTCACCAGCAAAGGCTTTCATTAAGTTTACAGAAGTCAAATTAGTTGTAATCATTTCCATTGCTTCACCACAACAGTGTAATTGACCACCACCTACACTTTGTACCTCTACAATATTTCCACATTTATTACATCTATACGATTCATATTCTCTCATTTTGACCCCTTTTTTGTTGATTATATCATAAAAGGGAAGTAAAATGAAAAAAGGAGATTTTTATTTTCTATGAAATAATCTCTATACTTCCTTATTAAAAGGAAGTATTTTTGTAAAAAAACATATTTTTATATTCATATTAGACTTGTTTAAAAGAGAATCTCGGTACAATACGCGTCCAAACAAATTTATGTTAGGTAAAACTAACGAGTTCTTTATAAGGGTAAAAATGGAAAAAATTAGATTGAAGCTTAAGGCTTATGATCATCGTGTATTAGATAGATCAGTTGCTGCCATCGTTGATGCAGTCAAGAGAACGGGTGCTGAAATTAGGGGTCCGATTCCTATGCCTGTTAAGATGAAGCGTTATACTGTACTTAAGTCTCCGCATGTAAATAAAGATGCAAGAGAGCAATTTGAGATTAGAATTCACGGAAGAATGATTGACATCGTTTCTGCTACTTCAGATACTATTGATTCACTAATGAAGTTGGATCTAGCACCTGAGATAGAAGTAGAAATTAGATCAATGGACAAATAAGGAGTAAATGATGGAATTTATTATAGAAAAAATTGGTATGAGCAGAACTGTTGAAGTACCAAGTGTTCCTGTTACGCTTCTCAAAGTTATTGATACTAAAGTCTGTGAAGTAAAAGACGACGGGAAAGCATTAGTAGCTTACAATAGTAGTAAGAAATTCAATAAGAGTATTGAAGGTCAACAGACTAAATTCTCTATTGCTAAAGAGTTTAACAAGTTTATGACAATTGAAGTAGCTGAAGGTACTGAAGCTGGTGATTTGAGTCTTGCTCCACTAGGTGAAGCAGTACTTGTAAAAACTTCGTTGAATACCAAAGGTAGAGGTTTCTCTGGTGGTATGAAGCGTCATAACTTTAGTGGTGGACCTGGTTCACACGGTCATAGATTTGGTAGAAGAATTGGTTCAATTGGTAATGCTGAATGGCCAGGTCGTGTCCAAAAAGGTAAGAAAATGCCAGGTCAATATGGTAATACCAAAGTGACTGTTAAAAATGATGTATTATCATTTGATGCTGAAAATAGCATCCTCGTAGTAAAAGGTTCAATTCCTGGTCACAATGGGGCTAGAGGATTAGTAAGGATTGTTAAATGAGTAACCCAGTAGTAGTTAAAACAGAAGAACTCCCAAAAGTATTTTTGGAAGTTCACCCACACAACCTTTACCTTTATTGTAAAGCGTATGCATCAGGTCTTAGAGCAAACACTGCTCAAACAAAGACTCGTTCACAAGTTCGCGGTGGTGGTAAAAAACCATGGGCTCAAAAAGGTGGCGGTCGTGCAAGAGCTGGTTCTTTGAGATCACCTATCTTTGTTGGTGGTGGTGTAGCATTTGGTCCTAGTACTAATAGAAACTATGACCAAAAAGTAAACAAAAAGCAAAAAAAGTTAGCACTATATCATGCAGTTGCAGAAAAAGTTGCTAACGATAGAGTTTTTGTTGTTGATAGTATTGTTATTGAATCTGGAAAAACAAAAGATGCTTTATCATTTGTAAATGGTCTTGAACAAAGAGATGTCCTTGTTGTAAAAGAGATGATTGATGATAAGACATTTTTGGCATTTAGAAATCTTCAAAACGCATATCTAATTGAAGCAAACGAGCTAAATGCTTACCTTGCAGCTGCATATCACTCTATCGTGATTGAAAAAGCTGTTTGGGAAAAATTGACAAAAGAGAGTTAAGATGGCAGATATTACAGATATTAAAGCGATTATGTATACAGAGAAGACTTTAGAGCTTCAAGAAGATGGTGTCATCGTAGTTCAAACAACACCTAGAATGACTAAAAATGGTCTTAAGCAAGTTTTCAAAGAATACTTTGGTATTAACCCATTGAGAGTAAATTCAATGAGAGTTCATGGAAAAGTAAAGAGATTTAGAGGCATTGAAGGAAAAAGACCAGACTTGAAAAAGTTTTATGTCAAACTTCCTGAAGATGCAAAAATAGAAAGCTTAGCGGTATAAGGAGAGTAGATGGCAATTAAAACATATAAACCAACCACACCTTCGCGTCGTTATATGACTAACCTTGATAGTGGTGATATTACTGCTAAAGCAAGTGTAAGAAGTCTCCTTAAAAAACTTCCAGCTCACGCAGGTAGAAACTCTAATGGTAGAATCACTTCTAGACATAGAGAAGCGGGTGCGAAAAAACTTTATAGAATTATTGATTTTAAAAGAGATAAGTTTGGTATCGAAGGAACTGTAGCTACAGTTGAATACGACCCATACAGAAACTGTAGAATCTGTCTTGTTAAATATGTAGATGGTGATAGAAGATATGTATTGCAACCAAAAGGTCTAAGCGTAGGTGATAAAATCATGTCAGCTGAAGCTGATCTTGATATTAAAACTGGTAATGCAATGAAACTAAAAAGTATCCCTGTTGGTACATTAGTTCATAATATCGAGCTTAACCCTGGACAAGGTGGTAAGTTTGCTAGATCAGCTGGTGGATATGCACAGATTATGGGTAGAGATGGTAAATATGTATCTCTTAGAATGCCTTCATCTGAAATGCGTTATATTCTTGGCGAATGTCTTGCAACTATCGGTACTGTTGGTAATGAAGATTTTGCTAACATCGTTATTGGTAAAGCTGGTAGAAGTAGACACCTAGGTAAGAGACCACAAACTAGAGGTTCAGCTATGAACCCTATTGATCACCCACACGGTGGTGGTGAAGGTAAAACTAACTCAGGTCGTCATCCAGTATCTCCATGGGGTATGCCTACTAAGGGATACAAGACTCGTAAGAAACAATCTAGTGATAGACTCATCATCACTAAGCGTAAGAAATAAGGGGCTAGAATGGCTAGATCGACAAAAAAAGGTCCATTTATTGATGGTCACCTAATGAAAAAAGTTTTACAAGCAAAAGAGGAAAAATCTAATAAACCAATTAAGACTTGGTCAAGAAGATCAGTAATTTTTCCTGAGTTCATTGGTTTAACAATCAATGTACATAATGGTAGACAATTTGTACCAGTATTTGTAACTGAAAATCATGTTGGTTATAAACTTGGCGAATTTGCACCAACAAGAACATTTAAGGGTCATAAAGGCTCAGTTCAAAAGAAAATAGGCTAGGGGTGATTGATGAGTAAAGCACTATTAAAATTCGTAAGAGTTTCACCTAACAAAGCTAGATTAATTGCTAGAGAAGTACAAGGTATGAATGCTGAACTAGCGCTTGCTAGTCTTGAGTTTATGCCTAACAAAGCAGCAGGAATTATTTCAAAAGTTATTGCTTCAGCTGTAGCTAATGGCGATTTTGAACCTGAAGAGGTTGTTATTACTAGCTGTAGAGTAGATAAAGCAGCAGTAATGAAAAGATGGAGACCAAGAGCAAGAGGTACAGCGAGTAGAATCCTTAAGCCTACAGCTCATATTTTGGTTGAAGTAGCAGAGCCTGCAAAAGAAGAACAAACTAGCAAGAAGGATGTGTAACTATGGGTCAAAAAGTTAATCCAATAGGTCTTAGACTAGGAATCAACAGAAACTGGGAATCAAGATGGTTTCCAGCTAAAGAGAGAACAGCTGCCTTTATTGCTGAAGATTATAAAATTAGAAAATTTCTTAAAAAAGAACTTTTTTATGCAGGTGTATCTAATATCATCATCGAAAGAACTGTAAAAAAGCTTAGAATCAATATCGTTACTGCTAGACCTGGTATTATTATCGGGAAAAAAGGTGCAGACATTGAAAAACTCAAAGCTACTTTGATCAAAATGCTTGGTAAAGATGTTGCTATCAATATCAAAGAAGAGAAGCGTCCACAAGCTTCAGCACAACTTGCTGCTGAGAATGTTGCTACTCAATTAGAGAGAAGAACAGCTTTTAGAAGAGCTATGAAAAAAGTTATTCAAGGTGCATTAAAGTCAGGAGCAAAAGGGATTAAAATCGCTGTTGCTGGTAGACTTGGTGGTGCTGAGATGGCAAGAACTGAGTGGTATCTTGAGGGAAGAGTTCCTTTGCATACACTTAGAGCAAAAATCGATTATGGTTTTGCTGAAGCACATACTACTTATGGAATCATTGGTATTAAAGTATGGATCTTTAAAGGTGAAGTACTTCAAAAAGGTATTCAAGCTGAACCAAAAGAAGAGAAAAAAGAACGAGGTGGTCGTAAACCATCTAGAAGAAGAGGTGAATAGTTATGTTAATGCCTAAAAGAACTAAATGGCGAAAGCAAATGAAAGGCCGTAATAGAGGCAAATCATTTCGTGGAAACAAAATAGAGTTTGGTGATTATGCACTTAAAGCAACTGAGGCTGGTAGAATTGATTCTAGACAGATTGAATCTGCAAGAATTTCTATGACTAGAAAAATTAACAGAATGGGTAAAACTTGGATTAGAGTTTTCCCTGATAAGCCTCTTACAGCTAAGCCTCTTGAAACAAGAATGGGTAAAGGTAAAGGTGCTGTTGATAGATGGGTTATGAACATTAAGCCAGGAAGAATTATCTTTGAAATGGCTGGTATTGATGAAGAGCTAGCTCGTGAAGCATTAACTCTTGCAAGACATAAACTACCTTTTAAAACGAAAATAATTTCAGCAAAGGATAGTAATGAATTATACTGATATTGCAAGTAAAAGTGAAGCTGAACTCTTAGAAGCACTCAAAGAGAAAAAGTTAGAGCTTTTTTCGCTCAAAGCAAAACAAAAGACTATGCAACTTACAAACACTAATGAGTTAAAAGTTGCCAAAAAAGATATCGCAAAAATTCAAACAGCATTAACTGCTGCTAGATCGAAGTAAAGGGTCAACTATGCCAAAAAGACAGATAACAGGTACAGTGATAAAAAAAGCTGGTGATAAAACATCAACTGTTTTGGTTGAAAGACGCGTTCTTCACCCAAGATATCACAAGACTGTAAAAAGATTTAAAAAATATCTTATTCATGATGAAAAGAATGAGATCAATGTTGGGGATATGGTTTCTGCAGTTGAATGTAGACCACTTTCAAAAACAAAATGCTTTAGACTTCTTGAGATTCTCAAGAGAGGAGAAGCGTAATGATCCAGAGTTTTACAAGACTAAATGTTGCAGACAACAGTGGTGCTAAAGAGATTATGTGTATTAAAGTTCTTGGCGGTTCTAAAAGAAGATATGCATCTGTAGGTGATGTTATTGTTGCTTCTGTAAAAAAAGCTCTCCCTAATGGTAAAGTTAAAAAAGGGAAAGTTATTAAAGCAGTTGTTGTTAGAACAAGAAAAGAGCTTCAAAGAGAAAATGGTTCATTGATTCGTTTTGATGATAATGCAGCTGTAATCATTGATGACAAAAGAGAGCCAATAGGTACTCGTATCTTTGGTCCTGTAAGTCGTGAAACTAGATATGCAGGTTTTATGAAAATTGTATCACTTGCACCGGAGGTATGGTAATGGCAATCAAGATGAAAATCAAAAAGGGTGATCAAGTAATGATCACTGCTGGTGATGATAAAGGTAAAGTAGCAGAAGTACTTCAAGTTCTTTCTAAGAAAGAAGCAGTAATTGTTGCTGGTTGTAAAGTTGCAAAAAAAGCTATTAAGCCTAGTGAAGAGAATAAAGAGGGTGGTTTTGCTCAAAAAGAGATGCCAATCCATATCTCAAATGTAAAAAAAGTAGAGGAATAGTTTTATGAGTAGAATGAAACAAAAATACTTAGATGTAGTTCCTGCACTTAGAGAAGAGTGTGGTATTAGTAATGCTATGCAGACTCCAAAACTTGAAAAAATTATTATCAGTGTTGGTATTGGTGAAGAAGGTAAAGATAATAAGTTGACGCAAAACATGGCTGATACTATCTCTTTAATCGCTGGTCAAAAAGCTGTTATCGTTCTTGCAAAAAAATCTGTTGCGGGTTTCAAAGCAAGAGAGGGAGCTGCAAGTGGTATCAAAGTAACACTTAGAGGCGAAAGTATGTATAACTTCTATGACAAACTTGTTTCTATTGCACTTCCTAGAGTAAAAGACTTTAGAGGTGTTCCAAGAAAAGGTTTTGATGGTAGAGGAAGTTATAACTTCGGTCTTCAAGAGCAATTGATGTTTCCAGAAGTTGAGTATGATAAAATTATCAAAACTCATGGTATGAACATCACAATCGTTACAAGCGTTCAAGACGACAAACAGGCATTTACACTTTTAGAAAAGTTAGGCATGCCTTTTGCTAAAGGGAGAAAGTAATGGCTAAGAAGTCAATGATCAATAAGCAGCAGAGAAAACCAAAATTCGCTGTAAGAGCTTATACTAGATGTTCAATCTGTGGTAGACCACATTCAGTTTACAAAGATTTCGGTATTTGCCGTATTTGTTTAAGAAAAATGGCCAATGAAGGCCTCATCCCAGGCATGCGAAAAGCAAGCTGGTAATCTAAGGAGTAATAGATGATGACAGACATGATTGCAGACTCTCTTACCCGAATAAGAAATGCTGCACAAAGAAGATTAGATGTAACAACACTTTTACATTCAAAATCAATCGAAGCAATTGTTTCTATTCTTGTAGACAAGGGTTACCTTGAGAGTTTTAAAGTAAAAGAGTTAGACGGTAATAAAAAAACAATTAAAGTTGTTTTGAAATATGATGAGAATGGACATAGTGTTATTAATGAGATGAAAAAAATCTCTAAGCCTGGTAGACGCGTTCACCAAGGTAAAGATGCTATTAGAACATTTAAAAATGGTTATGGATCTCTCGTTGTTTCAACTAGCCAAGGTGTACTTCCTAATGATGAAGCGTTCAAACGCGGAATCGGTGGCGAAGTTATCTGTAGTATCTGGTAAGGGGGTAGTTTATGTCTAGAGTAGGAAAACGACCTGTTACAGTAGCAAAAGGTATCGAAGTATCACTTGATGGTACAGTTATTGTTGCTAAAAAAGATAAATTAGAAAAGAGACTTGAAACTCATGGTCGTGTTGAAATCAGCATTGACGGTAGTGAAGTAACTTTTACTAGAATTGGTGAGAGTAAAGAAAGTTCAGCTTATTGGGGAACTTATAGAGCACTTCTAAATAATATGATTATTGGTCTTGATAAAGGTTTTACGAAATCTTTAGAGATTAATGGTGTTGGTTATAGAGCATCTGTTTCTGGTAAAGTATTGAATCTTCAACTTGGTTTTTCTCATGATGTCCTTTTTGACATTAAAGAGGGTCTTGAAATCAAAGTAGAAAAAAATATTATTACTATTAATGGAACTGATAAACAATCAGTTGGTCAAGCAGCAGCTGAGATCAGAGCTTTCAGACCACCAGAGCCGTATAAAGGCAAGGGTGTTAAGTATACTGATGAAGTTATTATCAGAAAAGCTGGTAAAGCAGCTGGTAAGTAAGGAGCGATAGATGTTAAAAAGTATTCAAAAAAGAAAAAATAAACTTCGCGCTCAAAGAAAAGCTAGAATTAGAGCTAAAGCTTTTGGTACAGTTGAAACTCCAAGATTGACAGTATTCAAATCAAACAAGCATTTCTATGCTCAAGTTATCAATGATACAGAGGGTACAACTCTCGCAGCAGTTGATGGTCAAAAACTTGGGTTAAAAGCAAATCGTGAAGATGTTAAGAAGATAGCAGAAGTATTTGCATCAGATCTTAATTCTAAAAATATCACAACAGTTATCTTTGACAGAAATGGTTATCTCTATCATGGTGTTGTTGCATCTTTTGCGGATGCTCTTAGAGCATCTGGCATTAAGTTATAAGGAATCATGATGGAAAATATTAATAGAGAAGATTTTGAAGAAGCAATCGTAAATATCGGTCGTGTAACGAAAGTTGTTAAAGGTGGTAGAAGATTTAGATTTACTGCACTTGTTGTTGTTGGTGATAAAAATGGTACAGTAGGATACGGATTTGGTAAAGCCAAAGAAGTTCCTGATGCTATCAAAAAAGCCGTAGATGATGCATTTAAAAACCTTGTAAAAGTAAACATCAAAGGTACAACTATAGCACATGACATTGAACACAAATTCAATGCTAGTCGTGTTGTATTAAGACCAGCTAGTGAAGGTACTGGTGTTATCGCTGGTGGTGCTGCTAGACCAGTTATCGAGCTTGCAGGAATCAAAGATATTCTTACTAAGTCTATCGGTTCTAACAATCCAAATAACCTAGTAAGAGCAACTGTACAAGCACTTACTAGAATTAAAGCGTAAGGAAATAAGTATGTCATTACATAACTTACAACCAGCACCTGGTTCAACTAGAAATAGAAAAAGAGTAGGTCGTGGTCAAGGTTCAGGAACTGGTAAAACAGCAGGTCGTGGTAACAAAGGTCAAAAATCAAGAACAGGATATAGCCGTAAAAGAGGTTTTGAAGGTGGGCAAATGCCACTTTATAAAAGACTTCCTAAAGTAGGCTTTACTTCTAGAGTTGAGAAACCTTATGTAATCAATGTAGAGAGAATCAAAGCAGTAGCTGAGCTAGATGAGATCACTCTTGAGACTATCAAATCAGTTCATAAGCTTGGTAAAACAGTAACTAAAGTTAAATTGATCGGTGCAAGTGCAAAAGATCTTGCATCTAAAATCAAAGACGAAGCTGTTACAACAAGCGGAAAATAAGATGGGTAACGCTTTAACTCAAAAGATCCTAATAACATTAGGATTTCTTTTTGCATATAGAGTTTTAGCTTATATCCCAACACCAGGTGTTGATATGGCGGTTATCAAAGAGTTCTTTGATACCAACGCCAACAATGCCTTGGGATTAGCCAATATGTTTAGCGGAAACGCTATAGAAAGACTTAGTATTATCTCCTTGGGTATTATGCCCTATATCACCGCTTCCATCGTTATGGAACTCCTCGCAGCCACCTTCCCAACACTCGGACAAATGAAAAAAGAACGAGACGGTATGCAAAAATATATGCAAATCATTCGTTATTTTACTATATTTATTACAGTAGTACAAGCTATTGGTGTATCTATGGGTCTTCAAAGTATGACAGGTGGAGCAGGGCAGAGTGCAGTGATGATTGACCCTATGGCATTTACTATATTAGCTACATTCTCTATGCTTGCAGGAACTATGCTTCTTATGTGGATTGGTGAACAGATTACGCAAAAAGGTATTGGTAATGGTATTTCATTGATTATCTTTGCTGGTATTGTTTCTGGTATTCCATCGGCTATATCAAATACAGTAAGAGCTATTAATGCTGGTGAGATGAACTTCTTGTTAGTACTTGCAATACTTGCTATTATGTTAATAACAGTATTTGTTATTATCTATATTGAGCTTGGGGAGAGACGAATTCCTATCTCTTATTCAAGAAAAACAATAATGCAAAATCAGAACAAAAGAGTGATGAATTATATACCTGTCAAGATTAACCTCTCTGGTGTTATTCCTCCTATTTTTGCTTCTGCTGTATTAATGTTTCCATTGACAATGCTTCAATCTAGTACGAATCCTATTATGACAGCTATTGCTGATACACTTGCCCCTGGTGGTGTAATGTTTAATGTTCTTACTTTCTTGATGGTTGTCTTCTTTGCGTTCTTTTATGCATCTATTGCATTTAATGCCAAAGATATTTCTGATAACCTCAAACGACAAGGTGGGTTTATTCCTGGAGTACGACCAGGAGAACATACCAAAGAGTTTTTGAATGAAGTTGCAAGTAGATTGACTGGATCAGGATCTATGTATCTCGCGATAATATCAACAGTACCATTTATCTTTATTAATGGATTAGGTGCATCCTTTTACTTTGGTGGTACAGCTGTACTTATCGTAGTACAAGTTGCTCTTGATACCATGCGTAAGATCGAAGCACAAAGAACTATGAACCAATATGAGACACTAGGAAATGTGGGTCTCTAATGGCTATTAAACTTCGTAAACCTGATGAAATCGCCAAGCTCCAACGAGCTGGTGAAATCGTCGGTAAAACACTTAATTATCTCCAAGAAAATGTTAAAGCAGGTATGACTCTTAAAGAGATTGATGCTATGGGTGAAGCTTTTATTCGTGAAAGTGGAGCTGTTCCATCTTTTAAAGGACTTTATGGTTTTCCTGCTTCGGTATGTACATCACTCAATGAAGTTGTTATCCATGGTATTCCTACGGATTATATTTTACAAGATGGTGATATTTTAGGACTTGATATAGGTACAAAGCTAGATGGCTATTATGGCGATGCAGCTATTACCATGGGTGTTGGAGAAATATCTCCAATAGACCAAGCACTTATTGATTGCTCCAGAGATACACTCTATGAGGCTATTGATCAGATTCGAGTAGGAATGCGTTTTAAAGAGCTTACAAAGATTCTTGAAGACTCTATACGCAGTAGAGGGTTTATTCCATTAAGAGATTATTGTGGTCATGGTATAGGTACTAAACCTCACGATGAACCCAATATCCCTAATTACCTAGAAGGTAAAGCAAACCAAGGACCCAAGATAAAAAATGGAATGGTTTTTTGTTTAGAACCTATGGTTTGTCAAAAAAGTGGACACCCTATTGTATTAGAGGATAAGTGGTCTGTACTAAGCGAAGATCAGCTTCGTACAAGTCACTATGAACACCAAGTAGCAGTAGTAGATGGTAAAGCCATCATTCTTACATAAGCATAGTACCTTGCGTACATAATTAGTATAATTAAAAAAGGAAAACCATCATGGCAAAAGATGATGTTATAGAGATTGACGGTAAAGTAGTAGAGGCACTTCCAAATGCTACATTTAGAGTAGAACTTGACAATAAACATATTGTTTTATGTCACATAGCTGGTAAGATGAGAATGAACTATATCAAAATTCTTCCAGGAGACAAAGTAAAAGTAGAACTTACTCCATATAGCCTAGATAAGGGTCGAATTATCTTTAGATATAAATAGACTACCTTTTAGACTTTCTAACCCCATAGAAGGGCTTTATAGCCTTTCTATAACCTCCCACACACCCCTTACTAATAATATTCTTCTAAAAAATTTAGATACAATAATACTATCAATAGTTTTCAGATAAACTATAAGAAATAAATCTCAAAAATAAGTGGAAAGCACTAGATTTGAGATGCTACTGATAGATAAGATGAAATTTTGACTGTGCAGGAGGAGTAATGAAAGATATTAGACTTCTCCCAAAACTAACTACTCAATAGTTCTATCAGCATTAATCAAAGCACAAATAAGATTCAATCTTAATCCAAACCTTTTACGCCTGTTTCTATATTTTTGAGTAAAGACTTGAAAAACTTTAATTCTAGCATTGATATGTTCAACTACTATTCTTGAAGATGCTTTGATTTGATTGAGTTCTTTATCCTCTTGTGTTAAAGGGCTATTTTTACTCTTCTTTTTAGGTATCTCACATTTAGAATGTATCTTTTTTAAGAGGTAATTTAGAGTTTTTGAATATCTTAAAATCATGAACTTTTTCATTAGCTATATGGGTACAGATAATCTTTTGTTTTTGATTGATAACTATTTGTGCTTTTTGAGTACCCCAAGGGCATTTCTTTCAGGGCATATGTCGCTTCTTTTTTCCTGAATAGTTTAGTTTTTGCTTTTTTTTACCCTCAAGGGGTACCTCGTGGTCGTTGTATCGGCATCTCTGTCATATCTACTACTAGACTTCTTGCAAAACTCAATTATTTACCCCATACCTCTATCAAAATTAATCAGTCCACAAATAAGACTTGTGCGTAAATGATAGCGTTTTCTTCTATTTCTATATTTCTGTTTTAAAATCTGAAAAGTCTTAATTTTAGCATTAATATGTTCGACAAAAATGCGTCTTGATGCTTTGGCTTGATTCTCTTTTTTATCTTCATCTGTA
>JADGER010000067.1 GCA_016744315.1 Sulfurovaceae bacterium
ATATTACTTTATCTCTTGGCTTTTAGGCTTGAAGACTTTTGCTACTTCTTTTGCGTACTGTAATTCTGTGGTAATACCAACACAAGAACAGTTAATTTCAGAAAGTACATAAGTATCTTTACCATTTTCATCATAATCCATAATATAGTCCATAGTCCAAAGAAGTGGGTAACTTTGTCCTGAAAGGTATGGTCTAAGGTCTTTGAGTCCATCCATAGTAACTTTCATAACATCTTTCCATTTTGGATCTTCTGGAGATTCATATTTGTATTTTGCACCAGAAAATAGTGTTGCAGAGAATTCACCCTCTTGAGGTTTTTTGTGTACTACTGATACAGCTTTATCATTGACAAGAAGAACTCTTACTTCACCTTCAGTGATTCGTTCTAGGTATCTACAGCCAACAAATCCAGCTTTCCCTTGAAAGTATGCTGCATTTTCATTATCTTCTTCAAAATTAACTTCAAATTTATGTAAAAATTCATTAATATCATCATAATAGAATTTCTCATTATTTACAGCTTCAACAGTAAAGATAGAGCCATCATCTTTTTGTGAGACAAGATAAACACCCTCACCAGTTGAACCATAATTTGTTTTGAGAACTCTAATACCATATTTTGCTAAATCAGCAGGAAACTTACTTACAAAGTCTGTATATGTATGATAAAAATATGTATCTTCATCACCCAAAGATGTACCTTTTAGTTTGGCAAGTATATCTTTGAAATCTAAGTTAATCATAACATCTGGATGTGTATGAACTTCTACACCAGAGTTTGCAAGTGCTTTTAGAAATTGAAAATACTCATCTACCTCTTTAAGATTTCCAGGGTTAATTCTACTAATTACAGCAAAAGCATTTTCTTTAAGATAATCTAATAATTCATACTTTTTATTAGGTCTGTAGAAAACAATTTCTCTTTCTCTATCTGTTACTTTTCTAATCTCACTTAATATTGGTTTAGAGTCTGGTCTAAAACCATCAAATCCTTTATCTGTCCCTTTTGCATACTCAATAATGAAAATTTTATCCTTCATTTTGCTACTCCTTTGTTGGTAATATTTTAGATAAATAATATTCTAAAGCTTAAATTATAAATCTTTCAAGATACTCTCTTGATGAGAGAGAGAAAAAATTTAATTATTAACTTATTAATGTTTCAAGTAGTAACACAAAAGTAAAATTTTATACTATTACAATTATTTTATTAGAGATAGAAAACAGTAGATGGTAACATAAAACTATTTCAAAAAAATTGACATTATTTTATGAAACAATATATAGAATTTGAGGAAGTAGCTCTTTTTGTATCTCTAGGTAAGTTTTAATAAAGGCATCATATTCTTTGCCATCAGGATCTTCAAAACTTATATGAATGACTTTTGTCTCTTTGGGAAATGTGGGACAGGTCTCTTTGGCATTATCACATACAGTAACTACCAAATCATACTCTCTATCCATAACCTCATCAAGAGTTTTAGAGTGATACTCATCTCTCCATGCATTATGAGCTAGCAAAACTTTTTTGGCATTAGGATTGACTTTGCCACTAGGCTTTGTGCCTGAACTTTGTGCGGTGATACTCTCACCTAACTCTTTGTTAATAAGTGCTTCTGCGATAATGCTTCGGCAACTATTCCCTGTACACAATATAAGAACGGTTTTCATATACTACACTCCTTTTCATTTTTGCATTTGATAGTATACACAAATATAAATCCAGCAAAGATAGCACCTAGTATAGGAGCTACAATATAGAGCCATAGAGCCTCTAAATTACCACTAACTATAGCAGGTGCTATACTTCTAGCAGGATTCATACTTGCTCCACATATAGCTCCAGCAAACATTGCTTCAAGACCAACGGTAAGCCCAATAGCAAGTCCTGCAAAGCTCTTAACGGCTTTGCCATGGACTGCACTTCCATAAATAACAAGCATCAATATAAAAGTAAGTATAAACTCAAAACCAAATGATTGAGCTATGCTCCCTCTAGGCAATGTAGCCCCATAATATGCCAACTCTTCTACACTTTTAACTTCTTCAAAAAATAGTAAAAACAAAAAGAGACAAGCCATAATAGCCCCAGATATTTGTACTATAATATAGTTGAAAACATCTTTTTTGTCAAACTCATTCATAATAGCAAAAGAGATAGTAACAGCAGGGTTAAAATGTGCTCCACTAATATGTCCAAAAGTATAAATCAAAGCAGTCACCACAAAACCAAAGGTCAAGGCAATACCTACATGCCCCATGCTACCTGTGAGACTTTCCACCACAATAGCGCCACATCCTACAAATACAAGAATAAATGTTCCTATAAATTCACTAACTAGTTTCTGGCTCATTATAACTATCCTAGTAACATCTTAAAGTGTTCCACCTACACGAGCAAACATAAGTTTGGCAGATATATCTTCTAGTCTATCTATGATTTTAAGATTTTTACGGATATATTTCAAAAGACTTACATAGTCTTCATTAAGTATATGTTCTGTATTCATTTTTTGTAACATATCTTTTTCTATCATTCCATAAATATCATCTGTTTTACTCGCTTCTACATCTATTTTGGATGCTATCTCATGGAGTTTATCTTTGTCTTCTTTTTCATTCATCATCTCAATAGTATATTCCAAAGCACGGATAGTACATTTGTTGATAGACAAAGAATCTACAATAACTCTTTTTACTTCAGCATCTGTTTGAGGGTTACAAATCTTCATATTTTTTATATAATTTTTTTCATTTGTAGCAATTCTTTGCAAAGAGGAAGTAATTTTAAGAAAGGCAACCATTTCTCGTAAATCTTTTGCTTCTGGTGAATAACGCACAAGTACAGCTACTACAAGCTGATCTATCTCATCTACTTTACGGTTGATACCTTTGAGTGGAACTTTGGTTTGCTCGTAGCTCTTTTCATCACAGTCAGTAAGTGCTTGCAGAACTAATCTTTGAGAGATAAGTAAATCATTAAGCACTTCTGTTGTTCGCTCTCGCACCTCTTCAATTTTTTGTTTATTTAGTGGTAACATTTCTATTCCTTGTTTCATAATTTTATCCAAATCGACCTGTAATATAATCTTCTGTCAACTTCTGCTCAGGGCTTAAAAATATCTTTTCGGTATTGCCAAACTCTATAATGTCACCTAAATACATAAAGGTCGTATAATCACTAAGTCTACTTGCTTGTTGCATATTGTGTGTGACTATCACTACAGTTACATCTTTTTTGAGTTCACTAATAAGCTCTTCTATAGCTCCTGTAGAGATAGGGTCAAGTGCAGAGGTAGGCTCATCAAAAAGCAGTACTTCAGGCTTAAGAGCTACGGATCTGGCTATACAGAGTCTCTGTTGCTGTCCACCACTTAGCCCCATTGCACTATGTCCTAGTCGTTCTTTTGCCTCTTTCCATATTGCAGCCTCTTTAAGCGCTTTTTCTACACGCCCATCAAGTTCACTTTTGCTTTTAATCCCCTTTAGACGCAGTCCATAGGCAACATTATCATAGATACTCATAGGAAAAGGTGTAGGTTTTTGAAATATCATACCAACCTTTTGTCTTAGACCTATAAGCTGATTTTCTTTTTTGAGATTAAGAGTATTTTCCATTTTATTATTTTCTAGGTTACGGAGATTTATCTCTCCTTCATACTTACATCCAGCATAGAGGTCATGGATACGGTTCATAGCACGAAGGAGTGTTGACTTTCCACATCCACTAGGACCAATCATTGCTGTAATTTTATTTTCATATATAGTAAGATTATTCCCTTTGAGTGTTGGCTCAGGTGCATTTGGATAAGTAAAGAAGAGATCTTTGACTTCCATAATAGGATTTGCTGTTTCTTTTGTCATTATGATTTTTTCCTTAGATTATATTAATGTTTGTTTCGAGTCACGAAGCGACCAACAAGATTGATAAACAATACAATAGCTGTCAATATAAACGATGCTGCCCAAGCTAATTCACGACTTGCTTCATCTGGGTAGGTTGCTAGGTTATAGATACTCACTGTCAAAGATGGAAACTGTCCACTCATATCCATAGTAAAAAACTGATTGTTTGCAGAGGTAAAAAGCAGTGGAGCAGTCTCTCCGATAATCCGTGCAAAAGAGAGGAGTATACCTGTAGTGACTCCTACTTTGGCAGCTTTGAGGACTATTTGCAAGACTATTTTGTGTTTGCTTCCACCTAAGGCTATCCCTGCTTCTCGTAGCTCTTTTGGAACAAGTGCCAGCATATTATCTGTAGTTCCTATGATAATAGGGAGCATCATAATAGCCAAAGCCACAGAACCAGCCCAACCATTGAATGTACCAAAAGGTTCTACCAAGAAAGCAAAAACAAAAACACCTATCACAATAGAGGGTGCAGAGGTCATAATATCACTAAGGTTTCTAATAACCATAGTCATTCTTTTTTCTCCACCATACTCACGCAAATAGATACCTGCCATCACGCCTAGAGGTACTGCCACAACTGTTGCAAGAAGTGCCATCATAAATTGCCCTACAAGCAGGTTTCGTATACCACCTTCAACCAAGTCATTGGTAAAAGTGCTTAATTGTATACTTGATATACCTTTATATGTCAAAGTTGCCAATATCCAAAACAAAAATCCAATACCAACAAAAGCTGATAGGGTAGAGAGGGCTAATATAATTTTATTTAGTATAAGTCTATTCATCTGCTTTCCTTACTTTTTCTTACCAATAAAGTAAAGTTTTGCCACGGTAATAAGTGCAAAACTCACTATAAAGAGTATCAATGCGAGATAATACATACTTGATAACTCCAAATCTTGTGCTTCTGCAAAGTTGTTTGCCAAAAGTACAGGTATCGAGGTAGTTGGGTCAGTGATTTTATCAGGAATACTCATCACAGAGCCTATCAAAAATGCTACCGCCATAGTCTCACCCAATGCCCGTCCAAGTGCCAAAATAACAGAACCAATAATCCCACCTTTGGAGTATGGCATCACCACATCTTTTATCACTTCAAACTTTGTAGCACCCATAGCATAGGCTGATTCTTTAAGTACATCAGGAGCAGTATTCATAGAGTCTCTTGTGATAGCAGCCATAAAAGGTATAATCATAATAGCAAGAACAATACCTGCTGTAAGTAACCCTACGCCATTGCCTCCAAAGATAGACTGAATAATAGGTGCAAAGTAAAAAAGACCCCACATACCATAGATAATACTAGGAATAGCAGCCAAAAGCTCAATAGCCACAGAGAAAGGCTTTACTATCTTATCATGAGCAATCTCAGTCAAAAAGATAGCAATCCCCATAGCCAAAGGCGTAGCAATAATCATCGCGATAAAAGTACTTAGGAGCGTACCAATAATAGGTATAAACCCACCAAATATACCTCCCTCATCATCTTCATCTGCTTCCCATTCATCTATAACTAAAAAGTCAAAACCAAATTCATGCATAGAAGTCTGAGCATAAGAGAATAGCACAGCAAAAATCCCCACTAATATAAATAGTGAGAGTGTCGCAGCTACTAGTGAAAAGTCTTTAAAGAGTCTACCACCCATTTAATATGCCTTTGTGTTTATTTGAGATGAGAATTTTAGAATAAAGTGGTAACAAGGTGGTAACGGGGGTCAATAATCTTGAGTTGAATTTAAAAATGCTGATTATAGATATTTGTATGGCAGGAAGAATCCCACCGATACTGTAGATTTTGAGTATGAGTTACTTGATCTTCTTAGCGTCCCAATATTTTCTAATTTGTTCTTTTGTTTCTTTTGGAAGTGGTACATAGCCTAGTTCTGTTGCGGCTGCGTCACCGTTTGTATATGCCCAGTCAATAAACTTAGTAACTGCTTTGTTTGTTTGCATCTTCTCTTCTGGTAAAAGTATAAATGTTGCTGCTACGATAGGATAAGAAGTAGCACCTGCTGGGTCACCGATAACTGCGTAAAAATCATTTTCAGGAGTCCATGTAGCGTATTTGGCTGCATCTTGGAATGATTTGAGTGTTGGGTTGATATATTTACCCTCTTTGTTTTCTACTTGTGCTGCTGGAAGACCTAGTTTGAGTTTGTATGAATACTCAATGTATCCTATAGAGTTTTTAATCTGTTTGATATTTGCTGATACACCAGAGTTTGATTTGCCTGCTACAACTTTATCTACTGACCATTTTGGCTTTTTGCTTACTTTGATAGATGGATCAATTTTATTTAGAAAATAAGTAAAGTTAAATGTTGTTCCTGATTTATCAGCTCTAACAGCTACAGTAATAGGTGCATGTGGGAGTTTGAGTCCTGCATTTTGTGCTGTGATAGCCTTGTTATCCCAGTGTGAAATTTTGCCACTAAAGATACCTGCTACTGCTTCACGGCTTAGTTTTAACTCGCCATCTTTAATACCATCAATATTATAAGCAAGTACAATAGACCCTACAACAGATGGGAACATAAAGAGTTTATCTTTTTTTAATGCTTCTGGTTTGAGTGGTTTATCAGAACCTGAAAAGTCTACCATTCTTTTTTTGATAGATTTAATACCATCTCCTGAACCTGTGGGTGTATAGTTTACTTGATTTTTGGTAGCTTTGTAGTAGTCTGAAGTCCAAGCTTTGTATACTGGTCCAGGGAATGATGCCCCTCTACCTTTGAGATCTTCGGCGTAGATTGAAGTAAGTGTGACAGAGGCTATCAGAGCTGAGGTAAGCATAGTTCTAAGTGTCATAAGTGTTTCCTTGAAAATAAGTTTCCAAATATTTGGATTTAAAGAAGTATAAAACAAGATGGAAACAATTTGGAAACATATACAAAAAGATGGTAAAATAAACAAAAACTAGGAACGATTTATTGAAATACCTTATTGACTTTATTGAAAAAAAAGAGATCCAAAAGAGCAAAATTTATGCACATCTTAAATGTGATATTCCAGAAGCAACACTGCTACAATATATTTGTCGTCGTTATGTAAAAGGTGATGATGAGATAGCGGTATTAGAGATACTACGTGATAATTTCTCAAAGGGTGAATACCTTTATCTACAAAAACTCCCTATGATTAAAAAAATTATAGATATGGGTTGGCTTACACAGTTAAGCTTTGGGCAGGCTAAGACGCATGAGGTCTCTTTGTTAGAGATACTCAATACTTCTCTTACTCCAAGTATTGCTCTGCTTCGTCTGCTTGAAGATGGTTCGTTAGAGATTTCTTTGCCTGATATTAAACCATATACAGACCATTTGGAGTATCTGCAAGATCAGTTTGATGTGGTTACACTTTTGCATAGTATCGCCACATTCAAACAAAACTATACAGAAAACTCTTTGGGCATTGGTAGACTCAAAAATAAATTAGGTCTGCTAAGTCAACGAATTCAAGAGCGACTCAAAGTTACAAAAGAGCCAATTGTAGTTGAAGAGTTCTTTAAAGAAAAAGAGCTAGATGAGCGAGAACAAAGAATCTTTTTGGCTCTACTCAAAGAAGAATATAGTGGTGGCGAGGGAGTCTTTAGAGAGATGAACACGCTGATAGAACTTATCTCTTTTGATGAATATGAGAAGATTAAAAATAGAGCTTTACTAGAAGAGGGATCAAAATTAATTATTGAAGAGATTATTGATTATGAAGAGATACTCAATATGTTTGGAGGGATTAGCCGATCTTTTTATCTGCGTGAAGGTGTAATGCAACAAATTATTCACCCCAAGAAAAAGAAAAAAGTTACCAAACTCAAACTTGATATGCTTATCAAGGAACAAGAACTTTTTGAATATCTCAAACCTACTACTACACTAGATGATGTAGTTTTGCACCCAAAAACCAAAGAGTTACTTTATACTTTGGTTAAACAAGTAGATAAAGATGTATATAAAAAGCTTAAAGCTTGGGGTCTGAAAGGAAGCAAAAGTATAGATGCACGGATTATATTTTATGGTGTAGCAGGCACAGGAAAAACTATGACAGCAGTAAGTCTTGCCAAAACACTTAAACGCCCAATTTTAAGTTTTGATTGTTCCAAGATTCTCTCTATGTATGTAGGTGAAAGTGAAAAAAATGTGCGTAAAATTTTTGATGATTTTAAATCTTTGAGCAAAAAAGCAAAAGTAGAACCTATTTTGTTGCTCAATGAAGCAGATCAATTTTTGAGTTCACGAAGTAAAGGCGAGGGAAGTTCAGCAGATAAAATGCATAATCAAATGCAAAATATATTCCTAGAACAGATAGAAAAATTTGAAGGGATATTAATTGCAACTACAAATCTGCTTGATAATATAGACAAAGCATTCTCACGGAGATTTAATTACAAAATAGAGTTTAAAAAACCAAATAAAAAACAGAGACTTAGATTATGGCAAAATATGCTCCCACAAAATGCCGATTATGAAGAAGGTTTTGAAGTAGAGATGCTTAGTAGTTATGAACTTACAGGTGGACAGATTAATCTAATTATCAAAAATAGTGCATATAAAGTAGCTATTAGAGATGAGAGTATTTTTATGCTTCAAGATTTTATAGAAGAGATAGCTAGAGAACTAGGCAGTAGTTTTGATGGAAGTAAAAGTATGGGCTTCAAGGTCTAAATATGCAAGAAGAAAAGGCTAAATACTTCTCTTTAGGTATTATAGTTATAGCCTCTATTCTCTTTGTGTATATGACAATCAAAGCTTTAGCCATTGTACAAAAAAGACAAATATCTACAGAGAGTGGAATCTATAGCAATCGTGTTAGCCAAAATCAAGAGATAGAACAAAAAGCCAAAAAATTAATTGCTGAATGCCAAACAGATCTTTGTAAAGCACAAAAGATACTCTCCTATGTTACAGAGATACCCTATCAAATTAACCATTTCAAAGCCCACTCTCCACAACAAACAATTACTTTTAATAAAGGTGATTGTGATGATAAAAGTAATCTTCTTATCTCTTTATTACACGCTGTAGATATTAAATCGTATTTTGTATTAGTCCCCAAACATATATTTGTCATTGTTGCATTAGAGAATCAACCCTTATCAAAAGCCCTTTGGGTAAATAAAAAACCTTATTACATATTAGAAAGCACAGCCAAAAACTCCCAAGTAGGCTATCCCCTTCGCTACAAAATTAATCAAATAAATATGATACTTGACCCTTTTGAGAATAGGGAAATAGTAGTTGAAAGTTTGGTGTATGGTAGTTAAAATGATATAACATATGATATAATATTGTAAAACAGAGGTAAAAGAGATGTATAATATAGGACAATTAGAAAAACAACAAGTTGGATTAAGATTACCAAAATATTTAGTTGAAGAGATAGATGAATTTGTGGATAAATATGTTGTGAATAGAACAGATATTATCACTGAGGCTATTAAATCATATTTAGCAAAACAAAAAGAAGAAGAGTTTTATAAAAATTTTGATACATCATGCAAAGAGTTAAAAG
Source organism: Sulfurovaceae bacterium (assembly GCA_016744315.1). Taxonomy (GTDB): domain Bacteria; phylum Campylobacterota; class Campylobacteria; order Campylobacterales; family Sulfurovaceae; genus SZUA-451. The sequence continues at coordinate 9,422 of JADGER010000067.1, forward strand.
AAGTTTTAGATGACCCTAAAAAATTGGAAGCATTAAAATCTTTTGAGGATTTGATAGATGAACTTGACGATTAAAACCTTAGCTTCTTTTGATAAAGAATTAAAACAATTATCAAAACGATATAGAAGTATTAAAACAGATATGAGGCAACTCTATCAAGAGCTACTTCAAAACCAAAAAGCAGGTATAAAAATAGTTGATAATTGCTATAAAATAAGATTAGCAAATAGTTCAATCCCAACAGGAAAGAGTGGAGGTTTTAGAGCTATTTATTACTATATTGATGATGAAAACAGTATCATTTTACTATCAATTTATTCAAAAACAGAACAATCAAACATATCAGAAGATAGAATATTACAAATTTTAAAAGAGAATGGTTTATAGGAATATATTTTCTTCTTTAGAGCAAGAGTAGAAGCATTCCCACAAAGGAGTAATGAAAATGAGGAAAATTATCAAAAGCCTAGAGTATAAGTAGCTATGATGCAAAATTTTATTATAATATAAACTATTAGATTAAATAGGGGTAGATAAAGTTGTCAGAAATAATTAAACTTATGCGACCGCATCAATATGTTAAAAATATTTTTATTTTCTTACCTATATTCTTTGCTCTTGAGATTAAAAATATGGATTTTTTATTTCAAGCTTTTATAGCTTTTATAGCTTTTTCTCTTACGGCTAGTGCTGTTTATATACTCAATGATTATCACGATATAGAAGATGATAAACAGCATCCAAAAAAAAAGAATCGTCCACTTGCATCAGGAACAATTAGCAAAAAACAAGCTATAGCTATTATGAGTATTTTATTACTTGTAGGATTTGGCTTGATGTTATCACTCGCATGGCAGGCAGGAGCTATTCTTGCTACTTATGTACTAATAAATATTGCGTATAGTTTGTACCTTAAACATATTGCTATTTTAGATGTGACTATTATTGCTATAGGATTTGTTTTGCGTCTTTTTATCGGTTCTGCTGTGACAGGGATAGCTTTGTCTATGTGGATTGTAATTATGACATTTTTACTAGCTCTTTTTATGGCACTTGCTAAAAGACGCGATGATGTACTTATTTACATGAACACTGGCAAGAAAATGCGGAAGGTTATAGATGGCTATAACTTGCAATTTTTGGATGGTGCGATGATGATTATGGCTTCGGTTGTAATAGTCGCTTATACACTCTACACAACTTCTACAGAAGTAGTAGCTAGAGTAAATAGTGAATATCTCTACCTTACTGCATTATTTGTGATATTAGGTATTATGAGATATTTACAAATAGCTTTTGTATTAGAAGATAGTGGTTCTCCTACGCGAATAGTGCTTAGAGATCGTTTTACACAACTTACTTTACTTGGATGGATACTCTCTTTTGGATGGATACTCTATTAATGCTTGCTATTAAATATACTATTTTTGCCATAATTTCTACACTGTTTAATCTCTTATTTCAATATTTTAGCTTTTTAGTATATGAGGGATTTGCTTCACTCTATTTGGCTATGTTTATAGGAACTTTAGCGGGATTAGTAGTCAAGTATATTTTGGATAAAAAGTTTATTTTTTATCACAAGGTAGAGAATAAGAAAGATGATGCCAAGAAGTTTGCTTTGTATTCTTTGATGGGAGTTTTTACTACTATTATCTTTTGGGGTACAGAAATAGCTTTTGATGCTTTGAGTACTAATGAAAATGCCAAGTATTTAGGTGCTATTATAGGTTTAAGTATAGGTTATGTGATTAAGTACTTTTTGGATAAAAAGTTTGTATTTATAGCTAAGGAGCATCAAGTTTGAAAAACCTAAGAAGCTGGGGTATGTACCCAAAAGTAGAAAATAGAGTTTTTGACTTTGACCAAGCAGAAGAACTTACAGATATTATCAAAGAAAATTCTGAGCTAATACCTTATGGAAATGGTAGAAGTTATGGAGATAGTGCTATTAGTAGCAATATTATTAGTGTAAAAGCAAAAGATTATTTTATAAGTTTTGATAAAAAATTAGGACTTTTACATATAGAAGCTGGTGTACTCCTAAGTGAAATACTAGAATCTTTTGTTCCTAGAGGTTGGTTTCTCAAAGTTACACCAGGAACAAAGCTTATCACAGTAGGTGGAGCAATAGCCTCTGATGTTCATGGTAAAAATCATCATGTAGGTGGGTGTTTTTCTGAGTGTGTAGAAGAGTTTAGTATTATGGTTGCAGATGGTACTGTGGTTAAGTGTTCCAAAACAAAAGAGCCTGAACTTTTCAAGGCTACTTGTGGGGGAATGGGACTTACAGGAGTTATTCTTGATGCTAAGATTTATCTCAAAAAAATAAATTCACAATATATAGACCAAACAACTATCAAAACAAAAAATCTCAAAGAGACCTTTGAAGCTTTTGAAGAATATAGTCATTTACCCTATTCTGTAGCATGGATAGATTGTCTGGCAAAGGGTAAAAACAAAGGAAAATGCCTACTAATGGTAGGAGATTTTAGAGATGATGGTAATTTAAAATATAAAAATAAAAGCGGATTATCTATCCCTTTTACCTTTCCATCTTTTGCCCTAAATAATTGGAGTGTACGAGCATTTAATTGGCTTTACTATGGAAAAGCACCTGATGGTGTATCCAAACAACGCGTTGATATAAATACATTTTTTTATCC
>JADGER010000068.1 GCA_016744315.1 Sulfurovaceae bacterium
GCTTCTCCATCTTCATTAAATAGTTCTTGACCCTCTTCTTTATTAACAAACTCACTATTTTCATCAATACAGACTGTAAATCTTCCTTCTTCATTGGTTTGAGCTAATGCAAATGGGTATCTTCTGATTATGGCAGGAATATATGAAGCATTCCATTTATCATCTTGAATAAATAGATTTTCTCCCGCTTCTAAACCAGTAAGAACTACAGGTCTAAATTGGTCAACATCTTTATCTTCTAAAAAAACAATTGGATAAATAGAAGAAGCTCTTGAAAACTCATGAACCATAATTGATGCAATATGCGTGTCTTTTACAAAATTGAAGTTATCAATTGGCTTTACCTTGATATTTAGGTGTGCCTCTTTTGTGATTGGTGTTATATTTTTAAACATTTTTTTCTCCATAAAATATTAAATTAGCAAGCAAGATAAAATACTACTTGTTGCGATTATAATCCTAATATATAAATTAGGATTATTTAGAATAATTATACAATAAGGGTGGCGGAAATGTCGCGGAAAAATTCTTATTAAATAGAATTTTACTATAAATAACTATTACAAAAATAATTTCTTTTGTGCTATACTTCTAAAATATTGATAAAGGGAGTAAAAGATAATGCTTATAAAATCTTATAATATTTTAATTGTTGAAGATGAATTTATCAACGCTCAATTTATGGAACAAGTTCTTGTTGAGTTAGGGCATAATGTTGTTTCCAATGTCAAAAATGCAGAGAGTGCTATAAGAATTACCAAAAATAATCATATAGATTTTATTTTTATGGATATTAATTTGGAGGGTTCTATCGATGGTATTTCCTGTGCCAAGATATTAAATAGAGATAAATATATACCCATCATATACATAACTGCTTTTAAGGATAGTGATATTTTAGAAGAGGCGATGGATACAAATATCTATGGTTATTTAGTAAAACCATTTGATAAAAAAGATATAAAAATAACTTTAGCAGTGGCTATAAAACAAATTGCTAAGAGAAAAAATAATCAAAATAATCAAAATAAGTCAAAAAGTATAAATCTTGGAAATAGTTACATATATGACAAAGAGACGAAAACACTCTGCGTAAAAGATATTCCTATAAATCTTACGATGAAGGAGTCAGAAATTCTTTATATATTATGTAGTTGTATAAATAAAAATGTTTCCTATGATATATTAGAAAATCATGTTTGGAGAGATAAAAATATTAGTATCTCAACTATTAGAGATACAGTTCTTCGACTCCGAAAAAAAGCCCCTCAACTTGATATTAATAATATTATAGGTGTAGGTTACTGTCTTAAAAATGCCTAAGCTATTTCAAAAATATTCTACTATATTCATTTTATTTATCAATTTTTTATCTGCTGAAATTATTATAGATAATGATATGAAAAAAAATGATAACTTCTTGTTGGAGTATTACCACGATGAAGCTCAAGAGATGAATATTAGTACTATTCAAAAAGTTAAATTTTCTACTACAAATAATAAATTTTCATTTGGTTATATCTCAGGTGATAGTTGGTTTAAGCTAACTATAGATAATAGAAGTGATAAGAGTGATTTTATTTTGTACTTTACTGAGGCATTCCATAAAAGTATTAATCTATTTGAGTATCATCAAAATACTTGGACTAAAGAAAAAAGTGGAATTTTAGAATATATCAAACATGGGGATATAAAAGATATAAATCCAACATTTACACTTCATATCAAGCCTCAAACCTCAAAAATATTTTATATACAAATTCATTCTAAAGCCAAAGGTAAGGTTACAACATTTGGTGAATTTATACTCTATACTCAAAAAGCCTTTTCTTTTAATATTGTTAATGAAAATTTTATATACTTATTCTATTTTGGTAGTATGTTTATTATTATTATTCTTAATATTTTTATTTTTATTATATTTAGAGACCCTATCTTTATATACTATGTCTTATATGTTATCTTTAATAATATTTTTGTTCTCTCGTATTCTGGATTAAATAGTTATATTGGCTTGGCCCAATGGAATGATTATCTTGATATATCAGTAGTAATTTTCCCAATTTTCTTTGCTTTATTTTCCATGAGTTTTTTAAATACAAGAAAATATTTGCCTAAGATTGATAAAGTACTTCGCTTTACTATGTTTATTCTATTAATATTTATTCCATTTATTATTATAGATTATACGATTTGGTTTAATTTTACAATTAAAATAATAACCATTTTTTCACCAATATTACTTTTTTCATCTATATATCTTCTTTTTAAGGGGAATTTAGAGGTTAAATATTATGTTTTAGCCATTATTGTGTTCATAAGTTCGCTTATGACTCTCTCTTTTATGACAGAAGGAGTAATTCCAAATAATGACTATAATCATTATATTTTTATATTCGCTTCATATTTTGAAATAATCTTTTTCTTCTTTATTTTAATAAATCGTTTCTATAAAATAAACAGAGAACTTATGATAATAAAAGATAAAAATGAATATATATTAGAGGCTAAAATAGAGGCTCGTACAGAAGAAATTTCTAAACTACTTGGAGAAAAAGAGTTACTACTTAAAGAAATCTACCATAGAGTCAAAAATAATTTCCAGATGGTTATTGGTCTTCTTTGGATTGAAACATCCAAAGAGATTAGTAAAGAGCATAAAAATTCATTTATAGATATTATCAACCGTATCAAATCAATGTCTTTAATTCATTCCTATCTCTTAGAATCTAAAGATATATCAGAGATAGATAGTCAAGAGTATCTTACACAGATAATAAAGCAAACTAAAAATATATATACTGCCAAAGAGCTTCTCCTTGAGGAAGATATCGACTTATGTTATCTAAGTATAAATGAAGCACTCTCATTGGGTATTATCATCAATGAGGTACTCAACAATGCGGTTAAACATTATAACAAGGTAGATAAATGCCAGATTAAACTCTCTTTAAAAGTTAGCAATAATAATATAAAGTTACTTATAAAAGATAATGGTGTAGGTTATATAGCAAACCCTAACTCTAATGGGTTTGGTTTAAAGATGCTTGAAGAGTTCGCAAAAAATCTTGAATCAAGTAAGATAGAATTTATTATAAATAATGGTACAGAATTTATATTAGATTTTAAGTATAGTAAATAGTAATTAAGAAGATTAGGGAACTTAAGTGATGAATAATATGCTAAAATACGGAAAACAAAAAGGATAAATAATGTTCAAAAAAATATGTCTCTTTCTAGCAATTTTCTTTATGGGGTGTAGCAGTGATAAAAATCCAGCACTAGAAACAGTCAAACAGGTAGATATAGAGAAGTACAAAGGGACTTGGTATGAGATAGCAAGATTCGAGCATTTTTTTGAAAAGGGATGCAAAAATGTTACAGCTACTTATGAGCTAAGAGATGATGATAAAATAAAAGTTATCAATAGATGCACGGATATAGAAAGTAATAAAAAGAAAGAGGCTACAGGTGTTGCTTATGCTGTAGATGATACAAACTCCAAACTAAAAGTAAGTTTCTTCCGACCATTTTATGGGGATTATTGGATTATTGATTTAGAAAAAGATTATAAATATGCTCTTGTAGGGAGTCCTGATAGAAAGTATCTTTGGATATTGAGTCGTACCAAAACTATAGATGAAAAAACCAAAGCTAAGATAGTAGCAAAACTTCCGCAGTTGCAGTTTGATGAAAGTAAGTTTGTTTGGACAATTCAGGAGTAACCACTAAGGAGATAGTTGACTAAGTGAAATCCACCACAAAGGTCAACTCTTCACTTTTTTCGAGTACTCGGATAGAGGCTCTGTTATTCTACCCCAAAAGTGCAACCCTCTGATCTCTAATCTATCTATAGTAAAATTATAATCTCTATGCATACTATAAAGATAGCCAAAAATTTCTTTTAAGTCAATATGGATTTTTTCTTTGTAAAATAAAGTTTCAAAAGGAACCACTATGTACGATTTGCAACAAGACGGTGTAGAGATAGGGAGAGATTTTATCTCACCTAAACAAATGGATACCATTAAAGATGAGGTCAATGCATTACAGCTTTCTACACCCAAGTATGGTATACGAAATGCCAATAAAAAGGTCAAATCCATAGATGCTTTAGCTCACTCTATAGAGTTTAAAAATCTAGCTTCTAAGATATTGGGTGAAGCTCCTCAAATCGTTAGAGTGATATATTTTGACAAAACAGCAGAGAAAAACTGGCTTGTACCATGGCACCAAGATAGGACTATAGCTCTGAACAAAAAGGCAGATATAGAGGGTTGGGGTAGATGGAGTATCAAAGATGGTATAAATCATGTCCAACCATCCATAGATGTGCTAGAACAGATGGTAACTTTCCGAGTGCATTTGGATGATGCAGATGAAAACAATGGCTGTCTCAAAGTGATACGAGGTAGTCATAAGCTAGGACTTCTTTCTAGTGAAACTATTAGAGAACTAACACAGAGTAGAGAGATAGATAATTGTGTTGTTCAAGCAGGAGATATGGTCATTATGCGACCGCATATTCTCCACGCCTCTAGCAAATCTACACATCCTAAACATCGTCGTATAGTTCATATAGAGTACTCTAGTTACCATTTAGCTGATGGATTGGAATGGGCATGATACAAAAGGTACAATCATTAGGATATGATTACTCGTTTATAGTAGAGTTGCTAAGGATTTTAAGATGCTTTAACTTATAATATATGTAAATCTAAAATATACAAATGAGGTATCATGAAGAAAAAATCTACCATACTTCTAGTCGATGACAGTAAAGAGAATATTAATATTCTTTTGTCACTCCTTAATAAGTATGATGTTATTGTGGCATTGAGTGGTGAAAAAGCTCTTAAAATGGTGCAAAAACATAAAGTTGATATTATACTACTTGATATAGTGATGCCTCATATGGATGGATATGAGGTTTGTAAGATACTCAAATCTAATGAGAAGAGCAAAGAGATTCCTATCCTTTTTATCACAGCTAATACAGATGGAGCCTCTATAGAGAAAGCATTTAATGTAGGTGGCAATGATTATATTAGCAAACCTTTTAAATCGGTGGAAATTATTGCTCGTATCAAAATGCATCTTAAGTTAAGTGAAACTCTTGATCGTTTGGAATATATGGCTATGAGGGATTTTTTGACAGGTATCTATAATAGAAGAAAATTTTTTGAAGTAGGTGAAAAAGTTTTTGCACAGAGTACTCAACTCTATGCGATAATGATTGATATAGATAGGTTCAAAAAAGTCAATGATACTTATGGTCACCCTTTTGGAGATCAAGTGATACAAAAAGTTGTTAAAGTATTAGAGAATATTGTATCAGATGATACGATATTAGGACGCATGGGGGGTGAAGAATTTGCTATATTGTGCAGAGTATTATCAGCAGATAAGTTAGAGACCATAACAGAAAAGATGAGAAGCTCTGTGGCCAAGCTAAATCTTAATTATAAAGATGAAAAAGTCAAAGTTACCATCAGCATAGGCATAGCACAAAAAGACTCCCAAAAGTATACAAATGATACTTTAGATATGTTGTTATGCAAAGCTGACGAAGCTCTCTACAAAGCCAAAGAGAGAGGTAGAGATAGAGTATGTATGAATATGTGATGAGTGTATGAAAGATAAAAAACAGGGTATTTTACTAATTTTGTTAGTTTTACTTGTTTCTGTTATTATTATGATTTTGCCTACATTCTTGACCAAAGGTGTTTCAAGGATTGTAAGCAATAAAGAGGTGAACCTTCCTCTTATACTTAATGATACAAAAGATATAGAGTTAGTTTTTTTTGGATATGCTGGTTGTACAAATATATGTACACCTAGACTTATTATGATTGATAAACTCTACAGACTTTTAAATAAAGAGACCAAAGAGAGAGTAGGGGTTGCATTCTTGGATATATCTCTTTCTTATGATAGAGAGTTACCTCAACGATTTGCTACATTCTTCAATCCCAACTTCAAAGGTATCTATTTAAACAAAGATATATTGAGACTCTACACAAAAATATTTGATGTATATTTTGCACCCTCACTTATGGATAAAACTTCTTTTGATCATACAGGACATCTTTATCTTTTGAAGCGAACAAATGAGAATAAAGTTATACGATATATATACCATGCCTATCCCTATGATTTTAAACAAATAACAAGTGATATAGCGGAGCTAGTAAATGAATAAACTCATAAAAAATTTATTAGAACCAAAAACTTTTGATATAGATGAGAAAACAACACATGCCGATCAATTTATCTTACGATTAGTTTTTATGCATTGGATGATTGTCTCATTCATAACAGCGTATATTTTTGATAACTATCTATTAGGTATTGTAGGTGGTGGGGTACTTTATTTTATTACAGATTTTTCTTATAGATATTTCAATGGTACACAAATATATAAATATATTGTATCATTAGTTCTTTTGACTTTTTCTATTATTATGATTCAACAGAGTATGGGACGCATTGAGATGCATTTTCATATTTTTGGGGCACTCTCTTTTTTGATTATATATAAAGATCACAAAGCTCTTACCGTTGCTACTATTTTTATTGTTTTGCATCACCTTATCTTCAACTATCTACAGCAGTATAATATCTCTATTTTTGGTACAGAGATTGTGGTATTTAATTATGGTTGCGGTATGGATATTGTTTTGTTACATGGTGCTTTTGTACTGTTTGAGTGGTTTGTTCTGACTATTATGGTCTCTAATATGGCAAAAACAGATAGTGAATTATTGCGTGTCAAGAGAGTGATAGAGCAAGCGAATATAACACTAGAGAACAGAGTAATAGAGCGGACAAGAGAGTTGAGTATAGCCAAGCAATCTGTAGAATCTATAAACAAAACCTTAGAGAGTAGAGTTATAGAGAGAACTCTAGAGTTACAAAAGTCCAAAGAGGAATCAGATACTGCCAATAGTGCAAAATCACAGTTTTTGGCAAATATGTCTCATGAGATATGAACACCTATGAATGGCATCATAGGAATGAGCCATCTTGTACTTGAAACAAATTTGAGTCCAAAACAAGATCACTATGTACAAAAAATCAATAACTCTGCGAACTCTCTACTTGGTATTATTAATGATGTTTTAGATCTATCCAAGATAGAGTCGGGCAAGTTTGAGATTGAAAAAAAAGAGTTTGATCTCTTTAGAGTGATTGATGATGTTGTCCATTTACTTGAGTTGAAGTCTCAAGAAAAAGGTTTGGAATTACTCGTAAGTTATGATATTAAGATACAAAAAAACTTTTATGGTGACAAGCTACGACTCAAACAAATACTCACAAATCTACTTAGTAATGCTATCAAATTTACACATCAAGGTGAGGTAGGTCTTTATATTACACAAATAGAGCATGGTCGCTACCGTTTTGAGGTTAAAGATACAGGTATTGGTTTGACTGAGAAACAACAAGAGAAACTCTTTGAATCTTTCTCACAAGCTGATGGAAGTACTACAAGAGAATATGGTGGGACAGGATTGGGACTAGCAATCTCCAAACAGTTAGTTGAATTGATGGATGGGACTATTTGGGTGGAGAGTGTCTTTGGAGTTAGAAGTAGTTTTATATTTGAGATTGTATTAGTAGAGAAAAAGAATGCAACAAAGTATAAAACTTTTGAGAATAAAAAAGTCTTGATAGTTGATGATAGTGAGACTTGGCATATAATACTTAGGAGTGCTTTAGAAGCTTTTGATGTAGAAGTAGTGAGTGTTTATAGTGGTGTAGAGGCACTAAAAACCATTAAGAAGTCTACAAAAAAGTATGATTTGATTTTGATGGATTGGCAAATGCCTCAATGGGATGGTATTGAAACAGCCAAAGAGATTAGAGAACTTTGTGAAGTAGAAAATATTTTATTGCCTCCGACTATAGTAATAGTGAGTTCCTTTAGTCAAGAGAGTATTGTACAAGAGGCTCAAAAAGTTGGGATTGATATATTTTTACAAAAACCTATCAATCCATCACTTCTTAATAATCTATTGGCATCTCTATTTTCTGATACAGTAAATCAAAAATTTAATAATCAGATAACACATATTAATCAAAAAGAGCAAATCAAAGAGTTGAGAGGTAATCGTATTTTGCTTGTAGAAGATAATGATACAAACCAAGAGATTATTATAGGATTGTTAGAGGCAAGTGGTATAATGATAGATATTGCCAATAATGGTTTAGAGGCTGTAGAGCTATATCAGGAGAGCCTACAAGACAAAAGTAAGAAAGCTTATAAACTAATCTTGATGGATATACAGATGCCAATCCTAGATGGCTACCAAGCTACAGAAAAAATACGAGCTATAGATAGCTTTATACCTATTGTTGCACTCACTGCCAATGCTATGAGAGAAGATTTAAAAAAGACCAAACAGGCTGGTATGAATGCTCACCTAAGTAAACCTATAGAAGTAGAGAATCTCTATAAAATACTCTTGGAGTATCTTGAAAAAAATAAAGATATAAGTAGTAATAAGAGTATAGAAGGAGATGAGGTCATTATTCCAATATTTAATTCTATAGACACAGTAGCAGGTTTAAAAAATTTAGAGGGTAATAGTAAACTCTACCTGAAAGTCGTTAAAGGCTTTGCGGAGAACTATAGGAATATAGATTTAGAATCAATGGAAAGTGAAGAGATAAAAATAGTAACACATAATATAAAAGGATTAAGTGCAAATATAGGTGCTATCAAACTACATAAAGTAAGTAAAGCCTTGGATAGTACCCAAGACAAAAAATTATGGGAAGAGTTTGAAGTTGAGTTACAGAAGGTCATAAGTGAGTTGCAAACATATGTTGTTGCAATTGATAAGAGTATCACGCCATCTAAAAAATTAATCTCCCAAGCCAAGCGTAAGGAGCTTTTCACTCAATTACTAGAAGCTGTTAGAGATGAGAGACCACAACTTTGTGAACCATTGGTAGAGTGTTTGGGTGGATATGCTTTGAATAAAGAAGATAATCAAATATTATTGCAGACTAGAGATGCACTCAATGAATATGATTTTGATGAGGCACTTGAAGTGCTAGAGCAAATTGTTCTCATTTGAGTTTAGAGATTCACTCTTTTTACAGTGTTTGAAAAATATTTATAAATGAATGGAGTACTAATGAAAATAGGTGTATCAGCGTGTTTATTGGGTGAAAAATGTCGTTATGATGGAGCAGGGAATAAGGATGAATTTGTTGTAAATCAACTTGCATCATATTTTGAACTTGTGCCATATTGTCCTGAAGCAGTTATATTTGGTACTCCTAGAGAGTCTATACGGCTTGTGGATGTAGACGGTGAGATACGAGTTATTTCAAATAAACAGCAAAAAGATGTGACGGAAAAATTAGCAGAGGTATCTACGACTCTAGCTCTCAAAGCATTTAATGCTAAACTCTGTGGATTTATATTTAAGTCTAAATCTCCATCTTGTGGAGTAGAAAGAGTGAAACTCTATCAAAATAATGATAGCAATATATGCGAGAAAAAAGCTACAGGACTCTTTGCCAAAGCAGTACAAGAGAAACAACCTTTTTTACCAGTAGAAGAAGAGGGCCGATTACATGATCCTTGGCTTAAAGAGAACTTCTTGATGCAAGTTTTTGCTTATAGAGATTTTGATGAATTTTTGCAAAGTAACCCAACAATTAAAAACCTTATAGAGTTTCACACAAGTTATAAATATCTTATTTATGCTAAATCAACAGAATCTTATCAAAGCTTAGGAGCAATAGTTGCCAATAAAGATAAAAAAGAGTTTGCCTCTATCTTGGAAGAGTACAAAATCAATTTTTTACAAGCTATAGCTCTTAAAGGTGATAAAAATAAAACTTATAATGTATTACTCCATATCTACGGCTATTTCAAAAAAGAGTTATCCAAAGAGGAAAAAGAGCATATCCTCAGTAGTTGTGATGAGTATAAAGAAGGGATTATCCCTCTTATAGCGGTTGTTAAACTACTTAATCTCTATGTAAAAAAACTAGATCAAACTTATCTAAAAAAGCAAAAGTTTTTAAACCCATATCCAAAAGAGTTAGCTTTGAGAAGTGACCTGAAAGCGTATAAATAAGACTTATACTATCCAGTTTGTTAGCCTTGCTTTAGCGTAAATAGTTTCATCTTTGTCTTTGACAACAGCATCAAAAATCAGTCGTCTTTTTTTGTGTTCAAAAAGTGTGACTGTAATATATATGTACTCTATATCCATTAAAATAGGTATTAATAATTTGGACTCAATATCTCTTGTAACATTGGGAGGAGCAATAAGCATGCTAAGTGGTCCCACAGCATTGTCAATAGCACCTACAATAAATCCACCTTGCATTGTGCCATAAGGATTGAGCCATGACTCTAGCACAGGCATCTTGACCGTTATAGTTTTTGTTTCTTTACTAAATGCAGTAATCTCACACTCCATCACAGCAAAACTGGGAGGAGGAAGAGTAAAATCTCCTATCTTATCTCCAAGTGTTTCTCTAAAAAGTTCTATAACATCTAATGGTTTATTTTTTTGCATTACTATATATCCTCTATAATTTTTCTAATCTTAACAGCTTTTGGCTTTAATTCTTTTATTGTTAGGATGAGTATAATACTTTTAGAAATAATTGTATTATAGTCGTGGATAATAAGCATAAATAGATTATACTCTGTACAAAAATAATAAAAAGGTTTTGTATTGATTAATAAAATAAAAAAATGGTCTATTGATTTCTTTGCGAAAGAAGACTCAACTTATCATATACTTGCATTTCTCATAAGTTCTGTTTTATTTCCTACTATTCCCATAATTTGGTTTATTGTATTTATGAAAGAAAAAATGATTTTTTCCTATGATTTCTTTACCAATGGAATGTTTGGACTATCAATTTTTTTCTTTATTTCACTCATTCTTTTATTACTTTTTGGATTCTTATTAGTTGGTTCAGTTGTATTTTTGGTCATAATTATTTATAAAATAAAAGAAGATTCAAGTATTAACTACTTGTATTTATATTTATTTTTTTTTATGTTTATATTTAACATATTAGGAAACTATACAATAAAACTACCAGAAGGTTTCTTTGTATATATATTCATATTTAATCTATTTCTTTTCCTACATATTGGTGTTTTATCTATAGGGAAAGGCTTTGATAAGTTTATTACCTTAATCATATTTATTATTGTTTTTAGTATTTCTACAAATTATTATCAAACCATTATATCTTCTTTTATTGAGTATGGACTTTTGCAGTTTAGAATGGGTGGTAATATTAAAACAAAAATAATTGATATGAAAAATCATGAAAATACTTTGGAAGGAAATTTAACTCTTTTGACTCCAAATAAAGTTTTTTTACATAGAGACAAGACAATAACAATATTTAATAGAGATAATATTATTATTGAGATTATGGATAAAAATATAACAAAATAGAGATTTTTATAAGTGTAAAGTCTAAAAGTTGGGATGGAGAGATTTCACCAATCAACATTTCTAAACTACTAATGGTAAACAATTTCCTATATAATAAGCATTATAATAAAAGGCAAAGAGAATGAAAGCAATTATATTATCGATAGTTTTGGTATTTTATCTCTGTGCAGAAGAGAAAAAGCCTACTATATTAGAGCAGATTATTCAACCTAAAATTACTTTTCAGAGTGATTATCTTTCTGATGCGAAGTTTGAGAATTTTCAGGCGAGTGTGCAGACATCTAAGCAGAAGATTCAAATTAATAATGGGATAGTAGGTTTTAGTTATAGTCGTTGGGATTTTGAGTGGAGTGATGCAGAAGATTTGGATTTTTATAGAGGGAAGATACCTATAGAGTCTATGCAGAGTATGAGACTGTATGCTAACTATCCTTTGCGTATTAATGATAAATGGTTTATGCTCAATATGCTTAATGTAAATGCCACTTATGAGAATCAGTCGGATGATGCTTTTGGTGCTGGTATTTCTAGCTTTTTTTCGTATAAATTGGATGATAAACACTCTATACAGCTAGGGGCATTTGCTAATTACCATTCTATTAAAACACTTTTACTTCCT
>JADGER010000069.1 GCA_016744315.1 Sulfurovaceae bacterium
TAGAAGTTTCCCTAGAAAGAGGAAAAATAGTACTAAGTTTCCTGTCTCTAAGAAGGATGGTTTTTAGGGTAGTTTTTGCTTATTTCATTGGCATTGGGGTAATCCCTTGCCGTTGCCCTTGAACTTCAAAAATAATTTTAATATGCCAAGGGGTTACAGTTGTAACTCCTTTATCTCTATCCTATAAACTTATCTACAAAACCTTGAAGTCCTGAGTTAAATCCAGTGCCTACGGCTTTGAATCTCCATGAGCCACTTTTTTTATAGAGTCTTCCAAATTCAATGGCTATTTCTACTGAAAAATCTTCTTCTAAATCATATTTTGCTATTTCTTTGTTTGAATCTAAATCATAAATACGAATAAAAGCGTTATGAACTTGACCAAAGTTTTGGTTTCTTGCCTGTGCTTCATCAATCGTTACTACAAAAACTAACTCTTCTATAGAAGGGTCTATTTTGCTAAGTTCTATAAAGAGACTTTCATCATCACCATCACCTTCACCAGTTCTATTATCACCTTGATGTACAATAGCACCATCAGGAGAATTTAGATTATTATAAAAAACAAAATATTTATCACTAGGTATTTTCCCACTAGCCGTTATCATAAAAACTGATGCGTCAAGGTCAAAATTTTCTCCTGTATCGCTATCATTCGTATCCCAACCAAGTCCCACACCTACTTTTTTTAAAGAAGGTGCTTCTTTACTTAAATCTATTCTTCCGCCTTTGCTTAAACTAATTCCCATCGTATTTCCTTGTTTTACAAAATTTTCTCTTAAGAATTATATCATAGAAATGGAGATTAGCTAATTTCTTCAATAAGCTCCAAAAATTCATCTCCATATCTTTCAAACTTAATTTCTCCTATTCCATGGACTTCTAGCATCTCTCTTTTATTTTTTGGGAGAGCCATACTCAACTCTTTGAGGGTTTTATCTGAAAATACTATATACGGTGGAATATTATTTGTTTGAGCTATATCTTTTCGTAGTTCTCGTAGGTGTTCAAATATATCTGCGTCATATACATCACTAAAGCTTTTTGTTTTTTTGCTACTCTCTTTTTTGATAGTAAGTCTATCTTCTCTTAAATCTATAGTATGCAAGCCACGGATTATTTCTGCACCAAATTCACTTAAATGATATACTTTGAACTCTCCGATAGATACAGCTTCTAGTTCTAATAATCTATCTCCAATAGTCAGCCATTGGGCTTTGGAGTACTCTAGCCCTATATTATAAACAGAGAGCTTGTCATGGTGGTTTTCTAATATTCGTTTCTCTTTGCTTCCTCGGAGAATATCAATAATATAATGAAGTCCATAGCTTTGGTTTGTTCTAAAGATAGCAGAAAGAAGTTTGCGTGCAGGAGTTGTAATATCTATGCGTTTAATCTCTGGACTTAGACAGTTATCACATCTATCTTGACACTCTACTATAGTATCATCAAAATAGTTTGCAATGCTTTGATGACGGCAAACTTCTCCTTGGGCAAATCGTACCATGCTATCTAGTTTATTAAAGGCATGTTGCTTATAAGGTGTTTCTGGAAGGTCTGCAATAAACATCTTTTGTTGCACCACATCACCTGCCGAAAAGAGCAAAAGCGTTTCTGCGTCAAGTCCATCTCTTCCTGCTCTTCCTATCTCTTGATAGAAATTTTCTAGAGTTTTTGGAAGTGTCATATGCACAACAAAACGAATATTACTTTTATCAATACCCATACCAAAAGCTATTGTAGCTACCACTATTTGTATGCGGTCAGAGACAAAATCACTATATACAGCATTTTTTTCTTGGGTAGGCATTCCTGCATGGTATGCTTTGGCATCTATGTCTCGCATCTGTAAAAACCCTGCAATACTTTCTGTAGATTTACGAGAAAGTGTATAAATAATACCAGCACTCTTTGCTTGGGATTTTAAAAAATCCAAAAGTTGCTCTCGACCATCTTTGATACGGTGTATAGATTTAATAGTAAGATTAGAGCGAAAAAGAGACCCTCTTACTCGCTTGGGATTTTGCAGTCCTAGTTGACTAGCTATATCACTCTCTACTGCATGGGTTGCGGTGGCTGTAAATGCAGCAATAGCTACAGAGGGAAACTGCTCTTTAATTAAAAAAAGTTGCCGATAGTTCTCACGAAACTCATGCCCCCATTCACTTACACAGTGAGCCTCATCCACCACAAAAAAATTAATATTGAGTGTATGTAGTAGACGCAAAAAATAAGGATTTGTAAGCCGTTCTGGTGCAACATAGAGAAGTTTTATCTGCCCTTGAAATAGCGCTTGTTCTATTTGTGAACTCTCATCTCTATCTTGCATAGAACTTAACATTGCAGCAGATATTCCATTAGCTCTTAATGCCACAACTTGGTCATGCATAAGTGCTAAAAGTGGAGAGATAACAACAGTAACACCATCCATCAGAAGTGATGGGAGTTGGTAGCACAAAGATTTTCCGCCACCTGTAGGAAGTATCATTAATGCATCTTGTTTATTTATAATAGCATCTATAACTTCTTCTTGAAGAGGACGAAACTTTTTGTGTCCAAAGTACTCTTCTAGGAGTGTAAATTTTTCCATTCTATACTACTTTCTATACACCACCATCATAGAGATACCAATTTGTCTCATATTCTGGTGATACTTTTTTGCCTAATACAGCTTCTTGATTTTTACGATAAAACTCATAATTTTCTTCATACTTCTCCCAAGAACTTGCTTTTCCATCAGCAATCTCTTTTTGTAAAGCTATAAATCCTTCTAAGATACTCTCAGGTCTAGGCATACAGCCATTAACATACATATCCACAGGGAGATAATCTTCGAGTTTTTTAATCGTATTATATGAATCCCAATACATTCCACCATTGACAGTACATGAGCCTAGTGCTAATAAATATTTAGGATTACTCATTTGTTCATAAGTTCTAATAATACGGCGAAGAGTTTTATACGAACAATATCCAGAAACAATAATCACATCTGCTTGACGGGGTGTTGCTGCACCTCGAATCCCCAATCGCTCTGCATCATAGCGACTTGTAAAAGTAGGAGGCATTTCAATAGCCCCACATCCAGTACCATACGCCAACACAAATATAGAACGGCGACGAAACCAATTAATGAGATACTCAACACTACTTTTATGAGAAGTATCCGAGTTAAGGTCACCCTCTAGCGTTTGCTGTTCTTTTAAAAAACCTTCGATCATATTAATTATCCTTTAAATATTGCTTGAACTCTTGGTGAAAGTAAGCATTGTCTCTTATAATCTATATCTAACTCCAAGTTGCCAAAATTAATCCTACAATAGCTATAACTGTAGGTACTTTTAGTAAGAAATCTATACTTTGAGGGGTTTTGAATCTACCGTAGAGTGATCCAAAGGCTATTACAAACAAAAAGAGTAAGAAGGTTTTGAGGAGTAATTCCATAAAACCACTAGCTCCCCCCAAAAATAGGTTTACCATTAAGACGAGTTTAGCAAAACTAAAGATAGCACCTTGACTCATAAGGAGTGCCAAAAATTTACCACTAAATTCTGCAGCAGGTCCAGAGTAAACTTCTACAGGTGCACCCACTACATCAAATGGAGATTGTCCCATCATTCCTATAAATGCAAAAAGTGCAGGAATAAAGAGCAGAGGGTAGGCTATAGCATTGATAGTTTCGTGTTGATTAGAGGCGATGGTGGCTATATCTGCACTTTGATTGATACTTATAAGAGCAATCACTGCAATATAAAAAGGTAATTCCATAGCAAAAAGACGGCTCAATCCACGCGTTACACCCATCACAGCAAAAGGATTCCCACTTACACCTACTCCAAGAGCATTGCCAAGTGGTCCTACAACCAAAAGATAGAGTACTACAAATAAGTTTCCATAATCACTTAAGCCTCGAAAATCGGCTCTATCATAAAAGAATGGAATAAAAAAGAGTGTTGTAATTGCTCCAGTCATCATAATAATAGGTCCTAGATAGAACATCCAACCATGAGAAGTACTATCTTCTTTGCTAAAGAATTTAATACTATCATAAAATGATTGTGTAATAGGAGGTCCAAAACGGCGTTGAAAACGAGCAGTTATATTTCGGTACAAACCATAATAGAGAAAGCCTACACTATAAGCAATTAATAGTATTAAAAAAAGATCAAAAAGTATCATTCTAGCCCCCAGCATAAAAGAAATATCGCAAAGATAATAAGCCAGTTAAAGTTACTTGCAAGATTACCTGTATAGACTTTGCGTAGTCTAGTAGAAAGTGAAAAGAGCATGAGCGTTAAAGCATTATAAAATGAAGCACTACTTTGTTTCCATATTATTGCAATAAATCCAACTCGTTGCAACTCTTGTCCCATTCCATATCCATAATGTAAAGGAGTTGCCGAAGTTGGCTCTTCTCCACAATAAGCAATATCAAACCTATTTTTAACATTTTTTGCTTTTGATTTTACTCTCCATACAAAAAATAATACCAAAACAAAAATAACTGCAAATGCACTCATTACTACAAAGCCATTATATGCACCCAATGGGCTTTCTAAGATTGTACTCGTCTCAAAAGGTATAGGTGCTACATGGAGTTGTACTAAAACAGTATTAAGTGTAGGAACAATAAGTGCAGGAAATGCACCAATAATAACCAAAAGAAGAGCAATAATATATTGTGGTATCAAATACCACTTAGAGACCTCATCCACACTCTCTAGGCTCTTATGGGTAGGATGCCCAAGATAGATACCATAAATTAATTTATACACATATAAAAACCCACTTACACTCGCAAACATTACAGCAGAAAGTATAAGAAGCATTTTAGCATCTAACAAAGAGGTATACACAAGATATTTTGAAGCAAAACCAGCCAAAGGAGGCATTCCAGCAAGGACAATAATTCCTATAAGAAGTAGTACAAAAGAGTGTGGTGTACGGTAAATAAGTCCACCTAATTGGCTAAGTTTAGAGCGGTTGGTCAAAGCTATAATACTTGCAATATTAATAAAGAGTAAAAGCTTTACAAGAGTATGAATAAGTGCATGGTACAATACTCCACCCATACCACCAGCAATAGCTAAAATAGTAACTATATATCCTAGCTGTGCAATAGATGAGTATGCAAGTAGGCGTTTGAGTTCATCTTCTTTGATGGCTTTAAATGTGGCAATAACAGAAGTTGTAACTCCTATTATAGCTATAGTATATGCGAGTATTTTCCAATCAAGAGAGTATATATCTACAACCTGTGTCAAAAAGATAATTAGTCCATAAATTCCCATCTTAGATAAAACAGCTGAAAGATATGTAGTGAATAAATCATCAGCTTGTGCATAAGAATCAACAAGCCAATAATGAAATCCTATAGCACCTATTTTGACAAAAAAAGCAAAAAGCATCAATAGTACAAGTATCATTTTCATTTGCTGAGATAAGAGTGTAAATCCATGATTGGCATCTATATACAAAAGAGTCTCTGCACCTGAATAGAGTATTACAATCCCCATTAATAAAGCTAATGCTGAAGCCATTGCAAAAAGTATATATTTAAGAAGAGCTTTAGGCGTAAGTGTGGGTGCTAAAATAAAGTAGCTTACTATACTCATCACTTCCCAACCTACAAAAAAGAGAAGATAATCTACAGTATACACTATAAGAAAAAGAGCCAAAGATAAAATAGGAAGCCATAAAAATAGAGTAGAATGGGTATTCTTTTTGGAAGCAAAAGAGGCAATAGATACCATTAACCACGAAAATCCTATCAAAAGAGCAAAAACATTAGAAAGTGCAGAAGTCTTGACTCCTACAACAACGCCATGCAGACCCAAAAGAGCTAAATCTACATAAAATGAAAAATTATCTTGCCAAAAAGATAAAAGAAGAGCCAAAGAGAGAAAAGCTAAAAGTGTATTTATAATTCTCATTAGTTTGCTCCTAAGAGTAAGTTTTGGTAGCTTCGAACATCAATCATCACTGATGAAGCTGTAGCTATAAAATCAGATATAAGGAAAGGGGCGATTCCTATAAGAATAATTCCTAAAGTAAGGGTTAAGAGTACAGCTCTTTGTAGAGTAGAAAGAGAGAACTTTTCGCCTCTCTCTTCTTTGCTAAACATAAATCCTATAATCTTAAAGTAATAAACACTTTCGATGAGTGAAGCGAGTACAAGTAATCCAAGAAGTACAAAAAGACCAGAAAAAGCAATACTTTTAAGCAGTAAGAACTTGCCTACAAATCCAGCAAGAAGAGGAATACCCAAGAGTGAAAGCATTGAAAT
Source organism: Sulfurovaceae bacterium (assembly GCA_016744315.1). Taxonomy (GTDB): domain Bacteria; phylum Campylobacterota; class Campylobacteria; order Campylobacterales; family Sulfurovaceae; genus SZUA-451. The sequence continues at coordinate 6,287 of JADGER010000069.1, forward strand.
AATTATAATATTTCTAAGAAAAGGGGAGTTCATCTCTTTGAAAAGTGATATATCTTCTTTTTTGTATTTTTCAAAAAGTGATGCCAAAGATAAAAATATTACCATTTTTGCTAGTGAGTGAGCAAGGAGAATATAGAGTCCCGCAGTAATAGATACAGCCTCTTGCATAGAAAAAGCTACAAAGAGTAAGCCCACTTGCCCCAAACTAGAATAAGCAAAAAGTCGTTTTAAATTTGTTTGACGCAGAGCTACAATTTCTGCTATAAGCATACTCACTGCACCCAAATAGAGTAAAAAGAGAGTAAATTCTTTGTGTGGCAAAAAGAGATACACAATATGGAAAAAGACAAAAAGATAAGCTTTGACTACTACAGCAGAAAAAAAAGCATCTGTAAAAGCATCAGAACCCTCATAAATATCTGTAACCCAAAAATTTAGAGGAAATATTTCGACCTTAAGACCAAATCCAATAAGTAAAAAGAGAGAAATAAGAAGTTTTATATCACTCTCAAGAGCTGTAAAGCCTTGGCTAATAAGTGCAAGATTGAGCGTTCCTAAATGCAGATAGATAAGAGCAATAGCAAATACAAGAAATATAGAAGCAATAGCTCCTGTAATAAGATATTTTAGTCCTGCTTCAAGTGCTTTTGGTGTTTTGCGGTAGGCGGATAGAATATATGCAGAAATACCTGCTATCTCAAAAAAGACATAAATATTAAATATATCACTACTCAGTACCAAACCAATAGCTGATGCCAAAAGCATATTTATTAAGATAAAAAACTTTGCTTCATTTTGATAAGGATTTTTTTCTCGGAGTTTTAGATAATACAAAGATCCCATTAATACCAAAAATGTAAAAAGCATAACAAAGAAAATAGAAACATTATCAAGTATTAAAGCAATTCCTAAAGGTGGGGCTATAGCAATAACTTCTATTATACTTTTGTCCATAGTCACAAAAAGTTGAATACTTAGTAAAAAAAGAGATGCCTGAAGTAAAACAGAGCTGTAGGCTATACCGTTTTTGCCAAATTTAGCAAAGATAGGTGTAGCAAAGCCAAAAAGTAAGGGTAGGGCTATAAAATAAATACTGCTCATTAGTGTTTCATTTCATTCATTTGATCTAAACGGTTTTTGCCTGTGAGTTTATAGTACTCAATTGCAAAGCTAATTCCCAAAGCCAAAACTGCCATACCAATAACAATAGCGGTAAGTATCATCGCATGTGGGATAGGATCATTCATTTGTACAAAGCTTGTGTGGGCATCGCCTAACATAGGAGCCGTAAGACCTTTTTGAAAGGAGAGACCAATAAAAAGTATAAAAACAGCTATCTCCATAATGCCAATGCTAATAAAAACTTTAATAATGTGTCGTTGTGAGAGTAGCCCAAAAAGCCCAACAAAAAATAGACCCATAGAGCCTAGGATTACAATCGTTTTTATAACCTCTGTTTGGTTTAGGTACTCTAGTATACCCTCAATCATTATCACTCCTTTGAAGCATGTTTTGTACAATTAGACTCATTTCACTTCCTACTTTGATACCAATAATAATATAAATAATAGGCACAATTCCACCACTGAGAAGTAAGCCTAGTTGTGAGATATTATGAGGCAAAAAGTTGCCCAAAAAGCTATCTACTACAATAAGCCCTATAAGTCCTATCATAACATAAGAGATCCCTGCAAAAGTTTCTAATACTTCTACTACACGGTGTGAGAGGTGAAAGTGGTTGGAGCTTACAAACATCAAGAGTACAGCACTTGCAATAATAACACCTCCTTGAAATCCTCCACCTACGCTAAGGTGACCAAAAGTCATCACATACACACCAAAAAGAATTATAATAGGAAAAAGTAATCTTGCTCCTAATTGAAGCATAAAGTTACTTTTTACTTTGTTTTTATCTCCGTGTGTTTGAGAGGTAAGCATAAGACCAATACCAAAAGAAGCAATAAAAAGTACAGCTATTTCTCCTAGTGTATCAAATCCACGAAAATAGACAACTACAGTAGTTACTGCATTTGCAACACCTTGGTCACTATTGAGTTTTAGGAGGCTATCTCCTGCACTAAAGAGCTTTTGGGGGATATTTTGGAGTAAGATAGAAAGAACTGTAAGGACAAAAAATGCACTAAGAGTAAAACTACTAAGTGTGGTGGTACTAATATCTCGTTTGATATTCATTTTTGTTCTCCTAAGTGTTTGAGAGCCATAAGATAGATAAGTGACCCTATACCTGTGCCTATAACAGCCTCTGTAAGTGCTACATCAGGAGCTTGAAAGAGTACAAAAAGTACAACAGCAGCAAGTCCCACACCCATAGATAATATAATAGCATCAGGAAGTTTAGGTTGTGTAATAGCCACAAAGGCAATAACTATAACGGCAATAAATGTACCTAATAATATAAGCCCTATCATGATTGATCTTCTCTATTTTTATACTCATCTGTGTTTGTTGGATTGAGATGAGGTGTATTATCATTATGAGAAGCTCTTGCTATAACAGACGAAGAGAGAGGATTAGTCATTAGTATAAATGAAGCCAATGCTATAAGTTTGAATGCCCATGAGGGTTCTATACAGATAGCTCCTAAGATAATAAGAAGTATTCCTATGGTAGTGGATTTGGCTCCAATATGCATACGAGTATAAATATCAGGCATTCGTATTAATCCAATAGAACTAACCAAAAAAGCAAGTACCCCTAAAGAAATAAAAGAAAATCCAAAAAAATCTAACATCTAAATTCCTTTTTCTATATAGCGACCAAAAAGAGTTGTACCCAAAAAGCCAATAAGTCCAAAGACTAAAGCAATATCAAGATACAGCATTCTCTCAAAAGTAAGTGCAAGTAATATAATTAAAGCGAGGCTCATAATACTCAAAGCATCAAAGGCAATAACCCTATCTGTAAGAGTAGGACCACGCAAAAAGCGATAAAGACCCAAAAAGAGTGCAACTAGTAAGATAATAATATTTATAATATGAAACATAGTGTTATTTTATCATAAATAAGACTTTGATTAGGTAATAAAATTCAGAGAAATTTTTTTTAAGTTTTTTAAGGCACAATTAAGTACTTAAATTAAGGAATAATTAAATGATACTAACAAGTCAAGTAAAGAAGATTTTTATAGCTCTAATATTTGGGCTTATTGCTTTTGGGATAATGATACCATTTTTCCTTCCTTCCCAAGCATTAATGATGGGTATAATTGTATTAATGGTAGCTCTATGGACAAATGAGGGATTATCCTTAGCTGTAGTGTCACTTTTGCCAATTATACTTTTTCCTGCTGCAGGTATTTTGACCACAAAAGAGGTAACAGTAAATTATGGAAATCCTATTATTTATCTTTTTATGGGGGGATTTCTTGTAGCTATTGCTGTAGAAAAAACAGGCTTACATAAGTTTATAGCTACCAAAATGTTAGGGATATTTCCTAGTAGTGTAAGAGGTATTATTTTTGCTTTAATTATCACTTCTGGGCTTTTGAGTTCTGTTTTGTCCAATACAACTACAACACTTTTACTTTTGCCTATAGCTCTTTTTCTTACCGAAGATATTAGACTCAAAATGCGTTTAGCACTAGGTATAGCATATGGAGCAAGTATTGGTGGGATACTTACACCTATTGGAACACCTCCAAATCTTATTTTAATGGGGATTATGGAAGATATGGGAATGGAAGCTATTCCTTTTATGCAATGGATTTATATGGTTGCACCACTTGTCTTGGTTATGTTTGGAGTTGTAGGTTTTATGTTAAGTCTAGGTGTAAAAAACTTACATATAGAAGTAGAACACAATTATAGTCATCTAACTGATGAACAAAAGAGAGTTTTATATGTTATTTTTGGTCTGATTGCTTTGCTTTTATTAAATGCACCTATTAAACCTTATTATGATGGACTTGGACTAAGTGAAGCAGGAATTCTTTTGAGTGCGGGTTTACTATTATTTGCACCACCATTTTCTATATTAGAATGGAAAGAAGATAAAAATAGTATACCTTTTGGAATAATATTTTTATTTGGTGCAGGATTTGCCATTGCTACAGCATTTTCCAAAACAGGTATGGCAAGTGAAGTAGCATCTTATTTGATTCATTTTTCTACTCTACCAATTATTATCTTTATTCTTTTGATTGCTACAATTATTACTTTTACTACAGAGATTACAAGTAATACAGCACTTATTTCTATTATGTTACCAGTCCTCTATGAAGTATCCAAACAAACAGGTGTCAATCCTACACTGATTATGATGGTAGCTACAGTGTGTGCTTCGTATGCCTTTATGCTCCCTATTGCCACACCGCCTAATGCTATTGCCATGAGTTCAGGAGTTATATCCATTAAGACTATGGCAACTTATGGTTTACTCTTTAATATTATAGGAATTATATTTATTGTGGCTATCGCAAATATCTTTTGGATAAATATATTATAAGAATGAAGGTATAGAAGAGTTATAAAAACTCTTCTACCAATATTTTTAGCTCTTTTTTATCTATGATAATGCTTTTATCTCCACCTTTTTTGGCATAGAGTTTTCGTACCATGCTTTCTACTTCTGGGGAATTATTGATATGTGGATAGAGTATTTTTAGGGCTTGGTCTTCTCGTATTGGGTTAGGTTTCCACGAGAGGAATGGGTATATTTTGATAGCTCCTAGTGTGGTAAGGCTTCCTAGAACAAAAGAGAGTAAGATCATCCATAGTTTTGGAGTTGACTCCTCTTGTATTATGTGTACTGGGGCTTGTATGGGTGTTGCAGTAGTATTACCCTGCACAACTATAGGTGCTGTTTTTGCTTTGCCTTTGACTATTATACTGTAGCTATCAATAGGAAGTTCTTTTATCTCTTTTGTTTTATAATTAAAAGCTGTGAGTGATTTACTAGGAATAGTAAAGTTACTATCACTAATAAAGACAAACTTCTTTTGGTAGGTACTTATCATTTTTGAGCCTACAAACTTACTTGTAATTGTGGCATCATCACTATAAATAGTAACACCATCTATCTCATATTCTAAGCCTTCAAAATCTTCTAAGCTTCCTTCTCCTGATATAGTCAGCGTAAAGTTCACAGGTTTATTTACTTTTATCTCTTTGGCATCAATCTTTTGGGCAATGGTAAAATCTCCGATGAGGTCTGTAGCTTGTGGGAGGGAATTTACTTTGAGTGTGAGTGGATTTGAGGCTATTTGTGTCCATTTTGGTTTATCAAAGAAAGTTCCAAAAAAGTTATCTCTTGCCTGCGTTCTTTGGGCAACTTTGGCTTGAATAGGGGTAATACTTACATTTCCTTCTTGTGTAGGTGTGATAAGATAGCGAAATTCATGGATAGTATAATTATCTTTTTGATAATTTCTTTCTCCTTTTATCTCTTTGGTAATAAAGTTTTGTAGTTGTGGCTGTTGGGAGCGAAAATCCATTAAATCTACACTATCTGCAACACTAAAATAGATAGAGAGCAAAACAGGTTCACCAACATACACTTCATTTTTTGATTGAAGCATTTTAAGGCTAAAAGGTGCTGTGCTATTTGGCATTGGGGCTGTGGCACTAACAAGGGTTATCTCAATAGGCTTAGAATGTAGGGTTTTGCCATCTACTTCTACTGCAAAAGAAGGGATAGTCATATTCTTATCAGGAGTAAACGAGATAATTTGTTGTTTTATTATCTCTTGGGATGCTTGATTATTAACAATTTTATAGGCAGATTTACTTATGCTAGAAATATTTTCTACAGGATAATCT
>JADGER010000070.1 GCA_016744315.1 Sulfurovaceae bacterium
TGTGCTGGATTTGAAAAAGAAAACCTTGATGGTTATTATATGACAGAAGAAGGGGCAAAACAATTAGCCCTTTTTCCTATTAGTAAAAAACTTCGATATGCTTTACCATTTTTGAGTGTAAAAAGTGCTATTGAAGCCGTTAAATCATTTAATCGCAAAGAAGACTCCGCTGCAATTATATTTGATGATGCAGAGAAATTTGGTATGTGGCCAGGGACACATGAATGGGTTTATAAGAAAAAATGGTTAGAGAATTTTGTTAAATCAGTAGTTGAAGATCAAGAAATAAGTACCCAACATTATGGTGAATACTTCAAAAAACAAAAACCTCGTGGTGTTGCCTACTTACCAAATGTCTCTTATGCCGAAATGGGTGAGTGGAGTCTAAATGCTGATGATGCACTTGCCTTAGAAAATCTCAAAGATGAGATGGGACTAGAGCGATATGAAGCAGAAGGTGTGAAATTTTTAAAAGGTGGTATCTGGAAAAATTTCTTGGTAAAATATGCTGAAAGTAACCGTCTCCACAAACGAATGCTTGAACTCTCAGCAGCAAGAGCATCAGTAAAAAGTAGTGACTTTGATACTTTTTTATATAAATTTCAAACTAATGATGCTCTTTGGCATGGAGTTTTTGGAGGTTTATATTTACCTAATCTTAGAGATAATGCCTATAAGTTTCTTATCCAAGCCGAAAAGATTAGATATGCTGGAAAAAGTGTTATAGAGTCAGACCAAAATGAGATGGATGGTCATACAAAAGTAAAAGCTGTCACGCCTCATTACCTCTTCCGTTTTGATGGTGCTATGGGTGGACAATTAGTTGAATTTGATATTCTCAAAAAAGGATACAATTGGCAAAATTCTTTAACGCGTAGAAAAGAACTTTACCACCAAAAAATACTCAATCCAAAACCTGCTGTAGAAGCACCTAAAGAAATTGATGGTATAGATACTATCCATTCTGCTTCATTAGAAATAGATCAGAGTATGCGTGATGCACTTATTTATGACTGGTATATCAAAAACTCTTTTATTGACCATATTACAGACCATTCATTTAATATAGGAAGTTTTAAATACTGTAATTTCCCTGAACTTGGTGATTTTGTAAATCAACCTTTTGAGGCTTCATTTACACAAGAAAAGATAAACTTTAGACGAGATGGAGGATTATACCTTGAAGAAAAATATGATTCTACACTAGAAAAATCATATTCTATACAAAAAGATGGTTTTGATTTTTCAATAAACTTCAATACTTCATTAGAGAGACCACTTCAATATGCTTTAGAGTTTAATCTACACTTTGCAGACTATGAAAAGCTTCTTCTCAATGACCAACCAGCAAATAGTAGTGGGAAAATAGAAAATATCAAAGAGTTAACACTCCTAGATTCTACTACACGCAAAAGTATTACTATATCTCTTGATACAGAATTTGATCTCTACTTCTATCAATTAGAGACACTTTCACAAAGTGAAAAAGGATTTGATTTAACAACACAAGCTATAAGTTTAGCTCTTGTTGTTGCATTTGAAAAAAGTTTTGATATTCAAGGAAATATAAAAATAAAATAATATCCCCAATAGGACTTTAAGTAGAAGAGGAAAAGATAATAATTTTCCTCTTCTACTCTATAATTCCAAACATCTCTCTATACGCTAACTCTAAATTATTTTTATCTTTATAGTCTATAATATCACCTATTACTATCGTTATTTCCTGCTTTAGAGTTTTATCTGCTAAAGAATTTTTTAGGGCTTTTTGTGCGTTGTCTTTGATATAAAGAGGTAGGATTGGTAGTTTATTTTTAAGAGCTATTATGCGTGTACCATCTTTGAATGTTCCTAGGGGTTTATCTGTTTTATTTCGTGTGCCTTCTGGAAATATAAATATAGACTGACCAAGAGTTACAGATTTTTTTATCTCTTTGAAAAATCCACTCATTTGACTCTTTTGTCTATCAAGTAAAATTGCCCCTGCATTACGGATGAAGAGACCAAAGAAAAAAGAGTTATATAACTCTTTTTTGGCAATCCAAGGTCCAAATATATTAGTATTTTGTAGCGTTACTTCTACTATGGGAGGGTCGATAATACTTCTATGATTTATAAGAAAGATATACTGTCCATCTTTGGGAAGTTTCTCTTCATTTTCTATTATAACTGAGATATTCAGAGTTTTTAATTGTGCAAGAGAATAGCCTAGTCTTATTCTTTTTTTCTCTTGTGGTTCATTGGTTTTTTTGAGTTTATAGCCAAAACTATTGGTAAGATAGAGAGCATAAATTGCTTGTAGTATTGTATTAAATGTCATGATGTATCCTTTTTTTCCTCACTTAACAGATGGAATTGTAGCTTATTATTTGTTAATAGTTTGCTTGGTAGCCTAATCAGCTTTTTTAATATTAGATTAACCTTTTACTTAGTATTATTGTCAAAGTTTATTCATTTTAAAAAAGAGAAGGAGAGGTTTGTGGAGTTATCACTTATTGTTATTTTTTGGTATGGTATTCTCCATGCTTTTGGGCCTGACCATCTTACTGCTATTGCTGACTTTTCAATTGGCAAAGAGAAGAAAAAAACTCTCCTGATAACACTTCTATTTGCAATAGGTCATGGATTAACACTTTTTATTTTTGCAAAAGTTTTAGAAAATATCAATCTCTCCAAAGAATTCTTGGGCTATGGTGATATAATCTCTGCATCAGTTATTATGATGATGGGGATTTATTTACTCTTTATGGTAGCTACAAATCGTATACAACTAAAAAAACATATTCATGATAATAAAGAACATATTCATATTTGGTTTGGCAAATCACACCAACATACTAATAGTGACACTAGTTCAGCATTTACTATGGGTTTACTTATGGGTATAGGTGGGGTTCGTGGCATGTTAGTAACGCTAGGTATTATCAATGGTGGGGTTGTAGACTTTACGATGATAGGTGCATTTACACTTGGTGTTATGGCTGTTTTTATGCTGTTTGGTCTTTTGATACTTTATATCAATAAGAACTTTTTGGGTAATCTTACAAATGTAAGACGAGCCTTTACGCTAGCAGGTGTTACTTCGCTTGTAGTAGGAACAAATATATTAATAGGATAAAGGATAAATATGTGTACAGATTGTGGTTGTAGTATTAGAGGAACACAAGAGGAGCATCAGCATGATGAGGGAGAAGACCATTCACATGTACATCAAAAGGCTCATGAACATCTACACAATAATCCACAGCTTAATGATGCCAAAACAATTTCGGTTATTCAAAAAATATTAGATAAAAATGACCATGAAGCCAATCATAATAGATCTCATTTAGATAATAATGGAATTTTGGGTATTAATCTTATGAGTAGCCCAGGGAGTGGGAAAACTGCACTTTTGGAACAACTAGCCGATGATGCTAAGTTTAAATTTGCTGTAGTTGAGGGTGACTTAGAAACAAGTAAAGATGCTGATAGACTCAAAGCCAAAGGTATTGATGCTGTGCAGATACAAACAGGAAGTGCTTGTCATTTAGATGCTTTTATGGTGCATAAAGCTCTGCATTCCATTGCCTTAGATGATATTGATGTCTGTTTTGTAGAGAATGTAGGAAACCTTGTTTGTCCTGCAAGTTATGATGTGGGAACACACCTTAATATTGTACTTGTTTCTATTCCTGAGGGAGAAGATAAGATAGCTAAATATCCTGTTATGTTTCGTCAAGCTGATTTGATTTTGATTACAAAAACAGATTTATTACCTTATTTTAAATATGATATAGAAGCAGAAAAAAAAGAGGCTAGACGGATTAAACCAAATGTAGATATATTAGAAGTCAATATAAATGATAAAGAGTCTGTTCAAAGAGTAGCTGACTGGATAGAATTTAAAAGAAAGATGAGGAGTTAATATGTGCTTGTCTATTCCTAGTAAAGTAGTGAAAATTGCTGAAGATAAATCTTTTTGTACTGTAGATACTATGGGTGTACAGCGAGATGCTAGTTTGATGATGATGGAAGAAGATGATATTAAAATAGGAGATTTTGTACTTTTACATATTGGCTTTGTTATGAATAAAATAGATGATGTCTCTGCTCAAGAATCACTAGATACATACCAAGAGATACTTGCACTCCTTGATGAAGAAGAAAAAGCAAAAATTATTCTTGAAGATGATAATTGTCCTACTAGGACTATATAATGCAATTAGAAAACCTCTATGATGACTTTAGAGATGCTGATACAATAAAAGCCTATGCCAAGATTATTGCTAATGATGCCAAAAAACTAAAAAAACCCATTAATATTATGGAAGTATGTGGTGGACATACGCATACTATTATGAAATTTGGACTGCCTCAACTTCTACCTAAGAATATTAATTTTATTCATGGTCCAGGCTGTCCTGTATGTATTATGCCTAAAGAGCGAATAGACCATGCCTATATACTCTCTATGCAAAGTGATGTTATTTTGGTGACTCTAGGAGATATGATAAAAGTCCCTGGAAGCCATGGAAGTTTGCAAGATGCAAGAAGTAAAGGGGCAGATGTTCGTTTTGTTTATTCCCCTTTGGACTCTATCCAAATTGCAAAAGAAAACCCTGATAAAAAAATTATATTCTTTGCCATTGGATTTGAGACAACTACACCTATGACGGCTGTACTTGTGGAGCAAGTTATCAAGCTTAAAATTCCAAATATAGTTTTTCATATTAACCATGTTACAGTACCTGAGGTAATGGTAGAACTTATAGATAGTCGAGATGTCCATGTGGATGCGTATAATAATCAAATTGATGCCTTTTTAGGTCCTAGCCATGTTTCTGTGATTAGTGGTTCAAAAATTTATGATAAATTCCCCAAAGAATATAATCGTCCAGTGGTTGTAACAGGTTTTGAACCCGTGGATGTTATGCATGGCATTAGCATGATACTTAAGCAGTTTATAGAAAATAGATGTGAATTAGAGATAGAATATAAACGAGTAGTTACTTATAATGGCAATCTCAAAGCACAAGCACTTATAGAAAAATATTTTCAAAAAGTAAGCCTCTTTAAATGGAGAGGACTTGGGAATGTGCCAGACAGTGGTCTGCGATTACGAGAAGAGTTTGCAAACTTAGACGCAGAAGTAGTATATAAAGATATACTTCCTATTGCCGAGATAGAAGATCATAAACTCTGTATATGTGGAGATATTCTACGAGGCATGGCAAAACCCCATGAATGTACAATTTTTGGTACAGCGTGCAAACCTACAACTCCTATTGGCTCTTGTATGGTAAGTAGTGAGGGAGCGTGTGCAGCGTATTATAAATATGGAAATTTATTATGACAAAAACTATAACCTTAGCCCATGGAAATGGTGGACAAGAAAATCGTGAACTTATTGAAAAAATATTTTATAAGAATTTCAAAAATGATATTTTGGAAAAAGGTGAAGATGCAGCAGTTATAGAAAATGGTCGTTTGGCATTTACTACAGATAGTTTTACGGTAAGTCCTCTCTTTTTTAATGGTGGAGATATTGGAAAACTAGCAATCTGTGGAACTTGTAATGATTTGGCTATGATGGGTGCAAGACCAAAATATATAAGCTGTTCTGTTATCATTGAAGAAGGTTTTAGCACAAGAGAATTAGAAAAAATTGTACGAAGTATGAAAAATGAGCTTGAAATAAATAGTGCTATAGTAGTAAGTGGTGATACAAAAGTAGTTCCCAAAGGGGCTGTAGACAAGATATTTATCAATACTACAGGTATAGGAGAGATAGAATATCAGGGCATAAGTGCTAGTAACTTGCGTGAGGGCATGTCTATTTTGGTAAACCGTGATATTGGCTGTCATGGAGCTACTATCTTTATGGCTAGAGAGGGATTAGAACTTCATAGTGATTTGCAAACTGATTGTACCTCTTTATACCCACAAGTAAAAGCTTTGATAGATGCAAATATACCTATTGTAGCTCTGCGTGATGCTACGCGTGGTGGCGTAAGTGCTGTGCTTAATGAATGGGCAGTAAGTTCAGGCGTATGTGTTGAGGTACAAGAAGAATCTATACCTATACGAGAGCAAGTAAAAGGTGTTTGTGAGATGCTTGGGTTTGAAGCTCTTGATCTTGCAAATGAAGGTTCGTTTATATTAGCCGTTGCCAAAAAAGATGAAGCAAAAGCATTAGAAGTTCTGCAACAAACAGATACCTCATCAGCCATAATAGCTACAGTAACAATGCAATATACAAGTAAAGTTATTCTTAATAGTTCTTGGGGAACAAAACGATTTTTGGATTTACCCTCAGGAGAGTTACTCCCAAGAATTTGTTAGTAATTAAGAGACTATGAAGATTACACTTTTATGCACGGCATTTAACTCTTTGAGCCAAGCCATTTATCTAAATCTCAAAGAAAGAGCTTATTGCATAGATATAACTTATGCTATAAGTCCTAAACAAATGATCCAAGAGCTAGAAGCATTTGAACCAGAGCTTATACTCTGCCCTTTTCTTAAATCCTTTATTCCTCAAGAGATTTATACACACTACCCTACTTTTGTATTTCATCCTGCACCAAGAGGTGATAGAGGTGCATATTCACTAGATTATGCTATCTATAATGAAGATACTCAATGGGGTGGAGTATGGCTAAAAGCAAATGAACTCTATGATGGAGGGGATATATATGCCCAAGGTAATTTTAGTATGCGAAAGAGTTATAAAGCTTCTCTCTATCGTCAAGAGATAACAGCTATTGCGAGAAATACTTTAGATGAATTATTAACAAATATTAAAATTAAAGAATCTATACCACAGATACTCAACCCTATTCATACACCTTTTTTACAAACAACTAGAGCTATTAATTGGCAAAAAGATTCCACTGATTTGATCATCAAAAAAATACATGCAAGTGATTCTCTTCCTGGTGGTTTGGATACTATTTGTGGTGTAGCGTGTTATCTTTTTGGTGTCCACAAAGAAGATAAACTCAAAGGCAAACCCAAAGAGATACTAGCCAAAAGAGATGGAGCTATCTGTTTGGGTACAAGTGATGGAGCTATTTGGATCTCTCACCTCAAAGAAGTAGCTGGCTTTAAACTCCCTGCTACCTATGTATTAAAAGAGAAGTTAAAAGGACTAAAAGAAGAGAGACTAGAACTACTTTTTGATAAAAGCTATAATTCATTTTATGAAACAAGTGTAGAGTTTAGAGATGATGTTGCTTATTTGTGTTTTAATTTTCATAATGGAGCAATGAGTACAGCCCAATGTATACGACTTAAATATGCCATAGAGTATCTTAAAACAGAGTGCAAAGTTTTGGTTTTGGTAGGTGGGATGGACTTTTTTTCTAATGGTATTCATCTAAATATATTAGAAGACTCCCAAAAACAGGGTGAAGATGGTTGGGCAAATATTAATGCTATGAATGACCTTATACACTCTATACTTTTTGCTGATGAGATAGTAACTATTGCTTCTTTTGCAAGAAATGCTGGAGCTGGTGGAGTTTTTTTGGGTTTGGCTTGTGATTATGTTGTGGCAAAAGAGGATATTATTTTGAACCCTCACTATAAATCATTAGGTCTTACGGGAAGTGAATATCATACTTACTCACTTCCCAAAAGAGTAGGAGAAATAGTTGCACAAACACTTCTTGACCGCTGTTTACCTATAAGTGCATCCTATGCCAAAGAGATTGGTATGATTGATGCGTTTTGGAATCATCAAAACTACTATCAAGAACTTCATAACTTCTCTAAAAATAGCTTTAGCGAAGACTTTATTTGGGATAAACAAGATTTTTTAGAAGAAAATAGAGAACAAATAGAAGCTCTTAAAAAGAAAGAAATAGAAATTATGTATCCAGAGTTTTGGGAAAAGGAAAGTGAGTTTCATTCACTTAGAAAAGCATTTGTATATAAACACTGCCCCACACAAACACCACAAAGATTAAAGTATAAAGTATAAAGTATCAGGAGAATTAAATGCATGAATATAGTATAGTTCAATCACTTGTTGCCAGTTGTGAAGAGAATGCAAAAGCAAATAATGCAAAAGAGATTACTAAAGTAGTTGTCAAGATAGGTGTAATGAGTGGAGTAGAACCACAACTACTACAAACAGCTTTTGATACATTCAAAGAAGAGACAATTTGCTCTCATGCTGAGTTTATTATTAATATGCAAGCTCTAAAGATATACTGTCATCACTGCAAAGAGGAGTATATACTCCCAAAAGATACTTATAATTGTCCTAATTGTCAAGGTGGAGAGCTTGATGTACTTGATGGTGAAAATATATATCTTATGCAACTAGAGATGATATAAAGCTTACTTTATCCTAATTCCAAGTTAGATATTAAAATAAGCAAAAATATACTCTTTTTTGATTACAATTTATCAGATAAATTTATAAGAAAGGTATATAATGAAAAAAGTAATGAAGATTGCTATGATTTTGGGTGTTTCAGCTCTGCTTGTTACACCAGCACTTGCAGAGAAAAAGGTACGATGGAAGCTTGCTATGACATGGCCTAGTACACTTACGCCACTTGCATCACCACCTCTGAAGATAGCTAAAATTGTAGAAGAGATGAGTGGAGGAAACTTCACCATAAAAGTACATGGAAAAGAGAAACATAAAGCAGCTCTAGGTATCTTGGATATGGTTAAAAACAAGCAGTATCAGATGGGTCACTCTTCATCATATTATTATAAAGGCAAGAGCATTTCTACAGCTATTTTGACGACAACACCTTTTGGTATGACGAGTACAGAGCAGTATTCTTGGTATTATTATGGTGGTGGTGAGGCATTGACAAAGAAAGTCTATGACCAATTTAAAGTAGACTGTTACCCTGGTGGAAATACTGGTGTTCAGATGGGTGGATGGTTCAAAAAAGAGATAAACTCTCTTGATGATCTCAAAGGTTTAAAGATGCGTATTCCTGGTATGGCAGGTGAAGTTTTTGCCAAACTAGGTGTAAGTGTGACAAATATCCCAGCAGGTGAACTTTATACTTCACTTGATCGTGGTACTATTGATGCACTAGAATGGATTGGACCTGGTATGGATATTAAAATGGGCTTTCACAAAGTTGCACCCTACTACTATACAGGATGGCATGAACCTGCGTCTGAGATGCACTTCTTTGTCAACCAAAAAGCTTTTAAAAAGCTTCCAGCAGAATATCAAGCTATACTCAAAATAGCTATGCGAGCAGTTGCGGCAGATATGATGTATGAAAACTTCGCAGCAAGTACAGAAGCTTGGGCAAAAATGAAGACAGAATACCCAAATATTAAAGTCAAAACTTTCCCTAAAAATGTACTAAAAGAAATGAAGAAAACTACAGATGATCTTATGAATGCCTATGCAAAAGAAGATGCACTTTTCAATGAAGTTTATACTTCTAGAAAGAATTATATGAAAAAAGCTAGAGAATGGACACAAATCTCTGAGTTTGATTATATAAAAACTTCGCAAATGGTAGAGTAGCATTGCAAAGCGATAACAAGAGCCTTTTTTGGCTCAAAAGAGTTGAAGGATTTTTCAACTCTTTTATCGACATTATAGGAAAGATCATCGCATGGTTATTGATACTTATGGTATTTAATGTACTTTTAGATGTAGTTATGCGATACTCTTTTCACAACTCTTCTGTAGGTATGCAAGAGATGGAATGGCATCTTTTTTCTGTGGTAATACTCTTTGGTTTGGGATATGCCCTCAAAGAAGAAGCACATGTACGCGTTGACTTCCTCTATGAAAACTATGCACCCAGAACAAAAGCCTATATCAATATCTTCGGAACACTTCTCTTTCTATTTCCTTTTGCATTACTCATAATATTTGGCTCGTATGAATATGTTATGGATGCATATATTAGTAATGAAATTAGTGAAGACCCTGGTGGGCTTACACATAGATGGGTGATAAAAGCTATGATACCTACTGGATTTATATTTCTTCTCTTTGCTGGAATTTCGTATATACTCAAAAATATTATTATAATCAAGGAGGCAAAAAAATGATCGGTATATATATGTTTTTTGCAGCACTTGTTCTCCTCTCTATTGGCTATCCTGTTGCCTTTAGCTTTGGTGCTATTTCTATCTTTTTTGGTTTTTTGGCAGCCTATATGGAAGTTATGCCAGATGGTGGCACACTCTCTTTGGTGGTAGAAGAGTTCTTTTCTATGTTCTCTATGATGCCATTTAGAATTTATTCTACGATGACGAACAAACTCCTTATGGCTATACCACTTTTTATCTTTATGGGTATTATATTAGAAAAATCAGGACTTGCATCAAGACTGCTAGAATCTATGGGGACGCTTTTTGGTAAACTCCGAGGTGGACTTGCTATAAGTACTATTCTTGTAGGATCACTACTTGCTGCTTCTACAGGTGTGGTAGGTGCTAGTGTGGTTGCTATGGGTGTTATCTCTTTACCTGTAATGCTCCGCTATGGATACTGCAAGAAACTCTCAGCTGGTACTATATGTGCAGCAGGAACTCTTGGTCAGATTATCCCTCCATCTATTATATTAATAATCTTAAGTGATGTTTTTGGACAGCCTGCGGGAGATATGTTTCGAGCAGCCATTATTCCTAGTGCTATCTTGGTTGGTTCTTATATACTCTATATTTTGTTTATCACCAATTTTAACAAAGATTTAGCACCAGCCATAGATTTAGGTGAATCAGAACATGCCATACGCAAAGCTCTTTTTGCTATTATACCACCACTTTTGCTTGTAGTTATAGTGCTAGGCTCTATTTTTGCAGGGATTGCTACACCTACAGAGTCTGCATCTGTAGGTTCTGTGGGTGCTGTATTATTGGCGATAGTTTATAGATCATTTAGCTTTGATATGCTTGAATCAGCTGCTATAGAGACTGTCAAAGTTACGGCTATGGTAATTGCTATCTTACTCGGTGCAACAGCATTTTCTATGGTTTTTGTTTATACAGGTGCAGATGTCATTGTAGAAGAATTTATGCTTGATCTCCCTGGAGAAAAATGGGGCTTTTTGATACTCTCTATGCTCGTGATTATGATACTTGGATTTTTTATTGATTTCTTTGAAATATCGTATATCGTTGTACCTATATTAATACCTATCGCAGACTCTATTGGTATAGACCCTATATGGTTTGCAATACTTATAGCAATGAATCTCCAAACATCCTTTCTCACTCCCCCCTTTGGGTTCTCACTTTTCTACCTCAAAGGGGTGGCTTCCGATTCCATACGAACAATTGATATTTATAAGGGAGTAATACCCTTTATCCTTATACAGATAGCTGTTTTGGTCTCTATTGTGCTATTTCCTTCGTTTTATGGGTTTGAGTAATATACTCGCTTTATTAATGATTTTATGATAAGATATTGCAACATTAGATTGATGGAGAGAGAATGAAAGCTAGTAATATTAGTAAGGTTGCCAAAGAATTAATTATTCAAAAATTACCTCTTTTTATATGGGGTGCACCAGGAATAGGAAAATCTTCTATTGTAAAAGATATTGCCAAAGAAAAGAGTTTGAAGTTTATAGATTTAAGGCTCTCTCTTTTGGATCCTACAGATCTTAAAGGAATACCATTTTTTGATGCTTCAACTCGTGAGGGTGTTTGGGCAAAACCTAGTTTTTTGCCAAAAGAAGATGATACCTCTGAGGGAATATTATTTTTGGATGAGATAAACACTGCTCCACCTGCTGTACAGGCTTCTGCATATCAACTTATTTTGGATAGATCTGTAGGAGAATATAGACTTCCTGATGGTTGGAGTATTATTGCTGCTGGAAATAGAGAAAATGATAGAGGTGTTATCTATAAAATGCCTCCTCCACTTGCCAATAGATTTGTGCATTTTGAGATGGAAGTAGACTTTGAAGATTGGAAAAAATGGGCATATCTCAAAAATATTGATTCTTCTATTATTGCATTTTTAGCCTATGATAAATCA
>JADGER010000071.1 GCA_016744315.1 Sulfurovaceae bacterium
GTTGGCTATATGAGTGCTGTTTTGAGTGAGGGATAGAAGATAAAACTACTTAAGAAATAAGGGAGATTTTTTGTAAGGGGTAGTTTTGTATCCATCTCTCATTAATTTCATAATTCCTGATTTAAGGTTGATTACATCATATCCTAACTCTTTTGACAAGAATTGAGCTATCATTGAAGTTCGGCTTCCTGTACGGCAGATGAGAGCAAACTTTTCATCTTTTTTGACAATTTTATTTAATTCTGTGATAAAAGCGTCTGTATCATAGCCACCTTTTTCGTTAAAAAACATAAGCGTATATGAGCCTTTGACTATTCCTGTTTCTTTCCATTCTGAAGGAGTACGAATATCAATTATTTTTATATCTCTTTTTAAAAATTCAGCATTTACTTCTATATTTTCTAATTTAGCAAAAAGTGATGAGAATAAAACCATCATTAGTATTAGTATTTTTTTCATTTTTTCATTATCCTTTTATATCTAAAAAAATCCATCTGTATCTACACCTTTTCCTTGGACAAAAAAGAAAGAGCCTTTGAATACACGATAGATTAACCATAACTCAGTAAGAAACAAAACAATCTTACCAATAAATATCACCAACAAAAGAATACCCAAAACTAAGCCTACAAGGCTTACCCAAAAGGTTTTTATTTGCCATTGTAGATGAGACTCTTCTAGGGAACCAATATTCTCATCATATTTGATATATGCCAAAACCCCTGAGACTAACAAAGAGAGTCCTAGTGTAAAAAGAGCCAAAAATTGAAGAAAATATATAACCCATATAAACTTCTTTGTCTGCTTTTTTTTAGGTAATTTAGAAACCATTCCCATGAAAACTCCCTTTTTTAATTTTAGTGTAAAAAGTGTCTTACTGTAGTAAAGTAAAGTGATATACCATGCTCATTGGCTGCTTCTATCACCTCATCATCACGGATTGAACCTCCTGGTTCGATAATAGCTTTGACTCCTGCTGACGCTGCGGCATCTATACTATCACGGAATGGAAAGAATGCTTCACTAGCCATTGCAGCACCACTTACATCTATATCCATCTCTTTTGCTTTTTTCAAGGCACATTGAGCAGCATCTACGCGACTCGTCATACCCATACCCACAGCAACCATTGCAGAATCTTTTACATATACAACACAGTTAGATTTTGTAAGCCCTGCTACTTTCCACGCGATTTCTAGGTCTTTCATCTCTTGCTCTGAGGCTATAAGAGTAGATTTTTTATCTGCATTATGTACTTCGTTATCACAAATACAATCAGAATTTTGATATACAAAACCACCATCTACATGCTTGAAGTCATGGCTATCTTTGCTCATCACAAGTTTTGTACCACCTTGGCTAAAGAGTTTGAGTCTCTTTTTCTTTGCAAATACTTCCAATGCTTCAGGCTCAAAATCTGCTGCCATAACTACTTCTAAAAATATCTCATTCATTTTAAGTGCTAACTCTTTTGTAACGATACCATTCACAGCTACAACACCACCAAAAGCAGAAATTGGATCACAACGAAGTGCTTCAGTATATGATTCAAGCAGAGTCTCTTTGATAGCAAAACCACAAGGATTTCCATGTTTAACGATACAAACTGCATTCTCATCACCAAAACTAGAAGCAATTTTCAATGCACCATTGACATCATTAACATTATTAAAGCTTGCTTCCCCTTTGACCTGATTAAAGTTATCACTAAAATGTGTGTCAAACTCATATAATGCACCTTTTTGGTGTGGGTTTTCTCCATAACGCGTTTGGAATGATTTTTTACCAGTGATAAATTGATACTCACCAAAACCATCATTAAATCTACCATTCATATAATTAGCTATCATTGCGTCATAAGAGGCTGTATGTTCAAAAGCCTTTATCATCAATCCTCTTCTAAACTCCAAAGAATCAGTTTTGTTTTCTAATGCGTCTAATACCACTGAATAATCACTAGCATCTGTAACAATAAGTACATCATTAAAGTTCTTAGCAGCAGAACGAACCATAGTAGGACCACCAATATCAATATTTTCGATAATCTCACCAAAGTCTTCTGTGCGTTCTATTGTCTCTTTAAATGGATAGAGGTTGACACATACAAGGTCTATTCCCTCTACTCCAAGCTCTTTAGCCTGAGCTACATGACCTGCGTCACCTCTCTTGTGGAGAATACCACCATGCACAAAAGGATTCAGTGTTTTCACTCGTCCCTCAAAACACTCAGGAAACTTTGTTACTTCATCTATCTCAATAACTTTTACACCTGCTTCATTAAGCTTTTTATATGTTCCACCTGTTGAAATTATCTCCCAACCTTGTGCCTCTAATCCTTGGGCAAATTCTACGATACCTGCTTTGTCACTTACACTTAGTAATGCTCTCATTTTGTACTTAACCTTTAGAGTAATATAATAATGAGATTATACCTACTGTAGCTTATTTATTTGATAATACCTCTAGTAAAAATCTCTTCTATTATTTAGTAAAAGTAAAAACAATAAAAAGAGTCTAAAACTTAAGATATATATAAGCCTAAAATATGTATAACTTTACCTAATTAATCAAATAAGATTTTAAGGAATATGTATGGCACAAGAGTATAGTAGATATGAGGATGTCGACAAAGAACAACTTCAAAAAGACATTGAAGACATCAAAGAGAAAATTGGTGCAGTTACATGGGAAGATTACAAACATGTACGCAAGTTAGAACTATGGGGTTGGGCTTCGACCTTCTTGGGATATGCCCTTATGGTCGCAACTGTTGTTTTAGAAATATCAATGGGACTGAGCGGATTTGGATTTTGGGCTTTAGTGCTTCTTTCTGGACTCTTAATTGGTGTTGGTAATGTCTCTCGCTGGGCAAATGTAGCACACCCAATTTTGCATGGTGCTTACGATAAAGTGCCTAATGTTCCTTACAAATATACAAAAGCTGGTTTTGCAAGAAAAGGGAATAGATTTTTTCATTGGTTTGATTGGATTAAACCAGAGGCATGGGAATATGAGCATAATATAATGCACCATTACCATCTTGGAGAAGATGAAGATCCTGATAATGTAGAGAGAAACCTCCAATGGTTGATACAATCTAAAACTCCTATGTTTTTGCGTTATGTATTTGTTTATCTTTTTGTTGGTACTTGGAAGTTTACTTATTATGCACCAAATACACTAAGAATATTAGAAAATAAAGAGAGACGAAAAAGAAAAGAAGAAGAACTCCAAAGTTATGAGATGAATCCTCTTACTAAAAATGGATTAGAGTTATGGAAAAATTATTATCTCCCATACTTTACAGTTCACTTTGTTATCTTGCCTCTTCTCTTTTTACCTTTTGGTGTTGATGCTTGGCTTACTGCTCTTCTTATCTCTTTTGTTGCTGAATTTATCGCAAATGCTCACTCATTTTTAGTTATTGTACCAAACCACTCAGCAGAAGATATTTATATGTTTAGCCAACCTCATAAAAGTCAGGGAGAATTTTATCTTAGACAAATTATGGGTAGTGTAAACTATAATACAGGTACAGATTTGATAGATTTTTCTCAAGGTTTCCTCAACTACCAAATAGAACATCATCTTTTCCCAAATATTCCTTTGAGTTATTATCAAAAGATGCAACCTCTTGTAAAAGATATATGTGCAAAACATAATATAGAATATAGACAAGAGAGTGTATTTAAAAGAATATTTATGACTATCGACTTAATGGTTGGTAAAACTAAACTTCTTAGAGTAGACGGGGTTTAATTGTAACTTATGGATATAGAATTAGGATTTTTTCTAAAGAAGATGCTCTCCTCTTTTCTTATGCCTCTTAGCCTTGGATTACTTATCTGGGCTATAGGGTTATACTACCTCTACCAAAAAGAAATCAAAAAAGCACAAATAATCATAAGCATTAGTTTTGTATGGATGCTTCTTATCTCTTATGCACCTATTGCGAATACACTCCTTAGCCCCTTAGAACAAAAATATCCTCAACTCCAAAAAGAGTCTTATGATAAAATTGTTCCACAAATAGAGTATATAGTTCTTTTGGGTGGAGATGCTCAAAATCGTACTTGGGAAGCTTTGAGACTCTATCATCTCTTTGAAAATACAAAAATAATAACCACTGGTCATTCTATACATGCAAGTATGAGCGATGCCCAAAAAGCTGCTAATTTACTGATACAAAGTGGTATACCTGCTAAAAATATTCTTGTATATAACAAACCTAAAGATACAAAAGAAGAAGTTTTGGCTATCAAAGAGCTTTTGGGAAATCATCCATTTATTTTGATAAGCTCTGCCTATCATCTTCCTAGAGCCATAAAGCTATTCAAAGACAAAGGGCTACACCCTATTCCAGCACCTACAGATTGGAAAAGAGAACAGGGTGATAGAATGTTCTCTATCCCTGATGGGAAACAGCTCTACAAGACACAAAGAGCATGGCATGAATACCTAGGAGTTATTTGGAGTAATCTTGTAATCTCTTATAAGACTATTTCTTTTTAAGTATCATAACAGAAGCCGTTAAACCAAAGCGTAAATCAACTTCTTTGGGTAAGGGATCAAGTTTGATACGCACAGGGATTCTTTGGGCTAAACGAATCCATTGAAATACTGGTTTTACACTAGGCAAGAGATTACTCCCTGGATTACCATCTGCATGAGATATACCCCACGCTATAGACTCTACCGTTCCACTAAGTGGTTTATTGGGATACGAAAGTAAAGTTACTTTTGCTTTATCTCCAATTTTTACTTGTGGAATAGAATCTTCACGAAAAAACCCAAAAACCCAAAATGAGCTAGTATCTACCAATGCCATTATAGCTTTGTTTGCTACCGCTTGTGATCCCACTTGGAAATTAATATTAGAAATATATCCATCTACTTGGGCATGTATTTTAGTAAACGAAAGATTAAGTTTGGCACTATTTACTGCTTCTGTAGAGCTATCTATATCTGCTAAGGATTTATAATAATTTACTTCTGTTCTATCCATATCTTTTTGTGATACAGCTCCTTTATCTCGTTTATAAATTTTTTGGATTCTATCATACTCTATTTTACTCCCTTTGGCAGCTTCAAGGGTTCTTTGCAATCTCGCTTCTGACTGCTCTAGCTTAATCTGATAAGAAGAGGGATCTATCTCAAAAAGTAAATCACCTACTTTTACTGCTTGATTATCTTGAACCAAAATATTAGTAATCATCCCATTAACACGAGGTGTTACTTGTATAACTTGTGTTCTCACTTGCCCATCTCGTGTCCAAGGGTTATCTATATACGATTCAAATTTTTGATATGCAAAAAATATTGCTAAAGAGATAGTAAAGAGTGTTAGAGTGATTTTAATAATTTTTTTCATAAAAAGCCTTTAAAATTTGATCCAATAAAGATCAATAAGTAAAATATAGAAGATAACAATCGAAATAAAAACATAAGAGTGTGCATAAAAATAGCGTGAGAGCTTGAGTTTATTTAGTATTCCCACTGTAAAAACTGCCATAAGAAAAGCAAGAATAACTACAGGGAGAATAGGAGAAAAATAAACATCTCCTAATGAAAGTTCATGGGGATAGGGATTTGGCATATTACATTCCCTTAGGGAGTTGTGTCATATTTTTATCAAGATAACGCCCCCAATCGATGCGTTTTTTCATCTTTTTGGCCGTTTCAGTAGAAAGATATGATTTCCCACGACTTATTTGCCATCCACCACCTAAAGCTTTATACAAAAGCACTACATTAGTGGCTAAGTTTCCTTTGATTTGTGCATATTGATCTTGGGTTCTGGTAAGACTCTCTACAGTCGTAAGAAGTCGTTCATAGCCTACTAATCCATCATTATATTGAATCACAGAGATATTAAATGCTCGCACTGTAGCTTCTACTGCTTTGTAATTTTCTTCTTGTTGCTTTTTGCCCAAGATATAGCCATTGAGTGCATCCGAAATTTCTCGGACTGCTGATAGAATTTGTTGGTTATAATTGACCAGACTCTCTTCAAAAAGTGCATCTTGAAGACGAATTTGATTTTTGATACGCCCATACTGTAAAATATTCCAAGAAAAAGCAGGTCCAACACTTACGCCTATAGCTTGTGAGCTAGGAGTCCAAGAACCTGTGCTATTATTTGTGTTGTAGCCAATATTTCCAAAAAGACTAAAGCTAGGATAGAGTTCTGCAATTGTAGCTCCAATAAGTGCATTATTAGAACGAACTTGATACTCTGCTACTTTTATATCTGGTCGTCTTGTAATAAGATTGGCATCTATCCGATAGTTAGGATTAAACTTAGCCGTGGGAATAATACTCACATTGAGTATATCACTACTATTTTGTTTAATCTGAAGTACATCTCTTTTACTCTTTGCTATATACTTATTAAACTTATCCATAGATTTACTATTTTTTCCATTTAAGATAGGTTCTATATCCATAACATCCATACCAAGAAGCAGAGCTATAGCATTCTTGGCTTTGACTTCTGCTAACTTGATTGAAGGAAGAAGAGAACGGGTTGTATACAATTGTGAACGAGACTGTTGCATATCTAGTTCTGATACATTTCCTGCATTAAACTGTACCTTAGTCAGCTCTGTAACTCTCTCTTGGATAGTAATATTTCGTTTGGCATACGCAATTCGTTCTTGGGCTGTACGATAATTTATATAATTTCGTGCAACCTCAGAGATAATAGAAACCATTATATTATTATAAGAAGCCATACTCAAATAGAGCTTTGATTGAGAAGATTCAATATTCCTAGCATATTTTCCCCAAAAATCCATCTCCCAACCTATATCAAAATTAACAGATGCCAAAGCAAAACCATTATCTTGACTCCGTACAGAAGCAGTATTTCCAGAAAGTGTCTGTTTTTGAGGAAACTTATACCCTTCACTCAGACCCAAAATAGCTCGTGATTGAACAATACGCAAACCAGCACTTTTAAGGTCTAAATTTTGGGCATACGCTTTTTGAATAAGTCTATCTAGCGTAGGATCAGCAAAAATCTTCCACCATCTAGCAATCTCTTTTTCATTTTTGACTCCTTCATTTTGCCATTTAGCAGGAATAGGTGGTTGTGTAAAACCCCTAAACTCAGGACCTAAGGGAGTACATCCACTTATAAGCAAAAGAAGCATCAAAGCAAAAAGCCATAATTTTGTAAATCTATTTATCATTTTTTCCCATTTAGATCTAAAGTGTCGTATTCTAACGCGATAATGCTTAAAGATATTGCCAAGAGTATTTGATTTGGACTTGAAATATATTATGGTACAATGGCTTTCTAATACGACAGAAGGATACCCATTGGCTCTTGTAGACCTCTTTAATATCAAAAAACAGTATGACATTAAGCTTCTTCTTGATGATGTAGATTTTCATCTCTCTGAGGGAGAAAGAATTACTATTGTAGGAAAAAATGGCTGTGGAAAATCCACACTCATGAAAATTATAATAGGTGATGAACAGCCCACAGAGGGCAAGAGAGTTGTTACTCAATCTATCCAAATAGAGATGCTACAACAACAGCCTCATTTTGAAGCCCATCTTAATGTGCGTCAAGCTATAGAAAATGAACTCAAAGAGCTTCAAGAAGCAAAAAAAGCTTATGAAGAACTTACCCAACAACTCGCTATAAATTTTGATGATAAAAAAATCCAAAAAAAATTAGAACGAGCAACAGCCTATCTTGACCACCATAATGCATGGAATCTTGATGACAAAGTAGAAAGAGTTCTCCAAGAGTTCAAACTCAAAGAGTATGAAAATAGAGCTGTAATCACACTCTCAGGAGGCGAACAACGGCGTGTTGCTTTGGCATCATTGATACTCAAAAAGCCTGATATACTTTTGCTTGATGAGCCAACAAACCACCTTGATGTTTATATGGTAGAGTTCTTAGAAGAGATGCTTCTCAAAGAAAAATTTACGCTTCTTTTTATCTCTCATGATAGACACTTTATAGATACCATTGCTACGCGTGTAGTAGAAGTGGATAATCAAAAACTTGTAAGCTATACAGGTGGCTACAAAAACTACCTCGAACAAAAAGAGGCACGCATGCATAATATGAAAAAAGAGCATGAAAATCTGCTAAGAATGCTCAAACAAGAAGAAGCATGGCTTGCCAAAGGTGTAAGAGCAAGAGAAAAACGAAACCAAGGACGCAAAAAAAGAGTCTTTCAACTGCGTGATGAAGCCAAACATAATCCAACACTTATTCATACAATGATGATAGAACTCGAAAGAGAAAAGAAACACTTCAACCGTGAAGAGGGGGTTTCTAGGAAAAAGCTTCTTTTTGACTTGGAAAAGGTTGATTATAGTATTGCTGATAAAAATCTTATCCAAAACTTTACAACACGAATATTACAAAAAGACAAAATAGCAATTGTAGGCTACAACGGTTCAGGCAAATCAACAATGCTCAAACTTATGCTAGGTCGCTTAGAACCTGATAATGGTATTATCAAAAGAGGTGAAATCAAAACAGGCTACTTTGACCAACACCGTGAAATGCTTGATGATAGCAAAACTCTTTTGGAAACATTCTGTCCTGATGGTGGAGATATTATAGATGTCCAAGGCAAAAACATGCATGTCTATGGCTACCTCAAAAGTTTTCTCTTTCCCCAAGAATTTTTGGACAAAAAAATAGGCTTTCTAAGTGGCGGAGAAAAAAATCGTGTTGCACTCGCCCTACTCCTAAGCAAAAAAGTAGACTGTCTTATTTTGGATGAACCTACAAATGACCTTGATATACAAACCATCAATATCCTAGAAGAAAAGCTTATCAGCTTTGCAGGAGCTATTATATTTGTCTCTCATGACCGATATTTTATAGATAAAATTGCATCCAAACTCTTTATATTCAAAGGCAATGGCGTAGTAGAAGAATCCTATCAATCGTATACTCAATACCTTAGCATAGAAAAAGAGTTACAAGAACTCACAAAACTAGAAAAAGAGATTACAAGCAATAAACCAAAAGAAAAACAAAGACCAAAACAACAAAAAAAGTTAAGCTACAAAGAACAAAAAGACCTAGAAGAACTCCCAGAACAAATAGACAAACTAGAAATACAAATAGATGAAATCACAGCCTGCCTCTATAACCCAAAATGCTACGAAGAAAAAGGCTTAACAAATCTAACCGACGAACTAGAAAAAGTCCAAACCCAATACGACCAAATAAGCGAACGCTATTTAGAAGTCTTGGAAATTGAGGAAGAGTTAGCCAATAGTTAGCTTCGCTCTCTCCCAAGCATCCAATCCACCCTCTAACCCCAACCCTTCTGCCAAGCTCTCCAAGGCATCAAGTGCTTGTGCATTCTCTATCTCTTTGGCTATCTTGTAGACTTTTACCCAACTCCCTATCGCTTCTGTCACTTCATCATTGCCTAGATGGATATGTCCAATATTGAAGAGCGTAGCACACATCCCTGATTTATCTCCTATCTCTTCTCTTATTTTGAGTGATTTTTGCAGGTATGTTAGGGCTGTGGGGAGGTCTCCTCGGGCTTGATAGATTTGAGATATATTATTGAGTGTTGTTCCCTCTCCTGATTTGTCTCCTATCTCTTCTTGTATCTTGAGTGATTTTTGCAGGTATGTTAGAGCTGTGGGGAGCTCTCCTCGGGCTTGGTAGATTGTAGAGATATTATTGAGTGTTGCTCCCTCTCCTGATTTATCTCCTATCTCTTCATATATCTTGAGTGACTTTTGCAGGTATGTTAGGGCTGTGGGGAGGTCTCCTCGGGCTTGGTAGATTTGAGAGATATTATTGAGGGTTGTTCCCTCTCCTGATTTGTCTCCTATCTCTTCTCTTATCTTGAGTGACTTTTGCAGGTATGTTAGGGCTGTGGGGAGGTCTCCTCGGGCTTTGTAGATTTGAGAGATATTATTGAGGGTTGTTCCCACTCCTGATTTATCTCCTATCTCTTCTCTTATCTTGAGTGATTGTTTAAAATAGTGCAATGCTTTCTGATAATCTCCCATATGATGATAAAGATATGCTAAATCATTTACAAATACTCCTGCTCTTTTATCTTGGAGCTTCAATGTAGTAAATATCTGTGATATTGACTCAAAGAAAGGGAGAAAAGATAATTTTTGAGCCAATGGGTCAGATGCACTACTCTTGCGAACTTGTTTAAAAAATAACTCTACTTGTGGCTCTATCTCTTCTATGGTTGGGGTATGGCTAGAGAGGATATACTCTTTAATGATTTGGTGGAGTTTGTAGCTATCTGTCGACAACATCAACCAACCCTTTTCGGACATATATTTCAAGAGTTCTTCAAACTCTATATTGTCTCTCTGAAATATAGTCTCCAACTCATCCAATCTTATTCCTATAGATGGCAGTATCGAAAATTGTTTTAACAAAAGTATCTCTGCTTCATCTAATCCCTCAAAATTAAAAAGTTTAGTGAGGTATGCGTTAAAGCTCTCTTTTCTTTTGACACTTATCTTTGAAAATTCTCCATTTTCAAATTTTTCTATTAATTTCTCTAGGGTTAATTTACTTTTATTTTTCAAAGTTTTGGCTGTCATCTCGATGAACAAAGTATGATAATCCAAATACTCCAATACCTTATCTACTTTGTCTATCTCATCCGTAGGGTAATGTTTCGAAAACAAATCTCTAGCATCATCTATGCTCATACTATCCAAGAAGTATTGAGGGATATACTCTTTGACCTCTCGTGAAGTAAAGAGGATTTGAAAGCCACTATTTTTGAGTGTCAAGAGGGTATTTATCTCATCTAGCTGATTGCCCATCTCTTTGATGTCATCTATAATCAAAAGCTTTGTACCCTCTAGGTTGTTGAGCTTGTTCATAGTTTCAGCAAACAATTCATCAATATCTTCAGATTTCAAATCCAACGAAGTAGAAAAGGCAGAAGCGAAGCTCTCTTTTATATCTTCATTGACTTGTACAAAACCATAGTAGTCAAAGTTGGCTTTTTTTTGATTGAGATAGTACGAAGCCAAGGTACTTTTTCCAATCCCACCGATGCCATTGAGCAGAAGCAACATAGAATTTTGATTGAGCAATTCATCTACTTTTTTTAACTCCTCTTTTCGTCCTATGAAGTCTATATCATTGGCTAGACCTGTTTGAGTGGTTAGGGCTTTTGGGACTGTATGAGAATCTCCAACATTAACAACTCCCCCTTTAACTTTGAGTTCTTTTATATAATTTGACATAACTACTCCTAACTTATATTTAATACTCCAGCATCTTTGACAACAATCTTTTCAAAATAGTTTTTTGCTGTAATCTCTCTAATAGAAGAATTATTTTTGACATACTCATCAAATGCCTCTTTTTGTTCTTTAGCATTTTTTATCTCTTTGATCTCATCAGGAGTCTCTACAATAGTAGCTTCGATAATATTGGTAGCTTTTTCTATCTTTTTATCAGATACACCCTCTAATTGCTTCAAACTCTTAAGCTGTTGAGCAATATAGATACGCAATGCAAAATCATTTACACCTTCTGCATAAAAAGTAATACTTTTAGAAAAAGCCTCCCAAGCTATACCACCGATGATTGCGTCTGTTATTACTGGCATGTTGTTTCTCCTAATTTTATTTTGTCTTTATTTTATCCAAGGTTACTTTAGACTAAATTTTAAGAATAAAAATTATTTATGTGTTTTATTCTAAGAACAAGAGATAAACTAATGCTAAGAATTATTATTCTATTCCCCCTCGGACAAAATATGTCACAGAAATAGTGTACAATAAATTCATCAAAATAGGAGTTCAATATGAAACATATACAAATTATAAAAAACAACAAAAATAAGCTACTAAAAGAACAAAGAAGTATGGAGAATATAAGTACCCACTCAAAACCAATTTCATAAAGGTATGCTAAAATAACATCATGAGAAAAGTAGAAGCATTAACAAAAGAAGAAAAAAAAGCATTAGA
>JADGER010000232.1 GCA_016744315.1 Sulfurovaceae bacterium
TATTTGGGTTCTTCAATTGCCATAAGCGTTCCTTTAAGTATAAGTATAATAAGTAAAATTCTCAACATGATACTCCCTTTATGTTTTTTCTTCAATAGTCTTAGGTTTAACTCTCATTATATATTCAAAAAACTTTCCAAAATATGCTGTACTTCATCATTTGAGACTTTGTAGGAGCTGTCTTTGTTGATGGTTGTTCTTATCTTATCTAATACATTATCAGTAAGGAGTGTAGATATAATGTTTGCTTGGCTTAATGCTCTATTTTTTTCTCTTATTTTTTCTAAAAGCCCTTTTCTTAAAATTCCTTTTTTAGAGATTTTAAAGAACATTTCTAACTCTTCTTTTTGAAGATTATCTAAATCTATGCAAAAGACTAATTCTGGTTCAATTTTGTCACCAGAGTTGATATAGTAGAGTTGCCATTGGGTTAAATTTGTTAATAATGCCCATTTTATGCCAGAATATGCCCCATAAGAAGTAGCTTGAAAGACTTGTTTTTCTCGCAATGCCATACCTGCTTTTTTGGCTTCAACTACAATATAGTTTGTATCATTGACAGATAAAATATAATCAGCTCTTCTGCCTTGTATCTTCTGTTCTGTTTTTAATTCATTGATATTATAACCCAAAACATCCATAAAAATTTTATCGAGAATCATGCGTGTATCACTCTCGTTATATTTTTCTTTGACAGCCGTATCAATATAAGGCTTAAGAGATTTGAGTCCATTTTTGATATAAAGTGTATGCTCTTCTATCACATCTTTAGGGGATTTTTTAAAAGTTTTTTGTTTTTCTTCTTGTGATAATGAATCTAAGTCTAAGCCAAAATCAGTTGCAATTTTTTCTAATCCACTATTAAAACCTCGTGCAGGTATTTTATATTTCCACTGATCTCTTCGTTTATATAATTGAGCAAGAATAATTGCCTTTTCATTGTGAAGAGTCTCTAAACCATAGACTATTTCTTCATTGAAAGTAATTTCTAAAAACTCTAAAGTATCCAAGTGATGCTCATCATTTATCGTAATAATGATAGGTAACTTTGTAATTGCAGAATGCAAAGAAGAAATATCTATACTAATATCAGCCATATTTTTTTGGACAGAAAGTTTAATAGCTTTGGTATAATTATTGTTAAAATAGATAAAATCTTGATTATTTCTAATCTTTTCATTTTCCAATAAAAACATTGAAACATCAATATCATGCTGACATTTCCACTTGATTTGAATATGAATTAATGTATCTATAGCATTTTTGATTAATATATTTTCACCCTTAAGCAGTTCTTTCATCATAAAATCCTTTGAAAGATTATATCTTTTATCCTTTAGTATCAAGCTTCGAGAAAGTAGCAAAATATATCTTCTCCAAAGCATACAGTTCATATCGGATAGATTTGAAAAGTTCGGATAAGGTGCTGTCTGTGAGTTTGAACGCCTCTTCTAATACTCGTGAAGATTCTTGGGCTCGTGAGAAATTTGCAATTATAATATCACTGAGGGAAGTACGGGTAAGTTCGCTAGGGATAGATTCTTTTTGGACATCGTTTTCTATATCACGGTATTGCAGTCTATTGGGGTTGTGGGCTTGTTGGAGTTGGTGTCTTAGGGTTTTGAGTCTTGGGGTGAGTGTTGCGTCATTGTGGATGTAACGCACTATATCTTCGATAACACGGATGCCCTCCCCTAATCTGTTGAGGTTGGCATCAATGAGTCGTTCTACTCCTACGGTGTAGGAAGTATCTTGCTTAGTCATCACTTCCCATAATTCCAAAGAATTGAAGCATAACAACAAACATATTAAAGAAGTCAAGATAAAGAGATACTGCTGCATCTACTTCTGAATCATAACCACCATTTGCAATGTTTTGTGTGTCATAGATAGTCATAACTGCAAATAATATCAAAATAACTGCACTAATAATTACATGCATTATAGGGCTATTAAGAATAAACATATTTACTAATGATGCAATAATAACAACAATCAAAGTAATAAAAAGTGGTTTACCCCAACTTGAAAAATCTGTTTTACTATTGATAGCAAAAAGACTTAACGAACCAAAAAGCACTGCTGTACTCAAAAATGCGTTTCCTATTGCAGCACCATTACCTGCACCAATAAGTGACGCAAGTAAAGGTACTATAGAAACACCCGTTAAGAAAGTAAATGCAAAGAGTGCTGCTAGATTGAGTCCTGGTTTATTTCGTGTCATTCTTAGACCAACAAAAAGCATAAAGAGTTCAAGTCCAAAAATTGGCCATTTAAACTGAATTACCGTTTCTACAAAAGGCATAGTAGCATAAGCCCCAGCCGCCGCAGCAATCATACTTGCTCCAAGTAATTGATAAGTTCGCTTCATAAAAGCAACGCTAGCTCCCTCTTGAACGAAAGTCTCTGTACCTTGTTTTGCATAATCTCTATCGTATAATGCCATAATAATATCCTTTATTTTCCCAAAATTATTTAATTGGGTATGAGTGTTATTTTTTGTAAGTATATATAAGTGAGTTTAAAGTAAGGTAAAGAAAAAATTTATAATCTAAGTCTCAGATAAGTTTGAGTAGAAGCAGTAGAGTTATCCACCCCAGCCATGCATCTTTTTGGATACTACAAGATCATAATCATCAAATATATCTATAGTATTACTTGCAACAAAATAGGTTTCTTCCAAAAGTTGCATCCAAAGATATATATTTGTATCATCTCGTTTATTTTCT
>JADGER010000233.1 GCA_016744315.1 Sulfurovaceae bacterium
GGTGATGATGCCTCCAAAGCCTTTTGGGTAGCGTATGCAGATGTCAAACCAGAATTGATGTTTGAAGACCATTTCCATATCATCCAAGCGATGGTAGGGTAGGGTGGGAGAATCCCACCACAAAAGTTAATAAATAAAACAGAGAGTCGATAGACGACTCCTAAAACATATAAATAGAAGGATTTTCTATGAAAAACATAATTTTAAACACAGACAGTTACAAATCAAGCCACTACCTCCAGTATCCACCAAAGAGTGAGTATATCTCTTCGTATATAGAATCCAGAGGTGGAGTGTATACGCAGACTCTCTTCTTTGGTCTTCAATCCTTTATCAAAGAGTATTTGCTCACGCCATTTACGAGAGACGACTTAGAAGAAGCCAAAGCGATACTAGAAGCTCACGGAGTGCCATTCAACTATGAGGGATGGGAGTATATCTTAGAAGAGTATGATGGATATTTACCATTAGAGATTTCTGCGGTAGAGGAGGGGACACTTATTCCTATTCGTTCTCCTTTGCTGCAAGTGGTCAACACAGACCCCAAAGTACCATGGCTTGTCTCTTATATAGAGACAGCACTGCTCAGGGCTATATGGTATCCTACTACAGTAGCGACACTCTCTTATAGTATCAAAGCGATTATCAAAACATATTTAGAAGAGACAGCAGATACCATAGATTCACTACCTTTCAAACTCCACGATTTTGGAGCAAGAGGTGCATCAAGCCAAGAGTCTGCAATGCTAGGTGGAATGGCTCACTTAGTCAACTTCCAAGGGACTGATACACTCTCTGCGGTTGTGGGTGCGAGACGCTATTATGGAGCTGATATGGCAGGTTTTTCTATCCCTGCGAGTGAACACTCTACCATGACAAGCTGGGAAAAAGAAGGCGAGAGAGCTGCCTACGCCAATATGATAAAGCAGTTTGGTGGAGAGGGCAAGATATTTGCTGTGGTTTCAGACTCATACAATATCTACAATGCAGTCAATACTATTTGGGGTGAGCAACTCAAAGAGCAGATACTGCAAAGTGGTGCAACGCTCGTTATCCGTCCAGACTCGGGCGATCCTGTAGTAGTGGTATCGACGATTATAAAAGACCTCTATCGCTTATTTGGAGGGAGTATCAACTCCAAGGGCTACAAAGTATTGAACGACTCTATACGCGTAATTCAAGGGGACGGTGTAGATATAGAGGCTATAGCAGATATATTGGAAGCTCTCAAAGCAGATGGATACTCTGCTGAAAATATCGCTTTTGGTATGGGTGGTGGATTATTACAAAAACCCAATAGAGATGATATGAGTTTCGCGATGAAAGTATCGGCTATATGCGTAGATGGCAGATGGAGAGATGTCTACAAAGACCCCATCACCGATAGCCATAAACGATCCAAAAGAGGACGATTGGCATTGACTCAAGAGTATGAGACGGTCAGAGTAGAAGAATTAGGAGAAAAAACAAATCTCTTGCAACCCATCTATAGAGATGGTAGATTACTCAAGGAGTTGAGTTTTGATGAGATACGAAGGAAACAAACAAGTAAATACTTTCATGTTTTGAATTAAATTACTAGTTAAATAATTATTATGGCATCAGCTTTATTTATCTTTAATAGAAAACAAGGCATAATTATTTCCATAACAAATTAATTTAAATATGGAGAGATTATTATGGACTTATGGAAAATCGGAAGTATTATTTATCTTTTTTTTATAGTTAGTAGTTTTTACCCTGTATTTAAAGCCATTTTAAAGAAAGTAGAGTTAAATCCTGGAGGAGCAAGTTTTGATGAAAGTCAATGTTTTAGTGACGAGAATAAAACCTTACTCAATCAACATTATTCTCGTATCTTAGGGACATTAGGTTATTGGAAAAATCAAGCATCTTTATACAAAAGATTACATTATTATAGTTTAATTTGGACTATACCATCAGCAATAATAATTCCCGTGCTTACTCCATGGATTGAGGATGGCAACTTTTCTAAGGTAGCTGTTACAATAGTATCAGCAGTAACAGCTATTTTACTTGCATTTCACAAAGGTCTTAAAGTTGAGGATAATCTGAAAGCTTATAGACATGGAGAATCTGAATTTTATGACTTGGTAAGAAAACTATTAGATCAACCTTCTTCTTTAGGAAAAGATGAAACTGAACAAATTAATATATATTTTGAAGAAGTAGCACGAATCCGTCGTTTTGTTAGAAATGCAGAAACTGATAATTTAGGAGTACTAGATGATGCAAGATCGGAACTTGATAAGCGTCGTAAGGATAATATTGAAAAGTAAGCACTAAAATATATTGGCTATATTAAAAAATGGCTTATGAAGTAAATGATATTTAATACTTAAGCATAGACTAAAGTATAATTTTGCTATAACCTGCTTCATTCATATACCTTTACAAGATATTTAACAA
Source organism: Sulfurovaceae bacterium (assembly GCA_016744315.1). Classification (GTDB taxonomy): domain Bacteria; phylum Campylobacterota; class Campylobacteria; order Campylobacterales; family Sulfurovaceae; genus SZUA-451. The sequence goes on from JADGER010000233.1 coordinate 2,431, forward strand.
ACTACAGGACGACTCTCATCACTGCTTTTGGTGGGAGTATCGATATGGGTGAGGATGTCAGCTATCAAGAGATATACCAAACAGAAGTAGCAGAAGAGGCAGGTTACAATGTTCCTCTATCCAATATCCACAGCATAGGAAAAACTCTCGTCTCTACGCTGATGTCACAAATGTGTGAAGGATTTCTCGTAGATGTGACTGGCATCCCCAAAGAGCAGAAAGCAGAGTGGGAAGTGTTGGAGAGTAGCACTATCAATGGTGATAGAGTTCTATGGATGAGT
>JADGER010000072.1 GCA_016744315.1 Sulfurovaceae bacterium
CTACACTATAAGCAATGAGTCTAACAGGAACTTCAGCTGTAAATTGATGATTTTCATCTTCCAATAAAAGTTTTATCTCATAGCTGATACCTTCATAATAAAATAAAAATATTTTTTCTCCTGTAAAGACTTGGTGTCTACTATCCTCCCAACGAGGAGATCTTATTCGTCCAACATCAGTAAGTGCAATTTTATTTTTTTTATCTAAAACCCAAATAGTTGATTCAAATGTTTCAACTTCCCAAACACTCTTGTACTTTTCCATAAACTTATCCATTCCAAAACTATTAGCTTCTTCTCTACTTATCTTCTCAACTACAAATTCCATAACTTTTCCTTATTATCTAATTTTTTATTTTTAAAAAAGTAAATCCACTTTACTCTAAACTAATCTCACCAACCAATCAAATATCTTTACACGAATTCTAAACCTCAAACTTAAGTTCGACAAAGTATCGTAGTTCGGTGGGAATGCATAGAGAGTAACAATAACAACTCCTACTAAATAACCCCCAAAGCTTCACTACTCGTAAGTAGAGGCACTTCATAGCTATAGAAGTTTTTATCATTGGTGATGATATAATCGCAGTGCTTTTTTCGTGCCATGACAAATTGAATCGTATCTTCTAGGTCGATAAATTTTTCATCTTTTTCCATCAGATAAATCGCTTCATCTACCTCTGCATTTCCAAATTCTATCACCTTGATAACACGATTCATAATCTTCAGTTGTTCTAATGATTTTTTCTTGCCTAGAGGTTTTTTCAAGAGGTAATAGATGGTGGTAATCAAGTCACAAGAGGTGTAGAGTTTAAATTTTTGACTGTTTTGAATCAAATAGCGAAAAAGAGTGGCACTCTCTTGTGAAGATGGGCGTGAATCATCTGAAATATCTATAAGAATATTGGCATCAAGAAATATTTTTTTCATATATCTTCTCTATTGGCTTTGATCTCTTGAATATTTGGTGAGTTCTCGCTAATCATCCCGATAAGACTCAGGGCTTCTTTCATCTCTTTTTCTTTATCTTGCTTTTTGATATATTCACTCAGTGCCTCAGCAACTATGTGACTCTTTTTTTGATGGGTTTTTTGAGCATACTCAACCAAATCATTGACGATTTCAATCGGTAATGAATAGAGCTCTTTTTTGTAGTTTTTTGTTGCATTCATAAAAGTTCCTTTATATACTTTATTCTAGTATAGTATATACTTTTAGGGCTTTTATGTCAAGTGGGTATGCTTATCCTAGATTATCTTTGGAGCATTATATCATAAAAAGTAGAAATTCAATACACGGTACTTAAATTCAAATTCAAATTCGAGTTTAGTCTTTTTATCTCAAAAAATGCTTATAGCAAAATTAAGAGGGCTATAAAAATGAAATGATAGTTTAAGTCTCAAAGCCAAAATTATGCCTTTAATATATATTGAGCTATAATATTCTTATGAATGAAACTTATTTTCGTATCCAACGCCATGGTGATACTACTACTATTATCTCTTTGGGAGACTGGACGCTTCAGCACGAACCAGCAATACGGAAAGCTCTGTACGCAATTGATTTAAACCAAAATATTATTTGGGACTTCTCTAATGTAGAAAGTTTTGATAGTGTTGGTATGCTTTTGTTTATTACATTTTATCAACAATCTAAAAAGAAAGCATCCATAGAACTTGTAGGCTACACACAAGACCAAAAGAGACTTTATAAGTTGGTGCTTGCTCACTATACGAAAGAATCTATTCCCTCTCGTGATAAAAATATACTGTATCGTATAGGAGAGCTTACAATCTCTTCTTATCTTCAATTTTTAGCTTTTTTGGAGTTTTTGGGACATGTGACTGCTTCGTTTTTACGCTATTTTGTAAACCCTAGGAATTTTAGATATAAAGAAATCATGTATCATATTCAACAATCGGGTATGAATGCTATTTTTATTGTTGCTTTGACCTCATTTTTGGTAGGCTTGGTTATTTCCTATCAAAGTGCTGTTGAACTCGCAAAGTTTGGGGCAGATATATTTATTGTGGATATGGCGAGTATTTCTATTACTCGTGAATTAGGGCCTATGATTACAGCTATTGTTGTAGCAGGACGGAGTGGCTCTGCATATACAGCTCAAATAGGTGCAATGAAAATCACAGAAGAGATTTCTGCTATGCGTACTATGGGATTTGACCCTTATTATTTTTTGGTACTTCCTAGGATTATTGCTCTTATGATTTCTTTGCCTTTGCTTATCTTTTTTGCAGATGTTATGGGTATTTTGGGGAGTGCATTTGCAGCGAATATGGAATTAAATATCTCTTATACACAGTTTTTTGAAAGACTCCAAGAAGTACTTGATAGCAAACATTTTTATATAGGTCTTATCAAAGGACCTATTTTTGCTATGCTTATTGCTATGATTGGATGTTTTCGTGGGTTTGAGGTGAGTGATGATACAGAGAGTATTGGTTCTCAGACTACAGCAAGCGTGGTTAATTCTATTTTCTTTGTAATAGCATTTGACGCACTATTTTCTGTGATTTTAACACAATGGGGTATTTGATGCGTGTTATAGAGGCTATAGATATAGGGACACGATTTGGTTCTACTGTAATTCATGACAAGGTTAATATGCATATTGACCAAGGTGAAATATATGGTATATTAGGTGAGAGTGGATCTGGTAAGTCTCTCTTGATGAAGGAGATGATTATGCTACAAAAGCCAAGTTCAGGAGATATGAGAGTGCTTGAATATACGCTCTCTTCTATTAAATATCCACAAATGCAAGCCTTGCGTCAGCAGTGGGGAGTATTGTTTCAGTTTGGTGCATTATTTTCTTCGCTTACTGTAGCAGAAAATATTAAACTTCAGCTCAAAGAGTATACTAATATAAGTGACGCAATGTGTAATGAAATAGTTAAGACCAAGATTAGTATGTCAGGACTCCCCACACGAGCAGGAGCTTTGTACCCATCAGAACTTAGTGGTGGTATGATAAAAAGAGCAGCATTAGCTAGAGCATTGGCTATGGATCCTAAACTGCTTTTTTTGGATGAACCTACTTCTGGCTTAGATCCTATTGGTGCTAGAAATTTTGATAAATTAATTATGGAGCTTCGAGACCTTTTGGGGATTACTGTGGTGATGATTACACATGACCTAGATTCTATTTATTCTATTGTGGATCGTTTTTGTGTTTTAGCAGACAAGCATGTAGTAGCAGAGGGAAGTATTACAGAAGTTCTGGACTCTACGCATCCTTTTATTGAAAGATTTTTCAAAAATGAATATGCCCAAAAACGCTTGAATATAGGAGTAAAAAATGTATAGTAAAGTTAATTATACACTCATTGGATTTTTTGTACTCTCTTTTGTGGTAGCTCTTGTAGCTTTTGCTTTTTGGTTGGGAAATAAGGGAGTGCAAGAGAACTATAGCCTCTATCTCCTCAGAATGAAAGAATCTGTAACAGGATTATCTAAAGACTCTGGAATCAAAATGAAAGGTGTAGATATAGGTTCTATTAGCACAATTACTATTAATCCTCAAAATATAGAAGAGGTAGATATCGTTTTGAAAATCAAAAATAATATACCTATCAAAGAGGATATGCTAGGTGTAATCAAAATGTATGGACTTACTGGTCTCTCTTATGTAGAAATAGCAGGAGGCACAAATAATTCCAAACTCCTTGTAGCAAAAAGTCCAGATACTTTACCCCAAATACAAGCAGGTATATCACTGTTGAGTAAGCTAGAAAACAATCTTGACACGCTTTCTACAAAGCTAATTAGTATACTAGATAGAGGTGAAAAATTATTATCTAATAAAAATCTTCAAAGTTTTGAAAATATTCTTGTAAATATAGATAAAGTCAGTGCAAAAACCCTAGAACTAGAAGAACAAAGCATCGCAACACTTTTGGAAGCAGAAGAGGGAATCAAAGAGTTTAGAGTGACTATGAAGAGTGTGAGCGAGGAGTTTCATACTCTAAGCTCAAATATTACTAGCAATCTCCATGACCTAGAACCAACAATTACTGCAGTCAAAAAGATGAGTAAAAGTGTAGACCAGATGGTTATTACTTTTGAAAAGAGTGTAAATAGGGGTGATTATAATATGCAAAAGGTAATGACACCAATGATGATAGATATTAGAGAACTCTCTACTCAGATGGAAGAGATGGTATTACAACTAGACCAAAGTCCAAATGATATACTATTCAAGTCCACAAAACCCAAACGAGGACCAGGTGAATGAGATATAGTCTACTACTAGCAGGAATGATTCTACTATTTGGATGCAGTACCAAAGAGACAGCTCTAAGAACATATACTATTAATCCTCAAATAGATATAAACAAACAACACAGTACTATTTATAGTACAAAAAGTATAAAAATAGCCTATCCTACAAGTATCAAAGGGGTAGTGAGTAAACGAATAACTTATAGCTATAATGACCTAGAAGAAGGAACTTATAATAATGCTAGATGGAGTGTATCCAGTGGAAAATTATTGATGACTACTTATATTAAAGCCTTAGATGAAAGCCATCTTTTTGGATCTATTATAGAATATACCTCTCTCGCAGAAACAAATTATCTTTTAGAGAGTGAGATGTATGAGTTTTATCATAAAGTCAGAGATAAAGTCTCTGTATCTGTTGTCTCTGTAAAGTTTAATCTTATTGCTATGGATACAAACAGACTTATCAAAAGCAAAAAATTTAGCTATCAAATCCCTACACCAACTCTTAATGCACAGGGGTATGTACAAGCAACAAATATAGCCGTAAAAAAGATGACTTTGGACATGATAGAGTGGTTGGGTAGAGGAGAATAACACAAGTATGCATAGAGTCAAAAATATATTTCATTACAGTATACTTTTTATCTTTTTGCTTGGAGCTTATTTTCTTTTTCATCCGCTTTTTTTTACACTCAGAGAGTTTGGAATTATCTTAGTACCACTTTTATCTATAATACTGCTACTCTTTTTCTTAAGAGAAAAAAATTATAAGTTTGTTGTTGGCTATATGATAGTTATTGGGATAGTACTTTTTTTTGAAGTACAGTATCGTTATGATAGATATAAGGTACTCAATACCAATCCCCGAATACTACAACATTTGAGTAGACATATAATAGTGGGCTACAATGATGAGAAAGAGCTAGAAAAGCTTATAGCTAAAAGTCATATAGGCGGTATATTTGTCACGAGGGAGAATATCCAGAACAAAAGTTATGATGAGGTCAAAAAAAGACTTCATCTCCTTCAAAAAAATACAGATTATCATCTGCTTATAGCTACAGACCATGAAGGAGGGATCGTTTCCAAACTTTCTCCACTTCTTAGCAAGCTTCCCGCACTCTCCTCTATAGATTTAGAAAATAAAATAGAGATTATCAATTATGCTACAATCCATGCCCAAGAGTTATCAGCTTTGGGAATTAATGTTAATTTTGCTCCTGTTGTGGATCTAAAATATCATAATCCAGACAAAAAACTCTATCTTCATACTCAAATAGAAAAACGAGCTATTTCTAGTGATCCTCTTGTTGTCTCTAGGGTAGCTACACTTTATACAAAAATACTACAAGAATATCAAGTGCAGTCTACACTCAAACACTTCCCTGGTATTGCTAAAGTTATTAATGACACGCATCATTTTAGTGCGACTCTTGATACACCTATAGAAACACTCCAAAAGAGTGATTGGATACCCTTTAGAACAACACTAGAAGATACAAATGCTTTCTTGATGCTCTCGCATGTTCTTTTGACAAGTGTAGATAGTATATATCCAGTCTCAACATCCAAAAAAGTAGTACAATCTATTATAAGAGAAGAGTGGAAGCATAAGGGAATATTAGTAACTGATGATATGAGCATGGGAGCTATTGTCAATAGTGATAGAGGTATTTGTGGCTCATCTATAGACTCTTTGAATGCAGGTGTGGATATACTCCTTATTAGCTATGATTTTGAAAAATATTACACCGTAATGTCATGTCTTATTGATGCGTATGAAAATAATATACTTGATAAAGAGATGTTAGAAATAAGTGACAGTAGAATACACTTAGAAATTCACTAAAAATTTATAAAAAGATGTTATATTATGTATAATAATTTTCAAAGGAAATCAATATGGAAAATAGATTAAAGAGTTTTTTATTTATGGGGAGTGTAGCTTTGGCTATGGTAGGATGCGGAAGTAGTGGAGGTGCAGAAAGTAGAACACAAAATGCTACTACTAACAATGATACTACCGCAATGGCTTTAGATACGCAAATTTTAGAACCTTTAACTGCGGAACAAAAGTACTCTTTGTCATATATGTGGCATGAAGAAAAGTTAGCCAAAGATCTATATTTGGAACTCAATAAACTCTATCCCTCTAACCAATTAGAGAATATAGCCAATAACTCTGAAGTACAACATATAGCATTAGTGCAGAATTTAGTAGAACAGTATGATATAAATATCACAAATATAGCTAACTACGAGATTAATTACTCTTCTGAAGAATTAAATAATATGCCTGTAGGAAAATTTGCTGTTCCTGAGATAGAGAGTTTGTATAATCTTTTGTATGATAAAGGAAGTCTTTCAAAACAATCATCACTCGAAGTAGGGTGTATCGTAGAGGTGACAGATATTAATGATTTGGACAAATATATAGCTATAGCAGATACAAATCAGGCACTTGTTGATACATTTACTCTTTTGCGTGCGGGTAGTTATGAACATTATTGGGCATTTGATGCAGGATTAAAAAGCATGGGTGTAGGCAATGGCTGTTGTGCATTAAGAAGTGAATATTGTCACCCAGAGTATCCACAATGAATCAAGTAGATCACTTTGAAAAGAAATCAAAATCATGGGATATGAATAGTACACGAGTCATTAATGCTCAGACAATAGCTACAAGTATACTAGAGAGTATTGAGGTGAATGATTCTATGAGTCTGATAGATTTTGGAGCAGGGACAGGGTTACTCAGTTACTTTGTTGCCCCAAAAGTAGAGAAGATTATAGCCATAGATAACTCTCCTTCTATGTTAGAAAAGTTCAAAGAGAAACAATCAGAATTTGCTTGTGATACACAAGTACTACAAGCAGATTTGTCTATAGATACTTTGGATATAAAAGTAGATGGAATTATCTCTTCGATGACTATACATCATCTTTTGGATACAAAAGCCCTTTTTGACAAGCTTTATAGCATGTTGGGTGATGGTGGCTTTATAGCGATTGCTGACTTAGATAGTGAAGATGGGAGTTTTCATAGTGATAATACAGGAGTATTCCATTATGGTTTTAATAGAGAAGAGCTAAAAAACATAGCCAAAGCATCAGGCTTCAAAGATATTAGCTTCCAAACCGTAAGCCACATTAAAAAACCACATAGAGAGTTTACAGTGTTTTTGATGATAGCTTTTATTTGATAGAGTAGGTTTGGTATCACCAAACCTACTTTCCAACCTTATATATCACCGCATACATCAAAGGTACAAAATAGAGATTAAGTACTGTTGACCATGCTATACCGAAGCCTAGGGCGACTGCCATTGGTTGGAGGATAAGGGCTTGACCACTGGCAAAAAACATAAGTGTAAGTAAGCCTAGCACTGTGGTTACGGAGGTGAGGATAATAGGGCGGAGTCTTTGTCCTGCTTTATCTATGACTTCATCATAATTTTTGGAGTTTTTAATAAAACTTAGCATAATAAGACCATCATTGACCACTACACCCGCAAGTCCAATAATTCCCATCATTCCAGGCATTGTAAGATTGAGACCCAAAAGATAAGTCCCTGCTAAAGCTCCTACTATAGATAATGGTATGGCTAGTACAATAATAAGTGGCAAAACAAGAGAGTTAAACATCCATACAAGAGAGATAAAGATAAGGAATATGGCTATCATTCCTGCTTGACTCATCTCTTTTTGCATTTGTGTATTCTCTTTTTCTTCTCCTTTAATCACAACTTTTACACCAGAGTTATTTATTTGTTCTATAAGTGGTCGTAGCTTTTGCATAACCTCTGTGGAAAGGATTTTTTGGCTATCTACGCGTGCAAAAACAGAACGAATCCTATCCCCATCTTCTTTGAAAATCTTAACAAAACTTCTTGTATATATAAAATCACAAACATCTGCTAATCGTACTAATTTTGTGCCATCAGGGGTAGAAATTCTTAGAGATTCTATACGCATGCTATTATCTTTGCTACGCTCTTCTATACGAATACGCACTAAACCTGTTTGATTAAATGCTTTGGCATATTCTGCTTTGAGGAGTGAGCCTTTGAGCTGTTGGGCAATTGCTCCTTCGCTAAATCCTAACTGCTGTCCATACTCATTAACACGAAGCTTTAGCTCTCTTACACCTTCTTTGGCATTATCGCCTATATCTTCTACACCATCTATTTCTCTTAGGGCTTTTTGCAATTGCATAATTGCTTGTTGGACTGCTTTTATATCTCCTATAAGTCCTAATTCCACATCATGCCCTACAATACCTGTTTGTTGCACAAAAGCATTTATCTCTTGAAACATTAAGGCATCATTTGGAAGTTTTTTGTGGATAAATTTATCTACTACTTTAGCCTGAACTATTTTGACAAGTTCTTGAGCTTTATTTTGGCGTATCATATCACTATTATCATATTCTAATGAAAAGATAGGATTAATATAGGTATCAAAAAGGTTTTGTGGGGCTCTTTCATGTAAATTAATAAATACTTGAAAAAGGTTTTTCCCTGTTTCAAAGGTCTGATCGGGATTAAACTTCATACCAATAACAGATGTTACAGATGCCATCTCACTATTATCAAGGCTTCTAAGAAGTTCTTGTTCTAATTGCGTAATAAGCTCTTCTGTATCTTCTAGCTTGGAGTTAATATCAACTCTTCCATTAACAAAAATTTGTGTTGTATCAAACTCAGGAAAGAGTTGAAATTTGGTAATAGATGCCATACCAATAGTCGCAAGTATAATAAATGAGACAAGAAGGAATAGAGAGAGTTTTTTGAAGTAGAGAAGTTTAAGTAGTATTTTTTGATACAAAGAAATAACACCATCCCATACACTACTTTTTTGATGTGTTTTATGAAAATTACCTATAGAAAAAAACTCTTTGGCATGTAAAGGCATAAAATAAAAGGCTTCAAAAAGAGAACTAATAAGAAGTATACTAATCATCACAGGTAAAACTTTCATAAATAGACCCATCTCTCCACTCATCATCAAAAGTGGTAAAAATGCAAAAACTGTTGTAAGTGTGGCGGTGAGTACGGCAGGAAACATTTCTGTAGCCCCATCAATAGCAGCGTCTCTAGGAGATTTTCCCATTTCAATATGTCTATAGATATTTTCTGCAACCACAATAGCCTCATCAACAAGCATCCCCAAGGCTATAAGAGACCCCAAAAGAGTAAGCATATTAAGACTATAGCCTATAAGGTTTGCAGTAATAAGTGTTATCATAAAACTAGCAGGTATTCCAATGGCAACAACGATAGCAATTCTAAAGTTAACACTCATAAAAAGAGCCATAAAAACCAAAATAAGTCCAAATAGAATATTAGAAGAGACGAGATTAAGCCTATTTTTAATCCATATAGAGGTATCAGTATAGGTATCAAACTGTACGCTAGGATACTCTTTGGCAAACTCTTTAAGCATAGAGCGAACTTCTTTACTCAACGCTATAGCATTCCCTTCTTTGGTTTTGCTCACATTAATAGAGATATTCTTTTTGCCATTAAAGTGTGAAATCTCTTGAAATTGACTGAGTCCATAAGAGACTGAGGCAATATCACCAAGCCGTATTCTCTTTTCTGCTATAGGTAAAAGCACAGATTCTAATGATGAAGCATTTTTTTCTCCATTAATAGTAGAGATATACAAATGGCTTCCTCTTCGTTCTATTGTTCCTATAGGAAAGATAGAACTAATAGAACTAATAGCAGTATAAACACTTTGTTTAGAAAGATTATAAACTTCTAGCTTTTTTTCGTCTATAGAGATAAGTACCTCATCATCGGCATCTCCTCGAATAAGAATATTACTTAGGTTTTTATAATCACTCAAACGGCTTTTAAGTTTTTGGGCTATCTCTATAAGCTCTTTTGTAGGTTTATCAGCAGAAATAGCAAGCAAAAGTAGAGGAAAGTCATGGGTTGATATTTTGGCTATTGGCTCATCCATATCAGAAGGTAAATCTCGTCTTGTATTAGAAATAACATCTTTGACATCACCTAATACAAGTTGATTATCACTTCCTTGCTTTATATTTGCACGCATCATAAAAGCACCATTTTGAATAGTGGTATCTATGCTATCTATTTCGCTAATACTTTTAACATCATCTTCAATATTCTTAACAACCATCTTATCAAGCGTATCTGCACTTGCTCCTACATAGCCACCAGTAATAGTAATTTGGTCAAGTTGTGAGGGTGGAAAAATCTCTTTAGGAATATTTTGATACGAAAAAATTGCTACAACAAACATAAAAAGCATAAAAATATGATTGATAATAGGCTTGTCAATACTAAATTTAATAAATTCTCTAATCATTTATACTCTCTTCATTACTTTCATTTTCATCATATATAATATTCTCAAGCTCTTGGAGTTCGCTAAAAAAGTCTATATCACTTACACAGTTTTTAAACTTTTGTCTTTGCAGTTGGTTTTCTAACATAATATTCTCCTCTTTTAATGCTGATACTTCTCGTTGTATATAATTAATACGCCTACTCTCATAATAGATTTGATTGCTTAGATAGATTTTGATAAGAGAAAGACCTATAACTATTCCCATAAGTACTATTGTCATAAAAAACATTCCAAATGAGATGCCGTTTTGTACTTTTTTGCGTGACTTCAAAATAATTAACTATTTGTATTAAATCTAAATGATCGTAATTTAGCACTACGACTACGAGGATTTATTTTGAGCTCATTTTTGCTAGCAGTAATTGGTTTGCGTTTGATAAGCTTGCCTCTTGCATGATTTTTACCACAAGTACAACGGATAGCATGTGTGTCACAAATACATGCCTGTGACCATTTTTTGAATCTATTTTTGACTAATCTATCTTCAAGGGAGTGAAAAGTAATCAGGGAAACAACAGCCCCAGAATAATGACGAGCTTCAAGAGCATCTAATAAGCCTTCAATTTCTCCTAATTCATTATTAACTTCTATTCGTATAGCCTGAAAGGGGAGGGTAGAAGGGTTTATCTTGCCTCCTTGGGGGATAACAGACCTAATAATTTGACTTAGTTGCGTAGAAGAAGTAATAGGTGCTAGGGTTCTTGCTTCGATTATAGCCCCTGTAAGTTTACGATAAGAACGCACTTCTCCATAGGTATCAAAGATATATTCTAATTGTTCTTGGCTATAAGTATTGACGACTTCTAAAGCACTTAAAGATGCAGAACTATCCATACGCATATCAAGCACTTCACTCTCAAAACTAAATCCTCTTTGGGCTTTATCTAATTGTAGTGAGGAGACACCAAAATCTGCGAGTATAGCTTCGATTGGTTCTTCTTTGAGTGTGGGGAATACTTGCGAGAATGTTCCTTTGTAGAGTGTGGATCGTTCTTTGAAAGGAAGCAATCTTTGGGCAGAAAAATCTAAAGCTTCTTGGTCTCTATCTATACCAATGTGTTTCGCATCTGTGTGGATTTGGAGTATTTGGGAGCTATGTCCAGCATATCCTAGAGTACAATCAACGATATAGCCAGTTTTTAAATTTTGGAAACTTTCTAATACTTCA
>JADGER010000234.1 GCA_016744315.1 Sulfurovaceae bacterium
TCTTTAAATGATAAGGAAATAGCATTTAATATAGAGTGCAAAGATATTATGCTCACACTCAAAAATGCTGTACCTCTAGGTCTTATCCTAAATGAAATAGTCACAAATAGTTTTAAACATGCCTTTGATGCAACAAGTTTAGAGCGTATGGAAATCACTATTAAAATAACTAAAGACGATAATAATAGAGTAGAGTTAAAAATATCTGATAATGGAGTAGGCATTGATATATCCAAGCTCAAAAAGAACTTTGGATTTAAACTCATAGAATCTCTAGCCACTTACCAATTAGAAGGAAACATAGAATACTACAACTTAAATGGATTTGCTTACTGCATCAAATTTAAAGATATAAACTCCTAGAGAAACCCTCAAAATAAAAATAACTTTTCTGACAATTTTCTGACAACATTTTGTTATAGTTTCTATGGAGATAATTAAAATGTAGAATTTGCTTTTTATAATCTTCCAAAATAAAATTTAAGGAAAAATTATGTCAAATGAAATAACTGGAATGCCTGGTGGATGGACTAAATATCGTGATCTTACTTCAGAAGATAAAGCCGTGTTTGATGAAGCACTAGAAGGTCTTATTGGTGTTAACTATACACCAAATAGTGTAGCAACTCAGGTTGTTGCAGGAGTAAATTATCGTTTTAAATGTACAGCTACACTTCATCGTCCAAGTGGAGACACTGAATGGGAAGTAATAATTGTAATTTATAAGCCTTTAGAGGGAGCACCACATATTATTGAAATAGTAAGAGTTTAAAAACTTATAAATAAAAAGATAGATGGATAAGCTTATCTACCTTATTTTTAATTTAGAGTTATTATATCAATATGCATAGTCAAAGATTTATCTCTTTGTCATTTACAAGTAGAGTTCTATAAAAACTCTACTATTTTTTAAAAGGAATTTTATCATGGAAAAATTAGAATCAAAACAAGGTTTATTTATTGTTAGTTATGAAATTGGAGGGAATATGCCTGGTGCACCTTTATTCAAAGTAAATTTTAGTGTTTATACAGCTGGGAAAATACTATCAGGAAGTGGTCATATTACACAAGCTACTAATCCACCACTTGATATCGGAACACATTTACACGGTCAATATAGCTATATGTGTGTTATGCCTCAAACTTGTCATATTCTTGTTACAGCAACAGGGTATCCAATAGAACATTTGTCTCCTCTTTTTGGTCCTGGTCCAGTTCTTCCTGCCAATATTGAATTGAGAATGGTACTTAATGAAGATTGGAAATCAGGTACTGCCAACTATAAATATATAGATAACGAAGGTAATTGGAATGAAATTACAGATGCACCTGTCAAAATAGTTAATGGTACTCAAATAGCAGGAGAATAGAAAATGAATAAAGTAAATGGAATAATACTAAATCCTCATTTTATAAATAAAATGGATATTAATGGACAGATTGGCTGGTTTTCAGTAGAATCCAATCCTTCCACTGGTTATTATTGGGGTTGTACTACTGATAATTCTGGTATTTATGAAATAATTGAAGAGATAACCCTTACTTCTTCTGTTGATGCCGATGGTGTTCATGGAATGGTAATGTGGAAGGTTAAGGCAATAAATGAAGGTCATGGTGAAATAATGTTTGAACTTTTTTCACCAACAGGAATAGAACCTGTTCAGATGATTACCTTGAATATTGAAGTTACGAAGTAATATATACAATTTCAGACCGATAATCGGTCTGTTTGATACTAAAGATTATAATACCCCAAGAAAAATATAAAAATACAACATCTGCACTAAGGTTAAAATAATGAAAATATTACAACTATTACTTCTAAGTTCTCTATCCCTTTTGGCATGGGAAGCACCTGCTATGCCCAAGGGAGAATTGGGGCGTATGGTAAAATTAGGTAATGAAATTGCAAATAATACAGCAAATCATCCTCTAACTAAAGCCTATGTAGGCAATACCCTAGCGTGTAAATCGTGTCATTTACAAGAAAACAATAATAATTATGCAGGTACAGGTGAAGGATTATCTACATGGATAGGCACAGCTGCCGTATTTCCTGCTTACTCCAAAAGAGAACAGACTATACAAACAGTAGAAGATAGAAGTAATAACTGTTTTATGCGTAGTATGAGTGGAAAACGCTTAGAAGATGGTAGTGAAGCTTCTTTGGCTCTGTATGCATATATCTCATGGCTTTCTACAGGTATAGCAATGAAAATGGATGATAAGCGTCCTGTAACCGCATCCAAATCACAATTTTATGCAGATGGTCAGAAAAAATTTAGACACATATTGGAAAAAGGCACACATCAAAATTATCTGGATGGAAAAACAGTTTTTGAGAAAAGATGTGCTAGTTGTCACCAAGATGATGGGAGTGGTATAAAAAATTATTTTCCTCCTTTATGGGGTATTTCTGATAAAGGAAAAGAACTATCCTTTAACTCAGGTGCAGGTCTTGCTGACCCACAAAAATCAGCAATATGGATACAAGACAATATGCCATTAGGAGAACACAATCTCACTGACCAAGAATCAGCAGATGTGGCACTCTATATTGATGCACAGCCTAGAGCAGATTTTGATTTAAAAGAAATTATCAAGGACTTGAAAGTATATAATTCAAAAGTCTTAGATGAGAAACACTCAGTACGCTCTCGTATGAAATCTTATGGCTTAGATATTGAT
>JADGER010000073.1 GCA_016744315.1 Sulfurovaceae bacterium
TCTTGTGGCATAGTTCCCCAACCATCTCTTTTTGTTACTTTGCGTTTTTTTGTAGTGGTTGTTGATTTTTTCTTTTTACCATAGGCTCCTGCTACTTTCTCTTTTTTATCAGGATTTTTTGTTCTTGCACCTTTTCTTTGTTCCACTTTGGGTGGGGTATACCCATCTATAATCTCTCTTGGTATAGCACTCCCAAGCATTTTCTCCACATCTCTAAGTGCTACAGACTCCTCAGGAGAGCTTAAAATAATAGCCAATCCCTCTCTTCCTGCTCTGCCTGTACGACCTATGCGATGGATATAATCTTGAGTAATATGTGGTATATCATAATTAATAACAACATCCAGCCCTTTAATATCTAGTCCTCTTGCTGCAATATCTGTAGCCACTAATACTCTTACTTTTCCCTCTTTAAAATCAAGTAATGCACGGCTTCTAGCTCCAGAACTTTTATCTCCATGGATTGTAGCACTTTTGAGACCACTTGCGATAAGCTCTTTATATACAATCTCTGCTTCAGATTTTTTACGCACAAAAACCAATGCTTGTTGATAATTTTTGGAACCTATAAGATAGCTCAATAGCTCCAATTTTTTACTCTGTTCTACAGGATGCAAAACTTGTTTAAGGTTATGCACAGTAGCACCCATCTTGGCCACTTCTATTTGTAATGGTTTTGAAAGGAGTGTATGACTAAGTTCTTTAAGAGTAGGAGAAAGCGTAGCAGAGATAAGAATATTTTGTCTTTTTGGCGTAAGCTCTCGTATAATCCCTGCTATCTCTTTTCTAAAGCCCATATCCACAATAGTATCTGCTTCATCAAGTACAAAATACCCTACTCCACCTAAATCAATATTTTTGCGTTCTAAATGCTCAATAAGTCTTCCTGGAGTAGAAACCAAAATATCTATTCCCTCATCAAGTCTTCTTTTTTGAGAAACAAGCGGAGACCCACCATACAAAGCCATAGAAGTAAGTGGCAAAAACTGACTATACTCTTTGGTAGATTGGGCTACTTGTTTGGCAAGTTCACGAGTAGGTACAATAATCAATGCCTGAATATAATGCCCTCTTCCCTCTTGACGCTTGTGCATAATCTTTTCCAAAATAGGCAAAACAAATCCAGCAGTCTTTCCAGTCCCCGTCTGAGCCCCCGCCAACACATCTCGCCCACTCATCAAAGCAGGTACTAATTGAGATTGAATCTGCGTAGGTTTGGTATACCCTTTGGTTCTAAGAGCTTTGATAATATCTGAAGATAATCCTAATGAAGAGAGTGGCATAAATAGACCTCGTTTTTTTGTCACTAGTATAGTTAAATAATGTTAAAAGATGAGTAGTATTTTAAAAATTAATATAATCCTAAATATTTTTAATCACAAACCGACATCCATCACTATAACTCGTATCCAACGAGAGTTTATATCCATTATTATCTGCCAAATTTTTTGCAATTGAGAGACCTAATCCAAATCCATTTTTTTCTCTATTTTGGCTTTTATCTAAACAAACAAATGGCTCAAATATACTCTCTCTATCTTTAGGGTCAATTCCTATGCCTGTATCTTCTATGATGATATTTTTATTCTCTACTTTTGTGGTGATTGAGCCTTTTGATGTGTGTTTGGTTGCATTATAGAGAATGTTTATGAGTATCTTTTTTAGTGCTGTAGCATTAAATTCTATGGTCTCTTTATCATCTATTTCACATTGTAATTTTACCTCTTTTGATACTCTTAGAAGTGAATATACCTCTTTATCTAAAAAAGATTTCAAGAAAATAGTCTCTTTGGTTTTAGTGGATTTTTGTGATTGAATATAATTTAGGGATTCGGTGGTAAGCTCATTGAGATATGCTGTCTCTTTTTTTAAAATAGCCGTTACTTTGGGAAGCTCATTTTGGCTTACTAGACCATCCTCTATCTCTTCTAAATACCCATCTATGATAGTTAGTGGTGTTTTAATATCGTGAGAAAGAGACTTTATCATTGTGCTTAGATTTTGATTATTTTGTTTTAGCTTACCGTTACTCTCTCTTAGAAGTTTAGTTTGGCTTTTAACCTTTGCTTCTGAAATTGCATGAGCATTTAGGATAAAATCTGCCATCTTATTTACTGATGTTGCCAATATTCCTAACTCATCTGTTGTTGATACTTCTATTCTTTCTTTGGTTTTTCCATTTGATATATTGGAGGTAATCCGTACTATCTCTTTAATCCTCTTTATTATATTTTGTGAGATAAGAAAACTTGCTAAGATAATAAAAAGAATAGAGATAAATAAAATAATAAGTTGATATTGTTTTATCTCATTTATGGGTTGCATAAGCTCTTTTATATCTTTTTTAACAACAATAATAGACTTTAATCTTGTGTTATAATGTAATGATAATACCACAGGTACATCTCTATAGTCCAAAGCTTTCTCTATCGTTTTGGGTATAGTCTCTTCTAAAATATAATTATTTAAGTATTTAGTTCTACTAAGTTGTGGAGAGGTAGCAAACTTCAAGGGAGTAAAAAGTATCAAATTTTTATCATTTTTAGTACTCATAAATATTTCACCTGTTTTACCTAACATCTTGTTTTTTGTAAGTATCTTATTGAGGTAAGTTAATTTTATAATAAAAATAGATATGCCTATTAATTGATTATCTTTAAATATAGGTGCAGAGAGATAGAGTTGAGGAGCTATATTATCTGCTTCAAAAATCAGCTCTGTTTCATTGCTTATTTTAGATATATTTTGAATAAATTTATTTTTAGCTGTGATTTTTTTCAATTTTGAAGCAATAATTTTTTTATCACTATCTAAAATAACAATATCTATAATATCCTCATCATTAGAATATGCAAATGACAATATCCCCTCTACAATAGATTTTATATCACTATTTTTACTTTTATCGTACTCAATAAGTTTGTTGTATAGGTAGAGTCGCGTATTAAAAAGGTCTATTTTATCTCTCATCTGTTGAATATATAAATTTACTTTATCTTGCGTCACACTCCCAAGAGATTTTAGTTGCATAAGATAGGTTTTTTGTATATACTCTTCTATATAATTGGTATATAGATGACTAATTGTTCCAATAGTAAAAAAGACCATTAAGAGTAGAGGTAATAGTATTTTGTATTTAATGCTCAATGGTTTCCTTTAATTTTTATTATTAGAATATTACTATTATGATAATAACCTATAATATCCAGTTTGTTAGCCTCGCTTTAGCATAATTGGAAGAGGAATATTAAAGTCTGCTACCTTATCTCCTAGGGCTTCTCTAAAAGTTTTGGGATAGTGATTTCCATTTCATCAAATCAGCATAAATAAACTTATAATTCAATTGTGAAATAAGTTTATCACTATTTACGGTTTTATATAGACTTGGTTCATCTATAGTATCAAATATAGGAGTATCCAAACCCGAAGATACAGCACAATAGGTATAAAACTCTTTTTTAGTAGGATGAGATGGACTACAACAATTAAAAACTTCATCAAAAATATCTTGATTTATTATCTCAGAGATGATACCTATACAATCGTCTCTATGAATCATATTTACAGGTGCATTTGGATTTGTAACTACTCTACCATTTTTTAAAAAATTAGCAGGGTTTCTACTGTATCCAAACAATCCTCCAAATCGTAAAATAGTTGTTTGTATATTTATATCTTGAAATAACTCTTCTATAGTTTTTAGTGGACTTTTATCATTATTACAAACAGATGTGGAACTTATAAAAATAATTTTTTTGATATTTGAGAGTGAAATATAATCTATCAAGTTTTTAAACCCATCTATATTTTTAGAGGGTATATTTATAATTAAAATGTCTGATTTTAAAAATTCATTTACCTCTTTTAGTTTGCTATCTATATCAAGCAAAAAAGTATTAATATTTTGACTTTTTAAACTTTCTTTTTTATCTTTTGTTCTTGTAGATAAGTTTATTTTGTATGTTTGAGCTAAATTTTTGGCAAGTGGTAAACCTAACCAGCCACTCCCTAGTATGCTTATAGTTTTCATAATTCACTCCACCATCGCTTTTATCTTAACAGCTTTTTCAAAATGGTCTAGTTTATTAGTCAATATCCACCACTCAGCCACTTCCATCAATAGCTCTGGATTATCGTTTTTATTTGCAAAAAATGCGTAAAAAGAGAGTCCTACATTTATCCCTTTAGCTTCAATCTTTTTATTACAAACTTCAATTATTTTATTTTTAAAAGATTCTCTCATATTTTTCCTTAGTCTTTTAAAGAGCCACTCTCTTAATGTCATCAAAAGAGATTGTATTACTATCTATCAATCTCAATAATATATCTAAAGGTTTACTTTGAGTCACTTCGGCAGTTTCGTATTTATGAAATGCTCTTATCCCTCCACCAAAAACTGTGGAAGCTTCCTGTTGATTAATATGTAGTTTTTTTCTTATTCTTTTTAACTCATCAGTTGTCAAAAAATGGTCAACCTTTCTTTTAAAGTTACTAATCTCTAATTTTGTTGATTTTAAATCTTTTGGAGATAAAAAAGACTCTTGACACTCTAAACAATATTCACCTGATTGCTCAACCTCTATAGTGTGTTCTTTATATCTATATGTTATTGATTTGGTTTTATACTCAATTTTGCCATTGCAAATTGGACAGTTTGTCATGTTCTCTCCTTGAAAGATATTACTATTGCTTTATCTGTTATTTGAAGTTTAATGTAAAGGTCAATATTATCTATATTTTTATGATAAACATCTTGCCAAGTTTTATTATCATTATAAGTAGTCATAGATTTGTATAAGTCTCTATTTACTAAACTCATAATTATTTCTATAACTTTATCATCATCAAAGCCAAGAGTAAAATATCCTTGTCTTGCACTTTGAGTAATAAAATATTGCTTGGCACTTATTAACTCTTTTATGGAGTTTAAATTATAGTGCGATACTCTTTTTTGCATTAAAATCCTTCTCATATATAATAACCAAATAGGTTAAAATTGTCAAGAAGTGGATAATTATATATTTAAAAATAAAAACTTAAAAACTAACAAAAAGGCTTTTTGCTAT
The DNA here is from genome assembly GCA_016744315.1 of Sulfurovaceae bacterium. Lineage (GTDB taxonomy): Bacteria > Campylobacterota > Campylobacteria > Campylobacterales > Sulfurovaceae > SZUA-451. The sequence continues at coordinate 5,067 of JADGER010000073.1, forward strand.
TAGAATAATAGCTCCTATCGTTGCCATAGAAAGTACCATTGTTTTACTGTGCTTAGGATTAAGGTACTTAGAAAAAATTGGTGCAAGAAAAAAACCAATTATAAACCCTGGCATCATATAAATCCCTGATATAAATTGAGTATATGAAAACTCTCCAAATATAAAAAACATACTTAACATCAATGTTGAGAAGAGAGTATATAAAAAAGCTAAAGTGGCTTTTAGTGATTCTAATGGATGATTTTGAAATAAGAGAGCCAGTATCTGTCCACCAACTGCTGACATAGACCCCATAACACCAGATACAAATCCTCCCACATAATTTATCCTCTTATTTAAAGTAAATGATTTTATTCTTATACTTATAAATATAGAGATTAAAATAAACAGACCAAATATAACTCCTAAGTGTTCAAATTTAATATTTTTTAAAATAAAAATAGAGAGTAGGATACCTGCTAAAGTCCCTAAACTAATCTCCAACATATTTTTGGTATCAATATGTTCTCTTCCCTTATATGCCATCATAATTGTTAATGCTAAAGAAGCAAAAGCTATTGGTACGGGAATGAGTGTATAAGAAATCATCGCTAAAAAAGGTACGATTATCATACCAGCTGTGACACCTGTTGCCATTTGTAAGATAGAGCCAACTATCAAGATAAAGTTAATAAGTATAAATGTGCTTATTGTAAGTTCCATTATTGTTCCTATAGAATATATAATATGTGTTGTAAAATAATTACGGTAGATGTTTTGTATAAAAAGTGATAAAAATATCAGTAAGAAAAGTAAGTGGCTAAAGCCATAGTTTAAGAAGCGTTCTTGTAGTTTGAATAAGTTTAAATCTTTTCATAATTTGCTCCTTAATGGTTTTAATTGGTGAAAGTATAGAAGTTTGTTGCTTTAAATAGGGTTAATTTTGGTTTAAATCAACTTTTTTATATCGAACATTATTTTGTGTAAAATCTCCAATTTGAATGGACTGTGTTGGGCAATGATGCACACAATGCAGACACATATCACAATTTAACTCAAATTTAATCTGTTCATCAAATCTTATATTATCTCTTGGACACTCTTTGACACATTTCATACACTCTATACATATATCTGTTTGAGAATAAAATTGGGGTATATATTTTGTGTATTGTGCATGAAAATCATCTTTTGTTTTTTGTGGAATTAAAAATGAGAGATAGACATACCATTTTTGCTGTATCTTATTTGTCTTATTTTTAAATATTTTAGAGGTGAATTTATCTATTTTTTTATCAATATTACGCGAATAAAAAAACTTTATTATTTTTTCACTAAAAGAGTCTTTTTTAGCAAAAAATATCAAGGCATCAGTTGCTGGCATATAGAGTTCCATTTGTGCCACTGTATATAAATTCTTCTTAGAACTCAGTTCACTCACTTCTTTTATTGAGTTAGCAGAAGCAAAAGCTTTTGTACAAAAAAATGAGATAGGTTTGTTTGAGTCTTCTATATTATATATCAAATCATCTACAAGTTGTGGTGAAGTTAAATCATATATTGGAAAACCAATGATATACATATCACTTACTTGAATGTTTATTATCGAACTACTTGAAATTTTGATTAAACTCACTTCGTGTTTGAGTTTTTTTAAATTTGAACTAATTTTTTTGGCTATAAACTTTGTGTTACCTGCACCTGAATAGTAAAATAATGATATTTTCATAACTGCTCCTAATTTTAACTGACCATAGGGTCATTTAAAATGATAGCTTATTAATGTTTAAAATCAAGAGTATAATGACCCATAAGTCATAATATATTATAATTACAAAATAAAAGGAAAATAATGCCAAAAATTGTAGATAAAAAAGCGATGCGAAGAGAGATAATAAAAGCATCTTTAAAAGCTTTTCTAAAATATGGATTTCATAAAACAACAATAAATCAAATTGCTCAAGAAGCAAAAATAGCAAAAGGAACATTCTATCTTTACTTTTCATCAAAAGAAATTCTAATTTCAGCTATTACTTCATTACATTTTAAAAAACTAAGAGATGAATTTATTGCAAAAGAGTATTTTCAGACTTTGGATGAGTTGTTTTTGTATATAGGGAATGCTCTATTAATAAGTGAAGAAGAGAGTAAATTTATACCAATATTTTTTGAAGCCTTTGGTTCTCAATTTTCTTCCAAACTATTTATGGCAGAATATAAAAAACTTTTTGATGATATTGGATGTTTTTACGAAGAGAATTTTGAACTTCTTATACAAAATAATCAAATAAGTAAGAAAATAAACCCAGATACTCTTGGACGAGTATTAGTGAGTATGATTGATGGTATAGTCCTACACAGAGGCTTTTTTAGGATAGATGAAACTCAATATTCTAAGATGGTGGAGGATGCTATAGCTTTATTCAAGGTCGGGTTGTGTAAATAACCTTTTCCATACCCTAAATATCTCTAGTGCTTAACATCAGATATATCTAATTTTATAAATGCTTTTGCTTTGATAATCTCCATAAGTCTTGGATAATAAGCATAAATAGATTATACTTTACACAAAAACAATAAAAAGGTTTTACATTGATTAATAAAATAAAAAAATGGTCTATTGATTTCTTTGCAAAAGAAGATTCAACTTATCATATACTCGCATTTGTCATAAGTTCTGCTTTATTTCCTTCTATTCCAATAATTTGGTTTATTATATTTATGAACGAAAAAATGATTTTTTCTTATGATTTCTTTACCAATGGAATGTTTGGACTATCAATTTTCTTCGTTATGTCACTCATACTTTTATTATTTTTTGGATTTCTTTTGGTAGGTTCTATTGTATTTTTTATCATATATCTTTATAAAAAGAAAGGAAAATTAAATGAAGAAGAATTGTTTATTATTGTTTTTTTTATATTGAATATATATATGTTAGTTTCTATGTTCAATAAACTTCAAATAGATGAGTATATTTACATTGTTTTTTTTAATATATTTCTTTTTATACACATTGGTGTTCTATATGCAGGGAAAGGAATTCATAAATTTTTTACCTTAATACTTTTGACCTTGTTTCTGACTTTTTCTACAATTTACTATCATCATGTTATATCTTCTTTTATTGAGTATGGACTTTTACAGTTTAGGATGGGTGGAGATATTAAAACAAAAATAATTGATATGAAAAATCATGAAAATATTATAGAGGGAAACTTAACTCTCTTAACTCCTAATAAAGTATTTTTACATAGAGATAAAACAATAACAATCTTTAATAGAGATAATATTATTATTGAGATTATAGATAAAAATATAACGAAATAGAGATTTTTTAAACTATCTCTTCCATACTATGAAAGCTTCTTTAATATACTCTTTCACATAATGAGCAGAGGTAATAATATTTTCTACTCATAGTTACCATTTATTAAATAAGCTTATTTGCCATAAATATTGTAATTGGATACGAAAAATATATTTTATTATTTTTAAAATATACATTCATACCTAAACTATTTGTATCAATATCATCTTTAAATATATCTCTTATTTTATCCTTATCACCTTTATTTGGAAATGATGCTTCTAACTGATTTTCTAATTCTAAATCTACTTTATATGAACTCTGCTTATGATTTACTAAACTTTGATTTGAAAAAAGTTCATCAAACTCACAAAAGGTTAATGCTTTTGTATGAGAAGGGTCTCGTAACTTTTCCATATAATTATAAGTGTTGCTATATTTATTTTCTAATGCCACATCAACTACCATAATTTTACCATTTGCTTTGCAAACTCTTATCATTTCAGCAAATACTTTCTTTGTATCTAAAAAATGATGGAAACTGTATCGTGTAAAAACAATATCAAAACTATTATCTTCATAAGGTAAGTTTTCAACATTGCCTAAATCAAATTCTATATTTGTTAAATTACTTTTCTTTTTTATTTGGATAGCTTGTTTAAGCATATCATTTGTTATATCTAATCCAACTACATTTTTTGCATATTTTGCAAACTCAGATGAAACAATACCTGTTCCACATGCTATATCTAAAACTTTATCATTTTGTGATACTTCACTCATTGATATTATTGTATCTACAGAATCATAATGTCCTTTTATTTTTGTAAATGGTACTGCCTGTTTTGAAAATTGTTCAATGATTTTATCATTATGCTTTTGTTCTATCTCTTTTTTCATAGTTTTTCCTAAAGTAAATTTAAGAAATTATATAAAATTTAGAGATTTAAGTCTTGTATGAAATTAACATTTTTTGATATTCTTTTGGAGTAAGTTGAAAAACTCTTTTAAAAGATTTATTTAGATGACTTTGGTCAAAAAAGCCACTCATTTGTGCTACTTCTGAAATAGCTATATTTTTTGCTAATAAATCTTTTGCTAAATGAACTTTTTTATTCAATAGATAGGAGTGTATTGGTAGTCCAAACTCTTTTTTGAATATTCTTAAAATATGTACAATTGATAAATTCATATATAGTGATATATCCTCTAATAATATATCATTTTCAATATTTTCTTTTAAATAATTTTTTATCTTTAGAGCTAATTTTGAATTTTTTGTGTCATTATCTGTTACTTCTTCTCTATTACAAAATTTCAAAAATAAGCTACTAACAAAATCTATTAATTTTTCTTCTTTTTCTAAAAGAGTTATACTATCAATAAATAATTCATTACACATTTTTATAAAATAATCAAAAATAATTTTATCTTGAATAAGACTTTTATTTATATTTAAAAAATTTAGTTTATGGTTAAACAATGCTTGTTGAATTTTTTCACACCAATTTTTCTCAAGGTACAAAACATAACAACCTAAACTTTTAATTTTTGATAAAGTAGCACAATGCACTTCATTTGGATTGACTATAGATATTTCATTAGGTTTTAAAGAGTCATTTTTATCATCAAATATAATATTAATATTTCCCGTTTTAATAGCAGTTAATGTTAATTCAGTATGTTGATGTTTTTTATCACAGCTTGTTATTTTAGGAATATATCTCAACTCTATAAAGGGTAAATTCTTTGTTTTAAATATTTTATTTTTCAAAGGTTCTCTCTACTCGGTGATAGCCTTTTGGCTAAGCTTTGCATTTTATATTTTCCTCATTTTTTAAACTCTTTTAGTCGTATCATACACCATTTCATAATAATAGTTACCATTAAATTCAAACTCTTGTATCACCTCTAATCCTAGTTTTCTCGTGTGTGCTTCATAAGAGCGAGGGTTTATTTTATTTACAAATGTGACCAAAATGGGGTATCTCTCAGACATCTTCTCTCTAGCAAAATCAAATATACCTTTCAAAACTTCACCTCCTCTCACACTCTTATCTATACAAATAGGACCATATTGATAGGAGTTTTCTACGCTTAGTCTTTGACCTAGATAAGTGAGGTTTGGCAAATCTTTTATCATATACTCAAACATTGTCCATCTTGACCAAAACTCCCAAGAAGCAGACATCACATAAGCCATTACTTTATCATCTTTGAGAGCTATAAATAGTCCTTGCTCTTTGGTTATCAACTCTTCCAACTCTTGTGATGTAAATGCCGTAGTGACAAAACCATCTTTTTTGTCCTCTTCTTTGATAGAATCTACTTGATATTTGAAATGTAATTCCAAAATACTCTCTATATCTTCTACTCTTGCTACTCTATACTCCATCACTTCTCCTTAGGCTTTTCATCATTTTTATAGTCTCTTTGTCTATCTCACTATCTCGCTCTTGTAGATGTGATAGTATCATATCAAATCTCTCTTGGTTTAGATGCTGTCCAAACTTAAATTTGGCTCGTAAATCTTGTATCTCTATGCGTAAAACTGCTGTGGCATTTAACATATTATCATATTCAATATTATCAAAAGATTTGTATCCACCCTCTGGTTGGAGCTTCTGCATTAGTAGAGTTAGTGCTTTGATTTTCTCCTCTTTTGATTCAATAATAGTCACCTCTCCATCTATAACTATAGACTTAAAAAACTGCGTAGCTGGACAAGCTAACTCATCAGTGGAACTAAAATATGATGCTATTAGAGAAAAATTTTCTACTATAGAAAATGAGACTTTAGGATTGGCTCTCAATGTCTTCATTTTCCGACCACTTAATGCACCGTGAAAGTAGATAACATCTCCATCATACACAAAATTAACAGGCAAACTATAAGGTTTATTATCACTACAAAGAGCCAAAGTCCCATACTCTGTATCTCTCATCATACTCTCTATCACTTCTTTATCTTTTATCTCAAATATCTGTTTCAAATAGTATTCCTTTTTATCAGTCTCTATTATATTTTAATTAGTTTTTAAATAATCTTTTTTTAATTTATATAACTATTATATTACTATAATCCCCTTAAATATTTT
>JADGER010000074.1 GCA_016744315.1 Sulfurovaceae bacterium
ATCTCTTTTTTGATTCCTAATAACTTTTTTACCATAAAAGCTACTTGTTCTTTGGTAGCTTTTCCATTGCCTGTGAGTGCTTTTTTCACTTGTAAGGCTGTATATTCGTGAAAATAGCCTATATCTTGAATAATTCGTAAGGAAATAGCACCTCTAAATTGTGCTAATTTTAGTACTGTCTTTGGATTGTAAGCAAAGAATATATCCTCTATAGCGACTTCATCTATAGTGTGTGAACCCAAAATAAGGTCTAATCCTTCCATTAATTCTACAAGTTGTTCTTGAAGTATAGTTGTTTTGATTTTCAATACCCCTGCTTCAATAAGTGAATAACTTTTCCCATTAAAGAAAAGTATACAATAGCCTAAATTACGGCTTCCGGGGTCTATTCCTAGTATATACATTCACACCTTTGTTCACATGTGAATAAAAACATTCACTTTAAATTTATAAGTATATTTTAGCTAAATTTTGCTAAAATCCTGAAAGTTATTCACATGTATATAATTGTTAGGATTAAAATAATGAATGTTGGTCAAAAAGTATTAGAGAGACTCAAAAGAGAGATCACTCTCACAGATTATGAACGATATATAAAAAAACTCTATTATGATGCAGAACTTTCAAGAAGTAATATAGCATATTTTTCTGCACCTAACATACTTATAGCAAAATGGATTAAAACAAAGTATAAAAATAAGATTGCTCATCTTTTTGAGATACATGATGGAGTTAAACCAGAAATAAAGATTTATGTAGGGAAAACTCTTAAAAAACCTCACAATAAACCCAAGGTAGTAGAACAAAGAGCCAATATCAAAAGTACAAAACTCAATCCTTCTTTTACATTTGATAGCTTTATTGTAGGCGATTCTAATCAATTTGCCTATACTGCTGCCAAAAGTGCTGCAGAAAAGCCCGGAGAACAATATAATCCACTTTTTATCTATGGTGGTGTTGGTTTAGGTAAGAGTCATCTTATCCAAGCAATAGGAAACTATCACTTAAATATAGGAAAGACTGTTATATATACTACTCTAGAGCAATTTATGAATAGTTTTACCTCTCACCTTAGAAGTCAAACGATGGATCGCTTTAGAGAGAAGTTTAGAGAGTGTGATTTGTTACTTATTGATGATATTCAATTTTTGAGTCGTAAAGAGCAGACTCAAGAAGAGTTTTTTCATACATTTAACGAACTTCATATTGCCAAAAAACAGATTGTTATGACTTCAGATAGACAACCAAATAAGATAGCTGGGCTAGTTGATAGACTAAAAAGTCGTTTTGAATGGGGACTTTTAGCAGATATACAACCTCCTGGACTTGAAACAAAAATAGCAATTATTCAAAAAAAGTGTGAACTTGATGGAATTCGCTTAGAAAAAGAGATTATAAACTACATTGCTACACATATGGGTGAAAATATTAGAGAGATAGAAGGAACTATTATCAAACTCAATGCTTTGAGTTCTATGCTAAACCAAACTATTACTATGGAATTTACCAAAAATGCTATAAAAGACCAACTCAAAGAGAAAAAAGAAAATATTACTATAGATGAGATTGTTTCAATCATATCCAAAGAGCTCAATATTAAACCTTCTGATATAAAATCCAAGAAACGAACAAGAGTTGTTGTAAATGCTCGTCGAATTGTTATCTATTTGGCAAGAAACCTCACTCCCAACTCAATGCCACAAATTGCACTCTATTTTGGTATGAAAGATCATACAACTATTAGTCATACTATGAAGAAAATTACAGAGATTATAAGTAATGATGAAGGCTTCAAAGTACAACTTGAAGAACTCTCTAATAAAGTTCATACTAACTACAATGGAAGTTGAATAAAAAAAAGATATAATTTTAATAGTGAACAAATGTGAATAACTAAAAAAGAAAACTTGCTAAACAAATGACCATAAAATGAGGCGTTGAGGCACTTTTTCACATATTCAACACAAACTACTACTATCTACTACTTATTAAGTAAATATAAGGGAATATCATGAAAATTAATACACCTAAAATGGTTATTGAATCTATACTAATTAATTTACAACCATTTTTAGAAAAAAAAGATGCTAGTCAGATAACATCTCATATTTTTTTTCAAACACAAAATAATGAATGTATAATAAAAGCAACTGATGGAGAAATAGGGTTACAAACTAGTACAAATCAAATAAATATAGAATATGAAGGTTCTTTTACTGTAAATGGTAAAAAACTCTTAAATATAGTTCGTATCTTAAAAGATGAACAAATAACTTTTGAACTTATTGATAATATCTTGACTGTAAAACAAAAACATTCTAAATTTAAACTACCAACATTCGATGCTAATGCCTTTCCTACTTTTCCTAATATAGAAAATAAACCTAAAATACCCTTAGATTCTTTGGACCTAATTCAAAACCTCAAAAAAATATCTCTCGCTATTGATAATAATAATCCTAAGTTTGAACTTAATGGAGCTCTTATAAATATAAAATCTGACTCTACAGACTTAGTAGGTACAGATACAAGAAGATTATCTATTGCTACTATTCCTACAAGTAATCAAGAGGAACTCTCAATTATAGTACCTAAAAAAGCTATCCTAGAAATACAAAAACTTTTCTTGGATGCAATTACTATATATTACGATGAGACAAATCTTATTATTACCAATAACAACTATTATTTTTATACAAGACTTATAAATGGCAAATATCCTGATTATCAAAGAATTATTCCTACAAATATAAAAAATAATATTATACTTCCAAAAAAAGAGATGCTAGATGCTATCAAAATGATAACAACTATTTCTCAAGATATACAATTAACAATAGAATCTAATCAAATAATATTTAATTCTTTAGCTTCGGATAATATAGAAGCTAAAACAAAATTACAAATTAATACAGGTATTACGAATGAATTTAATTTAAGTTTTAATAGTAGATATTTACTTGATTTCTTATCTCAAATAGAAAATAATCAATTTACACTTGGTATAAATGAAGAAAATTTACCGTTTGTACTCAAAGATGATAATTTTATTACAATTATCATGCCAATAGTTATATAATCAAAAGGTTTTAAATGTCAAAATATATATTTGTTACGGGTGGTGTTTTAAGTTCGTTAGGTAAAGGAATTACTGCTGCTAGTGTAGGTACTCTCCTTAAACACTCTGGTCTTAGAATAGGTGTTCTCAAACTTGACCCATATATCAATGTTGATCCTGGAACTATGAGTCCACTAGAACATGGAGAAGTTTTTGTTACTAAAGATGGAGCAGAAACAGATCTTGACTTAGGTCACTATGAAAGATTCTTAGATACATCACTCACACAAAAAAACAATTTTACTACAGGACAAGTTTATAAAACTGTAATTGAAAACGAAAGAAAAGGGAAGTATCTAGGAAAAACCATACAAGTTGTTCCTCATATTGTTAATGAGATAAAAGAAAGAATTATTTATGCAGGTGAAAATAAAGATATTCTTATTGTTGAGTTAGGTGGTACAACTGGTGATATAGAAGGTCTTCCTTTTCTTGAAACAATTCGACAAATGAAACATGAACTAGGTCCTGAGAATGTAATGAATATACATGTTACCCTTTTGCCATATATCAAAGCAGCAGGTGAACTTAAAACAAAGCCAACACAGCATTCAGTTCAAGAACTTCGACGAATTGGTATTGCACCGCACATGCTAGTACTTCGTTCAGAGCAACCAGTACCAAGAGAACTTAAAAATAAGATTGCTTATAATTGTGATGTTGCAGAATCTAGTGTTATTGATGCTATTGATGCACTCTCTATCTATCGTGTGCCTATGAATTTTATGATGCAAGATATTTTAACACCTATATCAAAACAGCTTAATTTAGGTGATTTAAAACCTAATATGGATGAGTGGAATGATTTGGTAAAAAAAATTATTAAACCAGAACATAGAATAACTATTGCATTTGTTGGAAAGTATCTTGATCTTAAAGAATCTTATAAATCTCTTACCGAAGCACTTATTCATGTAGGCGCTCATTTGGATACAGATGTGAATATAAAATGGGTAGATAGTGAGAAAGTAGAAGATGATGGAGCAGAAAAATATCTTCAAAATTGTCATGGTATTTTAGTTGCTGGTGGTTTTGGGTCACGAGGGGTTGAAGGGAAAATTCAGGCTATTAAGTATGCAAGAGAAGGGAAAATACCTTTCTTAGGTATCTGTTTGGGAATGCAATTATCTATGATAGAGTTTGCAAGAAATGTTTTAAACTTGCCAGAAGCAAACTCTGTAGAATTTAATACACAAACAAAAGACCCTATTATTTATCTTATTGATCAATTTATTGACTCAACAGGTACTGAACAATTAAGAACATCTAAGTCGCCTATGGGTGGGACACTTAGACTTGGTGAATATGAGTGTCATACAAAAGATGGTTCAAACCTTTCTAAAGCTTATGATAGTAGTATTATCTATGAGAGACATAGACACCGTTATGAAGCTAATCCAGCATATAGAGAAATTTTAGAATCAAATGGAATGAGCGTTACAGGTGAGTCTAATGGTCTTATTGAAGCAGTTGAAATTGAAGATCATCCTTGGTTTTTGGGAGTTCAATTTCATCCTGAATTTACATCAAGGCTTCAAAATCCTAATCCATCTATTATGGGCTTTATACAAGCTACAATTGCTCATCAATAAATACTTTTCAAGAGTAAGCTCTAGTTTACTCTTGAATAAAATCTATAGCTAAAGAATATTTATGCATAATTACCCAAAAATAACTCCAAATTCATTAGAAAAAATTCTCCATAGTCGCTTTGACAAAGATGGATTTTTATCACTCAAAGATCTCCCTCATCCAACATTACTGAAAGATCTGCAAAAAGCAACAGATAGAATTATTCTAGCTATAGAAAAAAAAGAGAAAATAATTTTGATTGGTGATTATGATGTAGATGGAGTTGTTTCCACTACAATTATGAAACTCTTTTTTGATGCCATTGGTGTGAAGTTAGACTGGATTATCCCTAATAGATTTAGAGATGGTTATGGATTAAGTCCAACGCTCATTCCCAAAATCAAAGGGTATGATTTAGTTATAACTGTAGATAATGGTATTTCAGCAGTTGGGGCATCTAAGATGTGTGCAGAGATGGGAATTGATCTTATTATTACAGATCATCACCTCTTACCTCCTATATTACCTACAGCGTATGCTATTGTAGATCAAAAACAAGAATCCTGTAACTTTCCATATTCTGAGATATGTGGCGCACAAATAGCATGGTACCTTATAGCATTACTTAAAAATAATTTAGGGAGTAAGGTAGATATTAAAGCCTATTTAGAGCTTGTAGCTATAGCGATTATAGCAGATATGATGCCTCTTTTGCATATTAATAGAGCCATGGTTCTTTCTGGTATGGCTCTTCTTAATACAAGTACGCGACCTTGTATACAAGCATTTAAAGAGCATCTAAAGAAAGAAACTTTTGTTGGAGATGATATAGGTTTTCAGCTTGCACCTATTCTCAATAGTGCAGGACGCATGGAAGATGCTTCTTTTTCTGTTGAGTTTTTAATGAGTACGACTACATATCAAGCTACTATAGCATTAGAAAAATTGATAGAATTTAATACTCATCGCAAAGATATAGAACAACAAATAACCAAAGAGGCTTTAAATCAAGTCTATGATGGGGATGTTTTAGTGTTGTATGGTAATAACTGGCATGAGGGAGTACTGGGTATTGTTGCTGCACGAGTGTCACAGTATTGTTCCAAACCAACTATTATTTTGACCAAAAATAGTGTAGGAGAACTCAAAGGGAGTGGACGAAGCTTTGGGAGTTGTAACCTCTTTGATATTACAAATTCTTGTCGTGACTTATTGCTCAAATTTGGTGGTCATCATGCTGCTATAGGAGTCTCTTTATTAGAAGAGAATTTAGAAAGTTTTAAAAAAGAATTAGAGAGTAATTATGCAAAAAATTCTTATAGTAAGTTAGAATATGATCCTCAGGTAGTAGGAGAATTAAGCTTTAGAGACATCTCTTTTGATCTTACTGCACTTATGAAAAAGTATGAGCCTTATGGTCAAGAAAATCAAAGACCAAAATTTGTAAGTACGAGCGTAACATTAATGCAAGTGGATACTATGGGTAAAAATAGTGAACATTTGCGTTTTGCTTTTTTACAAGAAGGTATCCTTCTTACAGGTGTGAAATTTAAGAGTGAAAATCTCTTGCATACAGGAGAGAGTGTTTATATTTCTTATACAATTAATGAAAATTATTTTAGAGGTGAAACCACATTACAATTACTTATTGATAGTATTCAAGTATATAATAATTAATTTTAAATATAAAAAAATCTTTTATCTAACTCTTAGATTACTTTCAGTAGAATTGTTGATTACGAATTTTGAAAGGAAAAATTTTGGATAATAAAATGTTAAAAGAAGGCATGGAACTCATCGATGCACACTTCAAAGACGAAGGTATCTCTCGTCGTGACGCAATTAAAATGTTTGGAGCTAGCGGAGCCGCAATGCTTATGGCAAGTGGTGCAACTACTGAAGCTAAAGCAAGTAGTGCAGTGAAGGCTAAAATATTAATAGTTGGTGGGGGATTAGCAGGTATGTCAACAGCTGCTAGATTTGCTAATTCATTAGATAATCCAGATATTACAGTTCTTGAACCAGCAGAACATTCAACTTCATATCAACCAGGACAAACTCTTGTAGGTGCAGGCGTTTGGAAAAATGAAGATACTCAATATAATAGAGATGATTTTGTTCCAGAGGGTGTTACTCTTATCAAAGAAAAAGCAGTAGAATTTGATCCTGATAATAATACAGTCAAAACAAGTGGTGGGAAAACACTTAAGTATGACTATTTAGTTATCGCTGCTGGACTTAAACTTGACTTTTCTAAAATTGAAGGCTTAGGTATTACAGAATCAATTACTTCAAGAGGTGATGACTCTGCTGTTCGTAAAGTAATTGGTCAAAATGGTATTGCTTCTATCTATTTTGCAAATGGTGCAACTGATACTTGGACACAGATGCAAAAATTTATTGCTGATGCAAAAAGTGGTAAAAAAGTAAAAGGTCTCTTTACTCACCCTAATACACCAATCAAATGTGGTGGAGCTCCTAAAAAGATTATGTATCTTACAGATGCAAGATTAAGAGAAGCAGGTGCGAGAGAAAATGCTGAATTGATGTTCTTACCAAATGGTAGTAAAATGTTTGGTGTAAAAGAGTATCATGACGCAATTGTAAATCAATTTGAAGCTAGAGATATGAAGTGGAACTACAGACATAATCTTGTAGGTGTAGATCCAATCAAAAAAGTAGCAACTTTTAGTAGACATTGGAAAGAAAAAGGTGATTGGGACGAAGATCTTGAAGAGTATTCAATCGTACCAAGAAGTGAAAAAGTAGAAAAAGAGTTTGATTTCTTACATATTACACCACCAATGAGAGCAGCTGAAGAGATTGCTAATTCTCCTGTAGGTTCAAGTAAAGGTTGGGTACCAGTCAACAAAGAGACTCTCCAACATGTTAAATTCCCTAATGTATTTGCACTAGGTGATATTGCAGCTGTACCAATGGGTAAAACAGGTGGATCTGCTAGAAAACAATATAAAGTTGTTGTTGAAAATGTTATTTCCATGATGGAAGGCAAAGAGCTTGTAAGTAAATATGCAGGATATACAGTATGTCCATTGATTACAAGTATTGGTACAGTTATGCTAGCAGAGTTTAACTGGACGAAAAAGCCTACTCCTTCATTCCCACTTGACCCTACACAAGAGAGATGGATTTGGTGGCTACTTAAAGTATATGCACTTAAGCCAATGACACAATATGGTATGCTCTCAGGTAGAGCGTAAGCTGATAAAAGATAAAGGAAAAAAAGAATGAAAAAAACAAATACAATACTATTATCAATCGCTGCTCTTTTTGCATTGAGTGGATGTAATGATACTCCAAGTTCACCTGAAGCAAAAAAATATACGAAAACTTCTGAAGAAGTTTATCAGCAATCATGTGTAAAGTGTCATGGTAAAAATGGTGAGGGTATTACTGAGAAGAAATCTCCAGCGTTGAATGATAGACAAGCAGGCGAGCTAGAGCTTGATCTTTTTGATGTCAAAAATGGTGGAACAAACCAATCATCAGGTACTGACCATGATATTATGGAACATAATATGCAAAAACTTATGGCTAAAGGGTATGATTATGATCCTAAAGCAATGGCAGAGTATATTGAAAAATCTTTCTTTAATAAAGAAGTTCCAAAAGAAGAAGTAGCAGAAGTTACTCCTGAGGCTGTACCTGTAGTAGCAGAACCAGCAGTAGAAGCAGTTACAGCTGTGACAGAAGTTACTCCAGTAGTAGCAACAGAAGAAGTTACTCCAACTCCTGAAGTTACACCTGTAGCAGAATAATATATTCAGAGAGATTTATTTTCTCTCTGACCTCTCTTCATCTATATTTTTAAAACTCATTAGTTTTTATAAAGATATATGATATACTTAATTATAATATAATAATAAGCTATAAAACATAAATAATTACGAAAGAAGATTATGAATAAAAAATCTGGCTATGTATTTGTTTGGCCCATTGGTACGAGAATTATTCATTGGATGATGGCTCTGTCTTTTACAACAGCTTTTATAACATCTTTTTACGAAGATCTTTTACATAATCATGTTGCTTTAGGTTTTATCTTTCTTATTATTATAATCTATAGAACAATATGGGGATTTATTGGTCCTAGATATGCTACATTTAATACTTTCAAGTTATCACTTCCTGCGTTAAAACACTACTTTGTAGAAAAGATACAAAATAGGTGGAGACAAATACCTGCTGGACATAATCCTGCCTCTAGTTGGTTTACTATATGGGCATTGGGAGTAGGGACTATTATTGTTGCTTCAGGATTGCTCTTATATGGTGTGCAAGAGGCAAAAGGTTTTTTTCGCTTTCTTAATAGTGATTTTAGCCAATATATGGGACTTTTGGATCTGATTCATAAGTATGCTACTTATCTTTTTGCTTTTTGGGTCTTTTTGCATATTACTGGTGTTTTGATAGAGCAGTTTTGGCATAAGACAGGTATGGTATTTTCGATGATTAATGGGTATAAAAAAACCCAAGGTGAAGATACACAAGTCAAACCTTTGCTCTCTTTCTTTGCATACACCACTATTCTTATTGCCGTTGTAACTTACTTTTTTATTCTTAGTAGTAATTATAATTTCTTGACAATGCAAAAGTATACAAATGTTTATTACGAAGAAGTGCATCCAGTTTTTTATAAAGAGTGTGGAGAGTGTCATAGTGCTTATCCGCCATTTTTATTACCAAAAAAATCTTGGGAAAGAGTTTTAGGTAAATTGGATAATCATTTTGGTGAGAAAATAACAGAGGCAAATATTACAAAATCTGAACACTTGTCTATTAAAGAGTTTCTTCTAGCAAATAGTGCAGAAAGTTCTACACGAGAGGTTTCTGTGAAGATTATGGAATCTCTTGGAGATAGAAGACCAAAAGCAATTACCAAAACGCCTTATTGGAGAGAAAGACACAAAGATATTCCAAAGAGTGCGTATAAAGATAAGGATATAAAAGATAAGTCTAATTGTAAAGCGTGCCATAGAGATTTTGAACATGGTAATTTAGATGATATGAATATTATTTATAAAAGTAAATAGATACCAAAGGGTAATTATGAACAAAATACTATCTCTATGTATAATATTCTTTAGCCTCTTAGATGCAAAAGCAAATATTTTAGATATTGACGAGACCATTAAAATAGCACTAGAAAATAGTCCTGATATTGTGATAAGTAATTTAGATTTCAAAGGGGCATTGCAACGCAACAAGTTTCAAGAGGGATATTATCTCCCTACTCTTAATTTATCTGTTACTTCAGGAAAACAGAGTATCAAATTCAAAGGAGCGGATACAATTGGTTCTACTGCTTTGATTGGTGGATTAACTGCCTCTTGGTTGCTTTATGACTTTGGAAAGACTTCAGGTAGTGTTGATGCCTCTCATTATGAATCAATAGCCTACAAGGCTACAATGTATCAACAAATAGCCTATAAGATACTTATGACTAAAGTAAATTATTATGAGGTTTTAAAAGCAAAAAGTATTATTTCTGTTTTTGAGAAGAGTGTTGTATTACAGCAAAACCAACTTATCCGTGCAAAAAGATATTTTGATTCAGGAATTAGAACAATTATTGATATTTCTGATGCACAGGTACGGCTTACAAAGGCACAATTAGATCTTAAAAATGCTAATTATACGCTCAAACTTCGTCGAGCATTGCTAGAAGAGACTATGGGGACAATGCCTAGTAATGGGAAGTATATATTGCAATACAAAGAGCTATCTTTACCTAATATTAGTAAAACTCTCCCAACTATCAAAACTTCTCTTGCCCAGTTAGAGGGATTTGCCTATGATAATCGTCAAGAATTAAAAAAGTTTAATGCTCTTATGCAAAGCCAAAATGCTCAAACAAAAAGTATAGATGGAGATTATTACCCTACTATTGCAGTAAAGGGTGATTATACTGCTCAAAGTGTCACAGAGGATATAGCCTCTTTTACTTCTCAAAATCAGTGGAAAGCAGGCGTAGTAGTAGAATGGAATCTTTTTGCTGGGTATCAAACAGATACCTCATTACAAGAAGCAAAAATAAACAGTATGAAAGCAACTGCACAGCTAAAACAAGCAAGATTAGTTATCAAAAGAGAAGTAATAGATGCATATTTAGGGATGAAAAAAGGTAAAGATACTATTGTATTATCTGAAAGTATTTCCAAAGATAGTTCTCAAAAATATCTACAAGCACAAAAAAGATATGATAATGGACTCTCTGATTATATTGAACTCCAAGAAGCCCAACAAAGCTATATTACATCATTATCTGATTTAGTAACATCTTATTATGACTACTATATCTCTATAGCTCAGTTAGATTATGCAGTTGGTAGGTAAAGAAGAGAATATTAAGTTAGACTTTTTTAAGAAATATTTATCTAAAATATAAAGAATTTTTTTCTGCTATTTTTTTATAAAAAATTTTATCTTGACTACTTTTAAATACAAGTGGTAAGGACATATCATAATTACTAAAAAGCAATAAAGAAATTTTTGAAAAATATAATGTAGTTTGAAATATTTCTCTTAAAATACCTTTCATAAACATTTTTAGTAAGTTTGAATCAGTAATGATATATATATTAGATTTAGTAGATTTTAAATCTGTTAAATGTTTTAGCAAGATAAGTACCCACTCAAAACCAATTTCATAAAGGTATGCTAAAATAACATCATGAGAAAAGTAGAAGCATTAACAAAAGAAGAAAAAGAAGCATTAGAAG
>JADGER010000075.1 GCA_016744315.1 Sulfurovaceae bacterium
TAAATAATTTTATCTTTATAGAAATAAATATTATTATCTTGTTTCTTTAATTTATAAATAGCCCTTATCGTTAAAATAGGAGCAATAATAAATAAGATAATTAGAATCACTATAAATCGAATAGAACTTAATTCATCAATAACTAAACTATATTGACTTTTATCCATATTTATATCCAAATTAGAAAAAACTAACCAAATAATATAAAAAAATAATATAAAAAAGATATACCAAAATAACTTTTCAAATATAAGTTTATCTGTATTATCAATTTTAAATAAATAAACCTCTTTTTTTATTTTCTTTTCCATTTTTCATAACTCCTAATATATTTCTAATTTTTTATTCTCAAAAGAGTAAAATCCAAGCCTCACTCTAAACTAAATTTCACCAACTAATAAAATATCTATAACCCAATTCTTAAATTATACAACCATCATCTAAAAATCAAACCAAATAAATATAGCCTAAAGTATCTATAAATCTAAATGATACAATAATAGTCAACTAGCATCTAAATATATGCTTCTATTATATATTCATAAATAATTTATATGGTTTTATGCAAATATTAAGCTACTCTACTATCACTATTAGTCCAGTTTGTTAGAGTTATCTTATCTGTAGTTTCATCTTTAATAGTTATAACTAAATCTTCACCTATTAGCTCTATTAGAAGATCATCCTCTTTGATGGTGTTATCAAAGATAATAGTATCATTACCTGCGTCTTTAGTATATTGATTTTTATATCCACTTTTATACTCATCTATTATAGTATCTGTGCCATCACCCCTGCTAACTTAAGTACCGTAACTTAAGTACCGTGTATTGAATTTACACTTTTGTAACTTTCTAAAACAATTTTAGAAATAGCAGAATTACTTAGTTTTAAATATTTTGCTATTTCAGTCTGCGTATAAGCATCTTCAATGGCATTGATTATGGCATCATTGCGTTGTTGTTTGGTTTTAGATTTATCAAAATGCTCTTCTAAAGTCTTAGCTTTTTCATATCTATAACCATACTCTGTTTTAATTGGTTTTTTATTTTGTCTTACTTCTAATTCTTTGAGTTCTTTTTTACTTAATCTCATCTCCAAACGCTCTTCTATCCCCTCATACTCTATTTCATTTTTTAATTTTGAATGTTTAGCACATTCTATTATTTCTTGATTGGTACTAAAAATGGTTGCTAATAATGTAAATGGATACTCTCCGATTCTTTTACTCATTTTTGCTTTTATGGGATTTTGTTCAATATATCTAAAGAGGTCATAAAGGTATTCTTCATCACTAATATACCAAGAACTATATCTTCCTTGCCACAGATAGCCAGAGCGTTTATATTTTTTATTGTAATATTTAGCATAATTACTATTGATTTGTCTCATAAAGAGTGAAAGGTTTTCGCTCGTTGTTTCAATTAATAAATGATAATGGTTATCCATCAAGCAGTAATCATGGATATTGACTTTATATATTTTACATGCCTTACACACTATCTCTAAAAACTTATTTTTATCTTCATCTGATTTATAGACATTACTTCTTTCTATTCCTCTATTGACAACATGATGAAATCCTGCCAAGTCTATTCGTGGTCTTCTTCCCATTTTTTATCCTAGATTATCTTTGGAGCATTGTATCGTAAAAAGTAGAAATTCAATACACGGTACTTAAGTTTTGAGCTCGTTACCTAGGAGAAAAGAAACCTAACTCTCCTTAGGTATAAGATTTTTAGCTTTTATTATGGCTTTAATCCCTTTTGTATCTGTGGTATCTGTAGGATTTACTTTCATTTTATCACGGAGTTTAATTAATCCAGATACTACTACACGACTTCCTTCTTTGAGTCCTTTATTAATAACAGAATAATAACGATTGGTAAATCCTATCTCTATAAGTTCTTTAGAAAGAGTCCCATTATTTTCTACAAAAAGATATTTACCCATTTGATCTTCAAAGATAACTTCAGGGGGAACCATCATAAAACTATGTTGGTCTGTTACAAAAATATTTACATAAACAAAAGTTCCAGGGAGCATACTAAACTCTTTGTTCTCTATAGTTGCTCTCATAGTTACAGTAGAAGTAAGTGGGTCTACACTGTTGTTAGAGAAATCTATAAAGCCTTTGAGCTGTTCTCTTTTTAGGATTGATTGGCTTCCATCACGCACCTCGATAAAGGCATCTAGCTTCTCTTTGGATGCATATTTTTTAATCTTTTGAATCGCTTGTTCTGTGGGAGAAAAATAGGCATAGAGAGGGTCTATATTGACTATGGTTGTGAGAAGTGTAGCTTCAGAAGCCCCTACAAGATTGCCTACATCTACACGCCTTGCACTAATCTTTCCTGAAATAGGTGCTGTAATAGTGCTATAAGAGAGTTGTCGTAATGCATCTTTTACTTCTGCTTCATCGGCGGATATTTTGGCTAGTATCTCTTGGTAAGTTGCTTCATACTGTTCAAACACTGCTTTAGGGGCTAACCCCTCTTTGACAAGGGGTGCATAACGGTCTATATCTGCTTTGGCTAGTTTTAAAGAAGCTTTATCTTGTCTTAGTTTTGCTTTGGCTGTTTGGAGATGTGCTTTATACTCAGCAGACTCTATCTCAAAGAGTTTATCTCCTTTTGTTACAACCTCACCATCTTGAAAGTATATTTTTTCCAAATATCCTTTCACTCTAGCTCTGACCTCTTGTTGGCTACTTGCTTGTGTGCGACCTGTATACTCAATCCATATAGGAAGCTTCTCTTTTTTTACAGTGATAATATCTATATCAAAAGCAGGAATTTCTTTGGGAAGTACCTTTTTTTCTTCGGTACATGCTGTAAGCAAAAATACAAAGCTTATGAATAAAAAGGATTTATAATAAAATGACATAAATGAAAACTCCTAAAATTGTAGGTGAGACATTATATCAAAAATCTGTTCAAAAGATAAGTAGTAATAGTAGGGGAAAAAATGGGGGGAAAATAAAAAAATAAGGTTTAGAGCTAGGCAAAAGCCTAAACTCTAAGAGTATAACGCTAAGAAAAAGTATTCTTAGAAGTTATATCTTGCCCAGAAACGAAGAACATTATTCGCGTCATCATGAGCTTCAACATCTTGGTTTACATAAGCAGCTAATACTGTTACATTTTCACCAATTTTAGTTTTGTAGATAAGGTCTAGTTCGTTATAGTCTTGTTCAGCAGTAATTGTACCATTTGCAGTTTCAATAGAAATAGCATTCATTGTAGTCATACCATATTGAGCGATAAATGCACCACCAAGAGCTTTAACAGAACCTTTAACTACGATTGTATCAGCGTCATTAGCGATAAATCCTTGGTTAAGAATCATTTGAGTATAAAGAGGAGTTTTTACACCACCAACATTAAATACACCTGCATCACCATCATCAACAGAAGAGTAAGCAACTTGTGCAGAGAACATACTGATGTTTCCAGCAATTTTAGCACCAAATGCAGTTGTGTCATTTACGAATGCATCACTCATAACTGATCCACCTTGAACAGCAGCAGTTAACATTTCGTTAGCATACTCAGCAGAACCCCAAGCGATTGAAAGATCTTCAGCGCCATTGTCTTTTTCACCAAGCATTTCAGTTGCCATGTAGTATGAACCAGTCAAAGTTAAACCATCAATTGATTTATTTTGAGCAGTAAGCATAAAGATACCATCACTACCATTTACTTTGTTGAAATCATTCAAGTTACTACCAAGGAAGAAACCATTTTGATTTGCTTTGTTTACCCAAGCACCTACCAAAGTTGTTCCTGGAAGTGAACTATTTACAACCAATGCTGCTTCATAAGTATTTTTAAATACATTCCAACCCTCAGACCATGCAAATGGAGACAAAGATTTTGGAAGTTCTTGACGACCAAATTTAAGTGTAGTACTTTCTGTACCCCATGTTAAATATGCTTTAGTAATTGCAGCGTCATTAAGATTGTCACCAGCCATTTGCATAGTGCTACTTACAACATCACTTTGAAGACCAAGAGTACCAAGACCAGAAAGTTGGAAACCAGCACCAAAACCACCACCTAGGTTACCAATAGCATTCAATTGAATACCAACATTTGCAGTTGATTGCTCTTGCTCAAATAGGTCAAATTCTGTTTCACCAAATGCATCAGTTGTTTGGTAATATGCAACAGCTTGTCCACTGAAGTCCCACATACTTGTCTCTTCTACCATTGGTACTGCTGCTGCTTCTGCAGCTACTGGAGCAATATCTCCACCCGCCATAATCATTGTTGACGCTACTACTGAAAGTAATAAACCTTTTTTCATCTCAAACTCCTTGTCTGTTTTGTTTTCGGAGAGAATTATAACATAGGTTAACTAAGAATGTCAAGGATTTTAATGAAAAATAAACAAAAAGTTAATGATTAATTAATAAAAGCTAGAATTTTTTCTTAAGATCGCCGTTATAAATAATGTCCTGAGGGGCTAAAGTGCTGTCATTGAGCATACTTGGTACTTGCCCTGCTTCATTTAATTTTTTTATCTCTTCATCAAGCTGATCTTCTTGATAAGTCTGCATCATATCAGCAGCTATTACATGAGGGATAGCTTGTATGGCTGTGAGTTTAGCTATATCTTCTTCTACATCCCTACCCTCAATAGTAATAATAATCTTTCCTGTCTCTTTGTCTCCAAAATGATAATCACATAATTCATTTGCCTCAAAAACTTCTTTAAGAGTTTCATAATTTTCTTGTTTACACTGTACTACTATGCTAGATATATTCATTATCTTTCCTTTTATTATTTAGTTTGTTAATTTCCACATCATAATCTTGGGATCACTACTTGCAGAAAAAAGATGCTGTTCATCTAAGAAAACAATTGTGTTAAGTGTACTTTTTTGCCCTTTGAGCAGAGCTACTTGTTGTTTTGTATGCAGATTATAGATTATAATATCATTCTCTTCGTTCATCGCATAAGCAGCCAACTTAGCACTAGGGCTTAAGGCTGTAGCATAAATTAAAAATGAACCTTCAAAATATCCACCACTTCCAGAATTTATTTTATAATACGAGCCTCTTCTATCTTGTCCTGCTCCTGTAACTATATTTTTTTTGATAGCAACTTTATAGGTATTATCAAGATTCTGCCCTTTAAAAACTTTGACTATTGTGCCTTTTTGTATATCAACAAGTGATAATTCTCCACTTTCACAGCCAACAATAGCTCTATCTTTTTGCTCATTCAAATCAAAGTCAGAGAATTTCGATTGACTAATCTGGAAACGATATTTCTCTTTTTTGGTATCTAAGTTATATAACATTACTTCATTTCCAAGATTTGCCAAAAATATATGATGCGTATCCACAAACTTTGCTTTTGCTATGGCTTGTTTATCTTTTATAGAGATAATTTTCTTTGTACTATTATTTTCATGTATATATAACTCTCTATACCCTGACTTTGCTTCACTAAGCAAAAGGTATTTCCCATTCATATAATCTACAGAAAAAACTTTTGGATACACTGCATCACCCATAAAATCTTTTATCTTTGGCAAAGTAATAGTTTTAGTAAATTGCTTGCTATGATAATCATAGACTTGTAGTGTTCCTTTGCCAGTGCCTATATAAAGATGCTTACTATCAACAACCATATCATATACATAAGCATTTGCCTTAATCTCTTGGATGGGAGAGAGAGTTTGAGCTAAAATCAGTGTTGAAAAAAGCATAAAAAGAGTCACTAATCCTTTCATTATAGAGCTTTCTCTATCTCAGTTAATATAATCTTAACAATCCCTGCTTCATCTTCATCTGTTTGTACACCATAAAGATCTTCTTGTGAGAGATGAAAATCTTCAAAGAGATCATTTTCTAAATACTTATAAGGAAGAGATAGAAATAACTCTCTTCCTATTGTTTCTTGTAATAAGTCTGTAAGATATACCAAATAGTTAAAATCCTCAGGGTCTATATCATCAAACTCATCAGAATCCACATCATTAAAATTTTCATCTATTACAAGGATATATCGTAAGGCACTTATATCTTCTGGCAATAGTGCAAAAAGTTTGGGATACTCTATTTTAAGTTGTTCTATCATCTCTTATCTCCTCTTGGTTAGCATTTGGCATTATAGCACCTTGTATGGGTAGATAGCTAATAGCTTGTGTAGGGCATCTCCCCAAACAGTAGCCACATCCCGTGCATTTATCTTCATCAATTACAGGATTAAACATTCCATTAAATAAAATAGCATCATCAATACATGGCTCTTTACATGAAAAACATACGACCCCATGGTGTGCAACACAGCCCTCTGTAGAGATACGAAAGCGAGCATTAATATTTTCACTTGTATTTGTGTTATCTAAGCTAAGTACACCCAAGGGGCAGGCTTTGGCACAATCTTCACAAAAGGTACAGCCTGTTTTGACAAAATTAAGTGTAGGGGTTTTATCTGCTCGAATAAGAATAATCTCTTGTTCACAAGAAGTAACGCAAGCCTGTGACTCACAGCTAGGACACTCACTCTGAAAAAGAGATTCCAAAGAACCATAAGGAGGTCTTACTACAAGACCCTCTTTGGCTACTTTGGTGCTGATAATATCAGCAGGTTTTTTAAATGCGGTAAAAAAGTCGCGACGAGATGCCACTACTGAACACCTTCATTCATAACATCAGCCAAAGACGAACCTGATTTGCCTTTACCATCTCCAAAGTCACCTTCGAATGTATTAGCTACAGCTGTTCCAGCTTTTGATTGTGGTGCATGACACTGAGAACAGTTAAATCTACTATTATTCAATTTTTCTGATTTTTGGGCTTTTGCTACAAGAATATCACTTGTATTTTCTGGTCCCATCTCTTTACCCTCTTTGAGTACTTTGTCTCCATCCATAACTGTAGTTGGTCTATAGTTAGTGAAGTGAGATGTAGGGATTGGTGTAGCTTTCATAGATGGAGCAACGGCAGGCATATGACAACCAACACATTGATTATTTGTAATTGTAATAGGCAAAAGTCCTTCAACACTATGAGGAATCATAGGTGGTGCATTTACAAATGCTCTCTCAAATCTTGTAGAAGATCCTGGTGCAGGACGACTATAGTCTGCTTTATCTCCAGCTGTATCTTTCTCTTCAGAGTAGAGATCTGTTTTTCTTAGACCTAAAGCTAGTTCTGTTACAACTTTTTTGTTTCCTAAATCTTCTTTGGTAATTCTTGTTGCATCAGATGCTTTTGCATTGATGTCAACTATTTTTACTTCCTCAGCCCCATTAAGGCTTGAAGCCACTAATAGTGCGCTAAGTGTTGCTACTTTAATTAACATTTTCATCGGTTACCTCCAAGTTATTTTTCATATAGTTACGGATATCAAATTCTAGTGCATCATCATCACAGACATCAACACATCGTCCGCAGTTCGTACACTCTGCCATAATCACAGACTCACTTCGTTTGCCTATCATATGTAATACTTGTACTTCAGGACATACATCCTTACACTTCATACAAAGCGTACACTTCTCACTAGTATGTGCAACTCTTAAGAAATTGTATTTTCCTATAATAGAGTGTACTCCACCTAACGGACATATATGCCCGCACCATCCATTTTTGAGAACAAAGAGATCAAATATAAATATTGCTACAACTAATCCTGCTCCTGCTCCAAAACCAAAGATAACACCACGATTGAGTATAGTAATAGGGCTAATAATTTCAAAAGATGCCATGCCTGTCACAAATGAGACAAGCAAAGCTATCACAATCATATAATATCTTAGATTGCGACTTACCCATATCTTTCGCTCTATTTTATCTATATAGAGTTTGCGTCTTAGCCAATTAGCTCCATCTGTTACCATATTAATAGGACAAACCCAAGAACAAAAAGCTCGTCCACCAATAACGCCATAAAAGAGTGCAATAATCACAGCACCTAATAAAACATCTACTGATAAAACAGCCCCAGCTGCAAGCATTTGTAATACTGCAAATGGATCAGTTAATGGAACTGTACCTAAGACCAAAGAGCTTGATAAAGTTCCAGAAAGGATATTCCAACCATAGGCATTTGCTCCAAAATAGAAAAATAAAAGAGATAATTGACTTATCCTACGGAGAATAAGATATTTATAATTACTGAAATTAATCATAACTTACCTCCTCGTTCAAATAGTCTGTTACCTTCTCTTCACTTCTTTGGGTTCGTGTTGTCATATCTTTACCTGTTTGTGATGCTACTCTTTTTTGGTCTTTTTCATCCCAACCTTTGACATAGTGATCGCCTGGTTTGCCTAGTGCTAACTCTCGTGGTTGGATAAAAATAGCTGGTTTCTCTGTAACACAGGCTTTTTCACAAAGCCCACATCCAGTACAAATATCCATATTTATAATTGGTTTCAAAAAAGCATGCTTTCCTGTTCTTTCATTTCTTCCATACTCTAATGTAATAGCTTCATCAAGAAGTGGACAGGCACGATAACATGCGTCACACTGTATTCCCCAAAAAGCTATACAAGAGTTAGGATCTACAACAGCTAGACCCATATCCATCATAGAAAAATCAAGTTCATTCTGCTCATTTGTAACAGAAGAAACATCCAAAGCACCTGTAGGACATACAGGCACACAAGGAATATCTTCACACATATAACAAGGCACTTGGGTAGGAATAAAATAAGGTGTGCCTAGGGTTGCCTTATCTTGTGCCTGTGCCATTTTGAGCGTAGCAGGTCTTGGTTGTAGTGTCTCTTTATCAATATTACTCTCTCTATGAAGACAGGCTTCAGCACAAAGACCACATTTGATACATGTTCTCAAAAAATCTTTTTCTTCAAGTGCTGCAGGAGGTCGTAAAGTAAGAGTAGAGCCTTTGGCTTTTTCTGCATATCCAGCCCAAATCAATCCCCCCATTACGCCCAAACTAGCACTTTGTGCGATATTAGTAAAAAATCTTCGCCTTGGTGTAATTTGAACTTTTTTAACCTCTTTTTTCACTTGCAACCTCTCTTATACTTTATATAGTTTTACAGCACACTTTTTAAAGTCTGTCTGTTTTGACATTGGACAAGTTGCGTCAAGACATACTTTGTTGATAAATACTTTCTCATCAAACCATGGCACAAATACCAATCCTTGTGATGGTCTATTACGACCTCTTGTCTCAACTCTTACTTTGACCTTACCTCTTCTTGAATCAACCCAAATGAGTTCACCATTTTTGAAGCCTTTTTCTTTGGCATCTTTTGGATTCATATAACATAATGCTTCTGGAACTGCTCTATAGAGTTCTGGAACTCTCATAGTCATCGTACCACTATGCCAATGCTCTAGTACACGACCTGTACACAACCACATATCATACTTATCATCTGGCATTTCAGGAGGATCCATATATGGTCTAGCATAAATTTTTGCTTTATTTGGAAGTGGTTTTTTCTTTTTGTCTTTAATACCTTTTAAATCACCTTGAGCCAAGGCTTTTGCCAAAGTACCATAGAACGCAAAGTCACCATCTGGATTAGCTTTTGCTGCATACGGATCGTATTTAACATTAAATCTCCACTGAGTCTCTTTACCATCAACAACAGGCCATTTCAAACCTCTTACTTTGTGATATACTTCAAACGGAGCCAAGTCATGTCCGTGACCTCTACCAAATGATGCGTACTCTTCAAAGAGATATTCGTGAATCATAAAACCATAACCCTTAAATACTTCGCCATCACTCCCTTTGACATTTCTACTATCGCCAATACATTCAGAGTTATCATACCCTTCTTGTGGGAATTTAGTCATATCAACTTTATATGATTTTGCTTTCTCATTTGCAAAAAGAATATCATACATAGTTGTATCATCTGTATATCCCATCTTTTTTGCGTCAGCAATCACATCAGGAAGTACTTTTTTGTTGCGTAGAGTATATTCACCCCAAAGGTCTTTAACTGTAAATCTTTTAGAAAGTTCAATCCACTGCCAAGTATCAGACATAGAATCACCTACTGGAAGTACTTGTTGTCTCCAATGCTGTGTTCTTCGTTCTGCATTACCATACGCACCCCATTTTTCATAAATCATAGCTGATGGAAGTACAAGGTCAGAAACTTTTGCTGAAATACCAGGGTATCCGTCAGAAGTTACAATAAAGTTATCCATCTCTCTTGCTGCTTTAATCCAGTGTGTAGCTGAGGCTGAATCTTGATAAGGATTACAAACATTTACCCAAGCAAATTTCACAACACCATCTTCAATATCTCTATGGATTTTCATAATATGTTGGTTACCTACAGGGTTAAGTGTACCTGCTGGAATACTCCAACCTTTTTCAGTGATTGCTCTGTGTTTAGGGTTTTTAACCATCATATCCGCTGGAAGTCTGTGACAGAATGTTCCAACTTCTCTAGCTGTACCACAAGCACTAGGCTGACCTGTAAGTGAGAACGCTCCACTTCCTGGTTTTGCTTGCTTGTTAAGCATAAAGTGAACATTATAGCTAAGTGTATTTACCCAAGTTCCACGCGTATGTTGGTTCATACCCATAGTCCAGAATGATACTACTTTTCTACCTTTTTCTATATAGAAATCTGCAAGAGCTTGAAGTTTTTTCTTATACTCTTCAATATCTTCGTTTGGATCACCTTTTGTAATCTTGGCTGTATACTCTAGTGTATATGGTTCCAAAGATTTTTTGTACTCTTCATAAGAAATTTCCCAGTGCTTAAGCGTACCAGGAATGTTTTTCATTACATCACCCTCTTTATATCCATAAGGAGCCAATGCTGGTGCTTCTTTAGCAGATACTTTTTTCTCCATCTCTTTAGAAATAGTTTCCATTTCAAGATCTGAATATTTACCATCTACTATTGATTTTTCACCTGCTCTACGCATACCGTAACCGATATTAGAAGGACCAGTTGCAAAAACCATATGTTTTTTAACAAATTCCCAATCAATAATTTTTTCGGCATCATCTCTCATAACAATTTCACGAGCGATATAGTTCCATAGTGCTAAGTCTGTACTTGGTGAGAAAATAATCTCTATATCCGCAAGGTCAGAAGTTCTATGTCTATAAGTAGAGATATTGACTACTTTTACTTTGTCAGGATTAGAAAGTTTTCTATCTGTAACTCTTGACCAAAGAATTGGGTGCATCTCTGCCATATTTGAACCCCAAGATACAATAGTATCAGTAAGCTCAATATCATCATAACAACCAGATGGCTCATCAATACCAAATGTTTGATAAAAACCAACAACAGCCGATGCCATACAGTGTCTAGCATTCGGGTCGATAGCGTTTGAACGGAATCCACCTTTCATCATTTTTTGGGCTGCATAACCCTCCATAACTGTATATTGACCAGATGCAAATACTGCTACACCTTCAGGACCACTTGCTTT
>JADGER010000076.1 GCA_016744315.1 Sulfurovaceae bacterium
TATATAATGGCATCTCTCAAAGACAAAGCATTTGCTACGCGTTCACAAAAAGAGAATAAAGAGTCAAAAGAAAAGCTTTTACTAATGCTTAATAAATCAGCTCTTATCCAAAAGATATACCCCTCTGATGCTAATTTTATCTTGGTACAACTCAATACTATAACAGCACAAGAGTTTCAAGATCTTCTTCTCCCATTTAAAATAATGATTCGAGATTGTTCTAATTTTGATGGATTAGATAATAGTTTTGTACGAATTGCTGTCAAAGAGAGTGTGGCTATGGATACACTTAGTAATTTTTTTAGAAAATCATGAAAGAAACTTATGCACACACACAGTAAAAAAATACAAATCTCGCTCCTTCTTATAGCAACCATGGGCGTGATGTCTGGTATTACCATTGTATCATCACTCCCTCTTATAAGCAAAACATTTGCTCATATAGAGCATATTGAGTTTCTCTCCAAATTAATGCTTACACTGCCATCCATTATTATTGCTTTGTTAGCTCCCCTAGCAGGTATTTTGGTAGATAAATTTGGGAGACTCAAACCACTTTATATAGGGATGTTTCTTTTTGTTATAGGTGGGAGTTCTGGATTTTATTTGGATAATTTTTATCTTATTTTACTCGGAAGAGCTATATTAGGGGTTGCTGTAGCACTTTTGATGACTAGCTCTACAGCTCTTATAGCAGATTATTTTAATGAAGATACACGATATAAATTTATGTCTCTACAAGGTATGTGGGTTGCTTTGGGTGGTATTGTTTTTATTACTGCTGGTGGCTTTTTGGCTCAAATTCATTGGTCGTATCCTTTTGTGATTTATACTATTCCTCTCCTATTTTTGCCCTTAATGTACATATCACTCTATGAACCTATTGTAGAAAAACATAGCTCTATAGCACTAGATACAGATATAAAATTATGGAAAGTTTATTTGACTGCTTACTTTAGTATGGTACTTTTTTATATGCTTCCTACACAGCTTCCTTATCTTATTATCAATACAATGAATGGAGAGCCTAGTACAATAGGTTTTGTTATTGCTACAGCTATGATTTTTAATGCACTTACAGCCAAACAGTATGCCAAACTCAAAAAGCGATTTACTTATATGCAAATTTATCTGATAACATTTGTATTTTTTGGGACAGGACTTTTTATTATCTCACAAGCGGAGTCTATACAGCAACTTTTTTATAGTACAGTATTTATAGGTATAGGATTTGGTCTTATCTTTGTTAATACTAATTCTTGGTTTCTCTCTAATGTTCCTGCTAATAAGAGAGGAAAGGCTTCTGGAGTACTAGCTTCTAGTTTCTTTTTGGGACAATTTTCTTCACCACTGCTCTTTCAACCCATCGTAGCATCGTTTGGTATACAAGGACTTTTTTTACTTATGTCAATAGTGGTATTTGTGCTTGTATTAGTTTTATTATGGAATTTATTTGCTTTTAAAATTAGAATATAGTATTAGTCAAACTTAAGATATTTAATAGTAGAATCTAATATATTAAGTGAGGAGTCACTATGAAGTATATATTTTTATTATTTTTACTACTAAGCTCATTAGAGTCTGAGTTAGACAAAAAATGGGTATCAAATAAAAACTGTGAAGCATGTCATCAGGACATATCAAAGCATTGGGAGACATCAAGACATTCTAATTCTCATTTTAGTAAAAATGATTTATATAAGAAGTCACTAGAGTATATGGTTCTAAAAAATCCAAAACTTATCCTAGATGAAGTCAAAATCAAATGTGCGAAGTGTCATAATCCAAGAATTTCTAAAACAAGTATAAAAAATAATGAAAAAATACTTTTAGTATTAGGGATTGATAGTACCAAAAAAGAGTTTAAAAATATACTTGATAATGAACAGATGAAAAATGGTATAAATTGTGCGGTATGTCATAATATAGATGAAATACATTTAGATAAAGAGATAGGTTCACAAGGGCTAGAAGGGGTTAAGTTTGGTGTGCAAGGGACAATGTTTGGTCCTTTTGATAATACCAAGTCACCTTATCATAAAACACAATACAAAGCACATTTTGCTGATAATTCACCTACTCTATGTTTTACTTGTCATTATAGCCATAACAATGAGCAGGGTATTGCGGTATATTCTACAGGAAAAGAGTATGATAGTATTCAAAGTGATGAGGGATGTAAATCTTGTCATATGAGTAAGAAAAAAAAGGGAGTTGCCTCAAACTACTCAAAAGATGGAGAGAAACCAAAAGTAAGAATGGTGAGAGATCACCGTTTTTCTAGTGTAGATAATAGCACTATCTTGCAAGATAATATAGATATAAAAAGTTATAAAGAGGAACGAAATTTTATAATAGAGTTAAGCAACAACTCTCCACATTCTATACCTACAGGATATGGTCTTAGAGAAATTATTATCACAGTGCAGTTTTATAATGAATCTAAAAAGAAAATAAATCAAAAACGATTAGAAATTTTGGGTGTTCTATGGCATGATAAAAAAGGTAAAGCAACACTTCCTTTTATGGCAACAAGCAAAGCTAAAGATACAAGACTTGCACCAAAAAGTACTCAGCAATATACTTTTACTCTACCAAAAGGTGCTAAAAGTGCTACATATATACTCTCGTATCGATTTATTAATAAAAAAATGGCAAAGATTATAGGAGTTACTGATTCTTTCTTCTTGAAAGAGTACAAAATCAAAGAAGAAAGTTTAGATTTTTAAGAACAATTACGAGAAGCTACAATCTTTGTAGCCTTTTGAGTGCTGCTTTGACGAGAGTAGGGGTATCTCCACTTACTCCATTTAATGCCTTATCAATAGCATCCTTTTTGAATCCTAGACTCTCTAATGCCAATGTTGCTTCACTTCTTGCCATACTATTTGGATCTTCTATACCATCGACTATAAAGTCTGCTAACTCTACCAAGATACGGCTAGCACTTTTGGGACCTATTCCAGGGACTTTTTTGAGCATTGAAACATCTTTGCTTGAAATGACTCGTGAAAATGTTTCTGGAGAGAATGTAGAACAAATGGCTAGAGCTACTTTGGGTCCTACCCCATTGATTTTGATAAGTGTATCAAACATCTTTTTTTCATTACTATGTTTAAAGCCAAAAAGAAGTTGTGCATCTTCACGGATAATATGAGTTGTTAATAGTTTGACCTCTTTTCCTTCTATACAATTAGATGTGTTAATGGAAACATGAACTTCATATACTAATCCATGGACATTGAGATGCACAAATGTGGGTTCTACTCTTTCTACAGCTCCTTGAATACCTACAATCATGAGTTCATCCACTCTTGAACACCAGCAGAGAAGTAGTAGCTCACTAATCCTACTACTAAGCCCCAAGTAATAGAGGCAAATATATTTAAAATAATAAATTTCTTAAAATTATATTTACTTAAACCCATAATAATAGGCACAAGTGTTTTAACTCCATAAAGATATTTTTGTAAAAATACAACAGCCCATCCATATTTTCTCATCATAAGGGTAGTTCGTGCATGGATTCGCCCTTTGAACTTGGCAAGGTAGCCCCGAACTTCTTGTTTATTATTTTGTCCCATATAAAATAAAAACGAATCTCCAATAAAATTAAAAATAGTTGCTATAGCAATCGCCATGCCAATATCCATCTTGCCCATAGCCGAAAGAATTCCAGCACCTGCCAATGCTAACATTCCACCACCAAAGGAGTACAAAGCAACGATTATATAACCATAAGTTGCCAAAGAATCAAGTATATCTTCCAAAATTTGCCTTTAATATTTAATTATAATATAATAGGTGGATATTAGCCAAAAAGTGCTAAAATAATCCATAAACACATCAAAACTTCTAAAAAGGTCTCTTTCTATGATGATGAAAAATATCTCTGTTTGTATGCTTATAATTACAAGTACTCTTTTTGCCCAAGAGTGCAGTTATCAAAAAGTTTTTGGTTTTGCAAAGATTACAAAAATAGAAGACAATAATGCATCTATCTCTTTTACTATTGAAGAGAGTTCAGGCAAAAGAAGAGTCTATAAAGAATCATTTGTTATAGTAGCTCCTTTAGGGGTAAAAGCCAAAGAGACTTATCCTGCTATTTTGAATATTAGACAATCAGGAAATTGTGAAAAGCATAAGATAATGATTATCCAAGAGATTGGTGCAGCATGTCGGGTAAAATAGTATGAAGCTACTTGTATCTGCGTTAGAACCCTCTTCAAATTTACATCTTACCCAAGTACTTAAACATATAACTGAGCCTATTGAGCTTGTAGGGATATTTGATAGTAGGCTAGGAACACCTCATTATGATATTAGCCAAGTAGCTATTATGGGAGTAGTTGATGCTATCAAGAAATTACGATGGTTTTTGAAACTAGCAGATGAAATGGTCGCTATGGCAAAAGATGTAGATAAGATACTACTTATGGATAGTTCAGGATTTAATTTGCCTCTTGCCAAAAAACTAAAAACTGCCTATCCAGATAAAGAGATTATATATTATATACTTCCCCAAGTATGGGCAAGCCGACCCAAAAGAGTAAAAAAGCTTGAAAAGTATTGTGATCACCTTTTGGGTATTTTACCATTTGAGACAGCTATGTATTCAAGTAAGGCACAGTATGTTGGTCATCCACTTCTTGATGAGATACAACTCTACAAAGAGGGGTTGTCTTCCAAAAAAGAGCTAGAGACTATCGCCTATCTCCCAGGGAGTAGAAGAGCAGAAATTACAAAACTTATGCCTTTTTATCGAGAAGTACGCAAAAGATTACAAGGGCATAAAGCACTGCTTATTATCCCTTCTTCTTTTAGTGATGAACAAATATCTTTATTATATGGAGATATAGATGATTTTGAGATAGTCAAAGAGACACATATAGCACTTTATAGAGCAGATTTTGCATATATCTGTAGCGGTACTGCTACGCTTGAATCAGCACTTATTGGCACTCCTTTTACACTTAATTATATTGCCAAAAAGATAGATTTTTTCATAGGTACTAAAATATTAAAAATTCAACAGGTAGGTTTGGCAAATATTGTTTTGACCCATTTTAATAATACAACACTGCATAAAGAACTTTTGCAAGAACAAGTAACAGTAGATAATTTAGTAGACGAGTACTATACTACCAATCGTGAAATATTTGCTACAAAAGCCAAAGAGTTAAAAGAGTATTTAGCACATGGCAGTAGTCATAATGTTGCTCAAATTATTTTAGGAAAGTTATAATGTTAGTACATATATGTTGTGCGGTAGATAGTCACTTCTTTTTGCAAAAACTTCAGCTTGAATATCCTAACGAGAAATTAATAGGATTTTTTTATGATCCTAATATTCATCCCTTTAGTGAGTATCAATTGCGTCTTTTAGATGTGAAGCGAAGCTGTAGAATGTTGGGTATAGAGCTTATAGAAGGAGAGTACGATACAGTTGCTTGGATTAAGGCAGTACGAGGACTAGAAAAAGAGCCAGAGAAAGGTGCTAGGTGTGCTGTGTGCTTTGATAAACGATTTGAAGTCTCTGCACAAAAAGCCAAAGAGATAGGAGAAGAGCTTTTTAGCTCTACACTGCTAACAAGTCCCAAAAAGTCTTTGCATCAATTGCAAAAAGCAGGAGACCTTTTGGCATCTCGCTATGGCATTAGCTTTGTAGCCCCTGATTATCGCAAAGCATCAGGGACACAAGAACAAAATATTTTAGCCAAAAAAGATGCTCTTTATCGTCAAAATTATTGTGGATGTATTTATGGATTAACTATGCAAAGGCAACAGCAAAAAAGATTAGCAGATGAGCTTATGTCTCCTATTTCTGCTCAGATACAGCCCCAATCTATAGAGTACCGTTTGGAGTTATATACCAAAAGAGCAGAGTACGAAGAAGAGAATATTGAGCATAAGATTATCAAACAGAGATTTCTTAATTGGCGATTACTTATGGGTTTAGTTCGAGTTAGAAAAGAAGTTGTTCCAGCACACTTTTTGCCATATTCTAGCCTAAAGGGTGAATATAGTCGTGGTAAAATAGATATGGAGATTGATAATGTGAGTTATATGAATCGTGATGAGGTACGGTTTATCTCTTTAGCGTATTATAATCAATTGATGCAAAGTAGTTATAAAAGTGTCACAGAACTTATATATAATCCACCTAGCTTTGACAACGAACTAGCACTTCGTCAAAAACTTGAAGCTCTTTCTTACTCTTTGGGTGTGATTATAGTAGTGGAGAGTATTCCAACAAATAAAATTGAAATACTCTGCCAAAGTGAAAGCTATGAAGATGTAAGAGAAATTTTACTAAGACCTAACTAATATTATAGGTCTTTTTTTAATGCACTTACAGCGTCTTTTACATCTTGTTTTTTAAATGGTTTATTCATCATAAAATTATAAAGATCTATACTTTGCTTACTCATATCAGGGTCACCACTTACTGATACAGCAAATATAGGTACTATATTCTCTTGTTTTTCTATTTCTCTAAACTGTATGAGTAGCTGAGTCCCAGAGATATTAGGCATATGTTCATCCAAAAATATCATATCATAAGGGTGCTTTTCTATCTGGTATGCATATTCTAATTTTTCTAATGCTTCTTGCCCATCTGTTGCTATCTCGATATCACAATATTCAGTCTCTAACATGGCACGAAGTAGGATAAGATTAATTTTACTATCATCAGCTAAAATAATTTTTAATTTTTTACCTGAAAATACTGCACTGTGTATTTTATGCCCATAATAGGTATTTTCTGAAATAATAGTTATATCTTTATAAGATTTATTTTTACTCAAAGAAAAAAGTTGTTCTTCAACAAGAATGAGTTTAATAGCATTCTCTTGAGTTATGTGGATTATTTCTTCAGAGACTTTATGTTGAAAGCAAAATAAATGTGTTGTATCAGTTTCTATTTTTTTACTAATACTAATATTGTCACTTTCAATACCTAATTTTATAAGATAAAATTTAATATTCTCAGCATTAATACATAAGAGATTATCTGTTAATATAGTAATTTTTCTATCAAAATTAATAATTTGTTCTTGTGAAGGTTCTGAAGTAATAATTTTGAGTGGAAGATTAAAATAAAAATTACTTCCTTTATCTAATTCACTTTCTAGCTCCAAAGTACCACCTAGGTCATTAACATATTTAGAGGATATAGCCAACCCTAAACCTGTGCCACCAAAATGTTCATTTGTATCTTCTTCAGCCTGTTCAAAAGAGTTAAATATTGCTTTTTGACGACTTTTAGCAATACCTA
Source organism: Sulfurovaceae bacterium (assembly GCA_016744315.1). Taxonomy (GTDB): domain Bacteria; phylum Campylobacterota; class Campylobacteria; order Campylobacterales; family Sulfurovaceae; genus SZUA-451. The sequence continues at coordinate 7,280 of JADGER010000076.1, forward strand.
AACCAGTATCTCTAATAGATATTTGTAGTTCTTCTTTTTCGGGATTACATTTGATTTCAAAATGGATATGTTCTTTCGATGGTGTAAATTTATAGGCATTTCCTATTAAGTTAATAATTATTCTTTTTACTTTTAATCTATCAATAAGTATCTCTTTGGGAATATCAGGACATATATAGATGAGATAAGAGATCTCTTTTTTACACATATTTGCAGAAAAAAGATCACCTATCTGAGAAAAAAACTTGATAGTATTAACTATTTCTGGTCTTGATGATTGTATTTCATGTTTATCTTTTACTTGTTCGAGTATAGAATCTGTAAGCTTATTAATAAAGGATGCACTCTCTTTGGCATTTTCTATAAACTCTTTAAGTCTTTTATCTTCAATTTGAGCTTCTAATACTTCAAGAAAGCCATAAAGACTATTTGCAGGTGTACGAATATCATGTACAGTATTAGACAAAAATAGCATAGTAGAATTGATTTCATTATTATGAGTATCTTTATTTATCTCTTTAATTTCTTTACCTATTTTTGTAGTATTGACTTTAATATCATAACTATCATAATTGTTATCTTTATTATTTATCTCATTAAATTCTATTTTTTTTATTACTTTAGCCAAAAAGCTACAGAGAGTTTTAGTGATATCAATCTCTTTAAGAGTAAAATGTTTGGTCATATATATTGAACGAGAGAGACGAATCATAGCAATAAGATTATCATCATGGAGTATAGGAACAATAAGTTGTGAACGCAATCGTATATTTTTTGGATTATCAATTGTCGGTAAATAGAGTTTTTCACTCGCAATATGATTATAAATAGCAGGTTTTTTTGTTAGAAAACTTTTACCTAATAACCCTTCAGGATTCACCATAGGATAAACCAATTCTATCTCTTTTTTGCTATAGAGTATTTGTTTTTTATTATCAAATATAAAAAATGTCGCAAACTCTGAATTTGTTAAATTTATTAATAAATTTTCAACAATACGGAAAACTTCTCTTTCATTGAGTGCTTCGGATATTTGATCCATAGTTTCAGTAAGTGTGCTAATTAATTCTTTATCTTTATCTTTATCTGGCATAATTTTCACTTTTCCTATTTTTTTATAACTATTTTATCAATTTAAATGTTAATTAATAGTTAATTAGATACTATTTTTTTATGTTTTTATATATCTTGCAATTTTAACTATTACATAACTAAAGGAAATATTATGGGGATTACACCAACAGATGTAGAACAAGAAGTACGAAGCGTTGATATTATTGTTTCAAAAGGAAATGAAGCAGGAGATATAACTTATGCTAACCCAATTTTTTTCAAATTAGCAGGCTACACACAAGGTGAACTTATAGATAAGCCACATGCTCTTATCCGTCATCCTGATATGCCAAAAATTATTTTTAAATATTTTTGGGATAGCCTTAAAGATAGTAAAGATGTGTATGCTTTTGTTAAAAATCTTGCAAAAGATGGAAGTTTTTATTGGATTCATGCACATGTTAGAGTGGCTAAAAACCCAGATGGGTCATTTAGAAACTATGTCTCTACAAGAAAGACAATGAGTGCAGGAGCAAGAGCAGTTATTGAACCTCTTTATGCTAGACTTATTGTTGCAGAAGAGAGCGGAGGTATGGAAGTATCACTCAAAGTATTAGAAGAGTTTTTAGCCTCTTATGGTGGATCATTAGAAACATTTAATGATGTTATGACAAAATTACAAAATAGTTAATTAAGGATAAATAATGATAAACTTTGACCAATCTATGAAAAGACTTAGATCAGTAAGTGGCTATTTAGGATCAGCAGTACTGAACTTTTCAGGTGAGACACTCTATATGGATGCAGAGAATACAGGTGTAGATATTGCATATTCAGCAAGTATTTTTAATGATGCTTTTAGAATGATTTCAGAATCTTCACTAGATGTTGGTTTCTCTGATGCTTCATTTGTTGAGACTAAAACACATGATGGACATGTATTCCTTATTAATAGTGCTGGAGACCAAACAGGTGACAATTTTTCAAAGCTCAATGTATTTGCTATCTTCAGAGATGATGGAAATGTAGCACTTGCAAAAATGATAATCGAAAAGACAGCCCAAGGTATGTCTAAAGAGATGTCAGAACTATAAAAATATTTTTTCTACAGAGATATATAGGTATATGCCTATATATCTCCCTTTCAAAACCACAATCCTCATTAACTTTATAAATTTTAGGAAGTATACAATGCAAAACCTCCTCTTTATCTGTAGCCGTAACCAATGGCGAAGTCCTACTGCTGAAAAGATCTATGCAAGAGATGAACGCGTTAATGTGCGTTCTGCTGGGACAAGCCCAAGAGCTAGACGAACAGTCAATGCCAAAGATATAGAGTGGGCAACTATCATCTTTGTGATGGAATACAAACACAAAGATAGGCTCAAAGCTGATTATGCTAGATTGTTACAATACAAAAAAGTAATTGTTTTGGATATACCTGATGATTATGGGTATATGGATGCGGAGTTGGTGGAGGTTTTGAGAGGGGCTTTGGAGGGGTATCTTTAACGACTGAGAAAGTTTTTATCGGATAGAAAGATTAAAAGGTGAAATATGTTATCCAATTTTGAAAAAGAAGAAATATTAATTAAAATTAATGAGTCTATTAAAGAATTATTATTTGATCGGAAAGTATCTATCACGATGAGGAAAAATGATAAAGCTCATTTTGAATATTGGAAGTGGTCTAAATATTATTTTGTTTATTTAAAATGTCTAAATAAATCAATGCGAGATATGGGGACATATGAATTAACTGAGAAAGAAGAACATTATATCCAAAATGCAATGGTATTTCTTGACAGTATATTAAACGAATATCAGAAAAATAATCCTGTTAAGTATCAAGAAGATGTTAGTGGATTTTCTGGTGTAGAATATGAAGTTTATTGTATGGATTTGCTTAAAAGATATGGGTGGGAAGCTATGTTAACTAAAGGAGGAGGAGATTTTGGTGCAGATATTATTGCAAAAAAAGATAATATAAAAGCTGTTATCCAATGTAAACGACAAAAGAGTCGGATTGGAATTTCCGCCGTAAAAGATATATTTGTTGCTAACGCATATTATAAAGGTACTATTCCAATAGTTTGTAGCAATATGGATTATAGTAAGCCATCAAGAGATTTAGCACAAGCTATAGATGTGCAACTTATACATCATAGTCAGTTAAATGAAATAGAAAAGTTGATTTAAGATGACCCATAAATCCAACTTCAGCACAAGCACAAAATTTTTAAAAGAGTTCAACAATGCAAAGTAAAAAATACAACAGAAGCTTACATGCTTATATCAGTCTAGGTTCTATTTCTGATGAGTATGTGAAGGATTTGATTAAATGGATACATTAGATGAAGTATATTATACAAAAGTATAGATGAAAAAACAATACTATCCACTACTGTATCGTCTCAATAATAAAAATAGATATCTGATTTGGGAAATGAACGATGGTAGTGAAGATACATTATTTATCAATCCCAAAAGTAATAAGATACCTATTTTTTCAAAACTAAAATTTTTAAAACAGTATGCAAAGAAAAACAATATAAGAATAATTGATTATTCTGAACCACTTTTGCATGATTTGGATAGTACTTTAAAATGGCTCAATAATAAGAGTAAAAGCAATATTGACTGTGAAACTATATTGACAGCTTGGAACTTTTTTATTGATATGGCAAATAGCTTTGAGCTTGACAATAAAGAGTTGCAAGCATATCGTAAAAATGCACCAAAAGCGTATAAAATATATACAAAAGTTTTTTATGGGAATAATTTACCAAGTATAACTCCAGATGATAAACTTTATATGCCTAAATGGAAGAGAAAAGAGTTAGAGTTAATCAGAAGAGTATTACTCTTTGGTTTTCAAGAGTTCAAACAAAGAAAAGTGAAAAT
>JADGER010000077.1 GCA_016744315.1 Sulfurovaceae bacterium
TATGCGATTTTTACTCCCTTTTATTTTTCGTTATTTTATTACTCTTAACCATAAAATTTTTGTTCTCTCTTTACTACTCTCTTTGATGAGCAGTATACTGTTTTTACTAACTATAGAAAGTTTTTGGTTTTACCTTGGAGCTAATCTTATATTTGGTGCAACTATGGGTATCTCTTTGCCTTTTGTAGAAACAATAGCTCTGCAAACCTTATCCAAAAGTAGATATGGCAAAATCCGCCTCTATGGTTCTATTGGATTTATGGCGATTGCACTTTGGCTAGGAAGTGTACTAAGTTCTCCAATTGAAGCACTCTATTATCTTGTTACAATGACATTTTTTACTTTGCTCTTTGGTACTACAATTATCTTCTATGACAGCCATACAAAAGTGGAAACTGCACAAGATAATAAATCGTTTTCACTTTTGCGTTATCCTTGGTTTTGGATAAGTGTCTTTTTGATGCAAGTTAGTTTTGGAGGGTTTTATAACTTTTTTACTATTTATGAAACTGCTCATGGTATTTCTTTGGAAGTCACAAGTTGGATGTGGAGTTTTGGAGTAGTTTGCGAAATAGTTATGCTCTATTTTCAAGGTCCACTCTTGCGTAGAAATCTTTTGAATATTTTAAAGATAGCCCTTTTTATTACCTCATTGCGTTGGTTTTTACTCTATCTTTATCCTGATTCAATATCTATGGTCTTTGCCTCACAATCACTTCACGCTATTAGTTTTGCTCTCTATCATACAGCTGCAATTTCATATATTTTTGTTCTTTATAGCCAAAAAAGACTCGCACAACAGTTTTTCTTGGGCATAGCTTTTGGTTTGGGTGGATCAGTAGGAGCTCTTTTGGCTGGTTGGATATATGGAGAATTTATGTTTTTGCTAGAAGCTATTATTGCTCTTTTAGCATTTTTTGCACTTTTTGGACACAACAAGGAAATACGTTGACACACACACATAATACCGCTATAGTTTTTGCTGGTGGCAAAAGCTCACGCATGGGTCAAGATAAAGCACTTATGCCTTTTGGGGATTCTCCAACACTCTGTGAATATCAATATACACGACTTAGAACTTTTTTTGATACAGTTTATATTAGTACCAAAGAAGCAAAATTTGCTTTTGATGCAGAACTTATTTATGATAAATATCCACAAAGTTCTCCTCTTGTAGGTATTGTTTCTATTTTTGAGACTATAGAAGCAGAGGAGTGTTTTATTTTGAGTGTAGATGCTCCTTTTGTAAGCCAAGAGATTATTAATAAGCTGTATAAAGAGAGTAAAAAGGGTGACTTTGATGCTATTATTGCACAAAGCCCCAGAGGAAAAGAGCCTTTATGTGGCATTTATAGGCGTTCCATAGTAGCAAAAGCAAAGAAGTTTTTGGCAGAAGATAATCATCGTCTCCATGCTCTTTTATCTGCATCAAATAGTGTATTTATAAAATTTGAAAATAGCAGTGCTTTTGATAACCTAAATCATATTGAAGAGTATAATAAAGCGATAGAGAAAATTGAAGAAAAATAGAATTTAGAACTTTTTTGGTTCTATTCCTAGTGTAATTGTAGAAAAGTGTTCTGGTTGACCTAATGCATTGAGTTCAAAATAGTATAAATCTTTCAATATATTTTGTACGCTCTCACCTCTATTGTGCAGAATTCCTTCATCACCCCACGCACATACTACTATTTTACACTCTTTCATATAATATTTGAGATATTTATTATTATTTGATCCTATAGGATTTTTGAGAGTCTCTAATCCTGTATCATCTGTTTGTAAAAATGCAAAAAGATTACAAGAATAAAGTCCACCATAGCCTAATGATTTTGCAATATCTATCTGCTTTATAATATCATCATCATCTTGTTTAGCATTTCCAGATAATGGTTGTAATCCAATTATTCCTAGTACTGGTTTGTTCTTATCCCAAAAGCGAGATAGCATATATCTATAATCTTTTTTATTAGAAAAAAGTGCTTGATTTATCATTATTCTCTCCTTGTTTTGCTATTATATCGAAAGAATATCATTAAAATTTTTTTTTATACTCACCTTAGGAGAAATTATGCAACATCTTGTGGATACCACCGATCTCAATAGATTACAAATTGATTACATTTTAAATGATGCAAAAGAGTTTAAAATCAAAAAACCTATCGCTCTTTTACGAGACAAACTTTTGATTACTCTTTTTTTTGAGAGTTCTACACGAACACGAAGTTCTTTTGAAATTGCAGCAAAAAGGCTTGGGGCATCTATTGTCCATTTAGATCCATCTCGAAGTTCCACCAACAAAGGTGAAACCCTAGAAGATACTTTTACTAACCTTTGTGCTATGCAACCAGATGGCGTTATCATTAGACATCAAGACAATGATATTCCAAAGCACTTAGCACAAATGCAACTTACTTCTGTTATCAATGCAGGAGCAGGCAATGATACTCATCCTACCCAAGCACTTTTAGATCTTTTCACTATCAAAGAACATTTTGGATCTGTTAAGGGCAAAAAAATTGCCATTGTAGGTGATATTATTAGCTCTCGCGTTGCACATTCTAATATAAGACTGCTAGAACGCATGGGGATGGAGATTACACTTGTAGCACCACCCTCTTTTATGCCACAAAGTAATTTCCCTCAGGTAGAGAATTTGGAAGAAATTATAGATAAAGTAGATGTAATAATGAGTCTAAGAGCGCAACTCGAACGCCATAAAACACCTGTCTTTGAAAACTATGACGAGTATGCAAAAAAATACTGCATTACATCCAAACTCTTAGGAGATAGAGATATACTTATTTTACATCCTGGCCCTGTAATGCGTAATATTGATATAAGTGATGCAATCCTTGATGATAAAAGATGCAAGGTATTAGAACAGGTAGAAAATGGTGTTTATATTCGTATGGCTGTGCTAAAACTTCTATTTTTGGATTCATGAAAAAAGAAGTATGGCTCAATCATTCACAAGGTATAGAGCAGATAAATACTTTAGGAAAAGCAAAAACTCCTTTTTTATTTATTCTCTCTTATGATAAACAAAAGATTTTTGCTCAAGCTCTTGATAGCCTTGATGAAGATATTTTTTATAAACTTAAAACATATAGAAATTATCCTGCAAAAAAAAGAAATTGTACTTATACTTTTGAGCTTTTTCCTATCTCTTTTACCTCTTATAAAAACTCTTTTGATAAAATAATTGAAGAGATTTCCAAAGGAAACTCCTATCTTTTAAATCTAACTTTTGAGACAGATATAGAAACAGATTTATCTCTTAAAGAGATTTTTACCTATTCCAAAGCTAAGTTTAAACTCTATTTTAAAGGAGAATTTATCTGCTTTTCTCCTGAGGAGTTTATACATATAGAAGATAATACAATCTCTACATATCCTATGAAAGGGACAATAGAAGCCTCCAAACCCAATGCCAAAGAACAAATACTCAACAATCCTAAAGAGATGGCAGAACATGTGATGATAGTAGATTTAATGCGTAATGATTTAGGAATTATAGGTAAATCTATTAAAGTAAATAAATTTCGATATATTGATAAAATTAAAGCAGGCAAAAAAGAGCTTCTTCAGGTGAGTTCTCATATTACAGCCAAACTTTCACACAACTGGCAAGAGAATATAGGTACTCTCCTTGACGCACTCACCCCCGCAGGCTCAATCACAGGCACACCCAAAAAACAGACACAAAAAATAATCAAAGAGATAGAAAATCATCCTAGAGGATTTTATACAGGTGTTTTTGGTATTTTTGATGGTGCATCACTCCATTCAGGCGTGATGATTCGTTTTATTCAATCCAAAGAAGGAAACCTCCTTTATAAAAGTGGTGGAGGAATAACTATTGATAGTAGTGTAGAAGATGAGTATCAGGAGCTTATAGATAAAATTTATTTACCATTTTAATACTTTTGATTACTCTAGCATTATTTAAAACAAAGTTTAATCAATTAATAACTAGGCAAATGAAAATACTTAAGTTTGTAAATAAAAAGTAAATATTCTTATATTTATTATAGAAGAACCCTCTTTATCCTTGACAAACTTTATATTTTCATGTATAAAGGGTAACAATATATTAGTTATTAAATGAAGGAGCAAAGTTGATTTTGTTTTCAGATGAAGAGTTAAGACCAGCTGTAGAAAATGTTATAGAAAAAGTAAGACCCTCTATTAAACTTGATGGTGGAGATATAGAGTTAATTGCTATTATCAAAGGTGTAGTGTATGTTCAGCTAAAAGGAGCATGTATTGGTTGTGCAAGTAGTGGAACAACCCTAAAATTTGGTGTAGAGCGACAGATGAAAGCATTAATTCATCCAGAAGTTACTGTAATGAATGTACCTATTGGCTGGGAAGATAAACTCGATCAATTAGGATAAATAATGAAAAAAATAAATAAGAAAAATCTTTTAGATAGGGCACAAACACAGTTTTCTAATGCTGAGTATATCCTATCACTCCAAAGCTATAGCCTTGTATTAAATGATTATCCAGAACTTACTGAAGCTAAGGTAGGTGTCTACTTAAGTGACTTAGGTACACAAAATAGTGATGATGCCCAAGCACTCTTTGACTATTATCAAGTTATAAAAGAAGAAGAAGTGGATGCTTTGGATATTATTGATAATCTTATAAAAACACTTGATAGCTCAAAGAGTTCTTTGCAAGAGTTGCTTATAGACCCAATAAATGAACAAATAGAGTATGCTGACGGTATTAGATATGATGATTTTATGAAACTTGTTGAGGCTCGTGGTAATTTTAAAATGGCATTTGAAGATATTATGTTCTCTACAAAAGTTATTATTACTCAAAAAGATGAATTTATAGATTTTATAACCCATCTAGCAACACAAGGTTTTCAAGAGACTGCTCTACACTATTTGGACGCTGCTTCAAATAGTTTTGATGGAGACCAAGAGATATTTGAACTCTATAATCTTATGGAGCAAAAATAATGGTACTAGCATTAAAAATAAAAGGTTTTTCATCTATTACAGATGATACAACGAAGCTAAACAAAGATACACTCTTTTTAAAAACAGCTCAAAATAGCCATTACTTTGATATGTTAGATCCTAAGCCTTCTTATATTACCCCTCTTGAACTTATCTCATTTTGGGGTATAAACACACTCAAGGTAATTGGTGTTACAGGGACAAATGGAAAAACAAGTGTAACAGCTGCAATATATTCATTTTTACTTGATTTAGACCAAAAACCTGCATTACAAGGTACAAGAGGTTTTTTTGCACAAGAACAGAGACTAGAAGAAAAAGTTATGACTACGCCTTCTATACTAGAAACACTCCACAATATGAAAATGGCACAAGAGCATAATTGTAACTATTTTATTATGGAAGTAAGCTCTCATGCTATTGACCAAAATAGAATAGAAGACATCTCTTTTGCACTCAAAGTCCATACTAATGTTACGCGTGACCATTTGGATTACCATGGAAGTGTAGAAGAGTATCGTCGAGTAAAGAGTCTCTTTTTTGCTGATGAAACTCCCAAGCTTTTGAATAAAGATGATATTAAAAATATTTCCTATAATCCTATCAATGCCCAAAGTTATGGCGTAGATGAACCTGCAACTTTTAAAGTCCAAGCCTTCTCTTTGCTTGATGGTATCACAGCAGGAGTAAAACATATGAGTGAAGAAGCTACATTTTATTCTCCTATGATAGGACTCTTTAATCTCTTTAATCTTATGGCTGCAATTGGGTCTGTTGTTATGCTTACAGGCAAAAAAATTGAGGAAGTATGTGAAGTAGTAGAAAACTTTGCAGGTGTTGCAGGAAGAATGGAAGTTGTAAGTACTCAGCCTCTTGTTGTTGTAGATTTTGCACATACGGATGATGGTATGTATCAAGTACTCGATAGTATTAAAGATAAAGATATATCTGTTGTCTTTGGTGCAGGAGGCAATAGAGACAAAGGCAAACGACCAAAAATGGGTGCAGTTGCTGGAAGATTTGCAAAAAGAATTTATGTTACTAGTGATAATCCTAGAGATGAAATACCTGAGATGATACTCGAAGAAATTCTTATAGGTCTACAAGGCAAAGATAATGTAACAGCTACGCCTAATAGACGGCAAGCGATAGAAATAGCATTAAGTCAAATGCAAAAAGATGATATTTTATTAATTTTGGGAAAAGGTGATGAAGATTACCAAGAGATAAAGGGAGTCAAATATCCTTTTGATGATAGGGCTATAGTACGAGAATTACTCAATATAAATTGATATATTTTTCTCTATAGCAAGCATATAAATGCTTAATTTTAGATATACTACGAAATTATATTTTTTGGATAAGGATATCTTCGTATTATGATAAGAATAAAGCATTTTATAGTCATTTCATTACTATTTATAACATTTTTTACAAGCCAAGTAGTGGCAAAACAATTTGATACTGTCGCTCAGGCTATTATTAGTAAGGCTGTAAGTACACAACCTAGAAGTAGCTATCTTAGAAAGATGTATAAAATCTCTGGGCATAGACCTCTTTGGGTAACACAACACGGTCTTACCCCTATTGCAAAACAACTTTTAGATAGAGTTTTGAGTGATCCTCTCTTAGATAAGAGAACCAAAATGTATAAAAATGCTAACAATATTTTGGCAAGAGGTACTTCTACATCTCTATTTTCAGGGAAAGATTCTATAGGTAAACATATAAAACTAGAATTTAAGCTAAGTAAACTCTTTAAAAATTATACTAATTATACACTCTATGGTATGATTCATTGGGGTCACTTTAAAGTTCTTTTCAAAAGACAAGCAGGACTTGATGATGTGTATGCAGACTGGGAAATCTATCCACCCTACACTCCTTCTTCTTTACTTCGTACTATTATTGTAAATAATGATGTAAATTCACCTTTTGATGCACTTACACCTCATACAAGACTCTATACCAAACTCAAAAAAAAGCTAGAACAATATAAACAAATTGCTGTAAGTGGTCAATGGCCAACTATTACTATAGCTACAAAAATTGTACCCAATAGTAGCAATCCAGCAATACCACTTATACGAAAACGACTAAGCCTAAGTGCTGATTTAAATGGTTGTGAAGTCAATGATTCACCTGTATATGATAGCTGTCTTCTTAAAGCTGTCAAAACTTTTCAACAACGCAATGGACAACTTGTAGATGGAGTAATTGGCAAAGGCACAGCGAAGGCTCTCTCTTTAAGTGTTGGGCAGATAATGACAAAAATGAAACTAAATCTTGATCGTATTAAAATGATGCGAAGAAATGATAGTGGAAAACATATTATGGTAAATATCCCAGCATTTCAACTCTATTTTTATGAAGATGCAAAAGTAATACAGACTATGCGTGTTGTAACAGGATCAAAAAAACACCCTACACCTATTTTTAGTGAAGAAATCAAAACTATTGTACTCAATCCTTATTGGAATGTACCTACAAGTATTATCCAAAATGAGATGATTCCTAAGCTTCTTAAAAATAAAAATGCTATGAAAAGACAAGGCATTGAAGTACGCGATGGTTGGGGTAAAGATGCAAAGAAAATTTCACCACGCACAGTTGATTGGAGTAAATATCGTTATAGTAAATCTGTACCATATCGTTTTGCTCAAGTTCCAGGAAATAGAAATGCTCTAGGAAAAGTAAAGTTTCTTTTTCCTAATAAGTTTTCGGTTTATATGCATGACACACCACAAAAGCATCTATTTAAACGACATACTAGAGCCTTTAGCCATGGCTGTATTCGTTTACAAAAGCCTCGTGAACTCCTCAAAACTTTCTCTTCGTTTAACAAAAATGTAAACTATGACCTTTCAAAAAAGAGACTCAAGGGTAAAAAACAAGTTTATTTAAATCTTAATGAAAATATACCTGTAGATGTAACATATCTCACTGCTTGGGTTGATCCTAGTGGTATACTCCAAATCCGTAATGATATTTATGGTTATGATAGAATGCAACTAAAGTATCAAAGACGATATTAAACTTCTTTTTTTTTACCTTCTTATGCTACTCTTAATTCTTTATGATAAAATAGAATAAACTTATTTATAGTAAAGTATAAGGGAGGGCGTAGTTTTGATAAAATCACTCTTTTTATCCAAAAATCAAAAGCTTGTAAAAGCTTGGGAAGAAGAACATAAAGAAATTGGTGTATTAGCAGGAAAAATCATAGAATCTTATGAAAAAAATGATAAAAAAAAATCTAAAAAATATTTAAATGAACTTGATAGTTTAACTGTTGGACACTTAATGAAAGAAGATTTAGCATTTTATAATTTGATTAAACATTCTGACGGTCTTGATGAAGAGACAATAGATCATATTAAAGAGTTTCGTGAAACATTCAAAGGTACAAAAACCGCACTTATGAATTTTATTGCTAAATATGCTTCTGAGAATATAGAATTAGATGAAACTTTTATCACTTCATTTAAGGGCTTAGTAAAGGTTGTAGTGAGTAGAATAAATTATGAAGAGGGAAATCTTTATCCCGTGTTATCTGAGTCTAAAGGATAAAACCAAAGAGGAAAAAATTCCTCTAGGAGTTATCTTTGTGAATTCTTTTTATCTCTTGCAAGTCTTTTTCTTAGAACAGGATCAAGAGACCTTTTTCTTATTCTTACACTAATTGGTGTAATTTCAATAAGCTCATCTTCTTCAATCCACTCCATTGCTGATTCAAGTGTAATTTGTCTAGGTGTGATGAGTTTCACTGCTTCATCTGTACCTGATGTTCTCATGTTTGTGAGTGCTTTACCCTTAAGAGGGTTCACATCTAAGTCACCTGGTCTTGCAGACTCACCGATAACCATTCCTGAATAAACTTTATCTTGTGCAGAAATAAACATAACACCACGAGATTGGAGGTTAAATATAGAGAAAGCTACAGCTTCACCATTATCCATAGAAACCAATGCACCTGGTGTTCTACTGATAACTATACCTGAGTAAGGTCTATATTCTAGGTAAGAATGGTTCATAATACCTTCACCTTTTGTGTCTGTCAAGAATTCATTTCTAAATCCAATTAAACCTCTTGCAGGGATTTCAAATTCTAATCTTACTGTACCGTCTGGCATAGGATTAAGAGAAGTCATATTTGCTTTTCTTTTTCCTAATTTTTCAATTGCAACACCTTGAAACTCTTCAGGTACATCAACAACTAAATGCTCAAATGGCTCCATTTTTACACCATTTTCTTCTTTTGTAACAACTTCTGGTCTTGCAAGTAAAAACTCAAAACCTTCTCTTCTCATATTTTCAGCCAAAATTCCAATTTGAAGTTCCCCTCTACCCGAAACTTTAAATGAAGCATCACCCATTGGTTCCATTCTCATAGCAATGTTAGTTTCCATCTCTTTTGCTAATCTTTCACGAATTTTATTACTTGTTACATGTTTACCTTCTGTACCTGCTAATGGTCCATCATTTACAGACATAATAACAGAAAGAGTTGGCTCTTCAACATGCATAGGGTCAAGTGCTACAGGATTAACTGGATCACAAACAGAATCACCCACATCAATATCATTAAATCCAGCAATTGCTACAATATCACCAGCTTCTGCCTCATCAATATCAAATCTATCTAACCCTTTAAATCCAATAAGTTTAGAAATTCTACTTTTTGACTTAGCTCCACAAGCTTTAACTAAAAGATATTCATCACCTTTTTTAACTTTACCATTAAAAATTCTTGTAATTCCTATTTTACCTACAAAGTTATCACTATCAAGAGTAAATACCTGTGCTTGTGTATCAGTATCAGGCGAACCTTTTGGATAAGGCACTTTGTCTAAGATAGCTTCAAATAGAGGAGTCATATCTTTATTTTCATCTTCCATTTCCCATTTTGCATAACCATCTCTAGCAGCAGCATAGAGTACAGGAAATTCTAATTGCTCTTCATTTGCATCAAGTGCTACAAGAAGGTCAAATACTTCGTCCATTACTCTATCTGGATCAGAACCATCTTTGTCAATTTTATTAATAACAACAACAGGAATAAGACCAAAACCAATCGCTTTTTTCAAAACAAATTTAGTTTGAGGCATTACACCCTCTTGTGCATCAACCAATAAAAGTACACCATCAACCATCTTTAAAACTCGTTCTACCTCACCACCAAAATCGGCGTGACCTGGAGTATCAATAATATTAATTTTATGGTCTGCATAAGTAATAGCAGTATTCTTAGAAAGAATAGTTATACCTCTCTCTTTTTCAATATCATTGGAGTCCATTGCTCTCTCTTGAACCTCTTGATGGTCTGAATAAGTACCAGACTGTTGAAGAAGTTGATCAACAAGTGTTGTTTTACCGTGGTCAACATGCGCGATTACCGCGATATTTTTAATTTTTTGCATAGAAAATCCCTAATTAGTAGTCTTAATAGATCTGTTTTCGCGATTATACCTAAATAAGTTTAGGATATAGGTACTAACTAAAGTTATCTTAAATAAAACACTACTATTATAAGAGTAAAATTGGATTATATTCAAGTAAAAAGGAGTCATCAAATGAAACTATCTCAAGCTTTATTATTTATAATTATATTCACTAGCTCTATCTTTGCTGATAGAGTACAAGTAGCAGGGTTTGTAGAGAGATTTTACAATACCGTCCTAGAGAGAGAATCAGATACTGAAGGTCTTAATTATTGGACTCAAGAGCTTATCTCTAATAGCAGTGCAGGAGCAGATATAGCAAGAGGGTTTATATTTAGTGAGGAGTTTAGTAATAGAAATAGTAGTAATCAGGATTTTGTAGCTGTTTTATATAGAGCTTTTTTTGATAGAGACTATGATATAGAAGGATTTAATAATTGGATACAGCACTTAGAAAATGGTATATCTCGATATGCTATTTTAGATGGTTTTTTATATTCTTTGGAATTTGAAATTTTATGTAAAGAGTATGCAATAGTAGCTGTATTAGATAATTCTACCCAAATAGCTAACGAAGTTTTAAGAGATACTTTTGTCTATAGAACTGATAGCCCGTATACAAATGTACTTAAAAAATGTATAAGAGTTCAAAAGGTAAAAAATTCTTGTTCTCTTTCCCAACTACCATTATTAGCCCAAGAAGAATCTCCTCCAACCAAAGATATGATTATGAAACGATTAGTTATTTCAGATAAATGGATGGGAGAAAGATTTAGTCAAATGCTTGATATATTACCT